>CAYNMU010000122.1:0-5499 GCA_964398395.1 uncultured Eubacteriales bacterium
TTCTTCGGTAAATTCGAAATTCATGGTTGTAGTTTATAAAATACACATTATAAATAACTTGGACTAATCTGAAACAAAAATACAATTTATTTCTATCTCTTTTTTCGTTATCTGTAATGAAGTTCCTGAAAAAACATGGAATTTCAAAACAATGCGTATATGTAGCTATCGTAAATTCAACCACAAATGGGAAGTAAAATCAGATGTAAAAAAATCACGAATAATTTTGTTTGTGAAAACCGGTGATAAATTAAAAAAGGGTTTCAGTCGTTACCTCCTGAAACCCTGATAATTGCTACTCTGCGGAGCGATAACCACCCATACTATTCTTTTTTATCACTGCCTCCGTGGTCACCAATCATAACCCACCTATTCCCTTGTTTTAAAAGAATATCTGTCCAGCGCCCACTCTCGGAACTCTTCTTTCCATCTTGTGATTCCTTTGCCATTGCATAATAATAATCGACAAATGCCACATCTCCATAAATTTTTATTGCCACGGGATTAATTTCGTAAACCGGGATTTTAACACCCTGATAAGCATAAGTGATCCATTTTTTACTTTCTGCTTTTGTGGAAGGTAAAGGAGAGTTATTATCCCAGCCTACATAATCCGCATGGAAATAATCCAAGAATCCGTTCAAATCGCCTTTCGCCATGAGGCCCCAGTAATCATTTACATTTTTCCATACCTCTTTCTGTGCCGGTGACCATTCCTGCGCAAAGACCGAAGAAAGTCCTGTCACGAAAAAGAGTGCAATAGCTAACATCATTTTGTTTTTCATAAAATTATCTCCTGAATTAATTTTGAATACTATTGATTATTTCTCCCTTTGTTTATAAATAAAGTCGTTTTGGGATATTTGTACAAATGTAGGCATAAATTATGTTTATTCAGTCTAAATAGATGTTAAAAATTGTTAAAACTGCAAACAAACATAATTTTTCTGTTCATCATTCCTGGTTATTATATTGGATTCCATAATCCAAAATCAAAATAATATTAATCTGTCTTCTAAAGTCAGGATGGAAAGGGATGACATGACTATATTTTGAAAACATGAAACACAGCCTTGATCATTTGATTAGATTAAATGCCTTCATTATCAATTATTTAAAATCTAATTGTTGATTTATTCAACACGTGTTTATAAAATATACAATGACGGTATCTTGTTGTTTAACAGACTGTTATGTGTATTTTTGCAAATAGGTGTATAATATTTCTACATTTTTATCTGTGTATATTTTAAACACTTTGTCTTTTATGCTCTGATATACAATATCTTGTCTTCGTGTTTATTCTTTGGCACCATTGTTGAGCAACCTGTTGCATCACCAATTTTAATTACAGTATTATGAAAACCAGAATTTTTTTTATCATCGGAATGTTACTGATAAGTTGTAGCAACGTAAACAGTCAGGAAATAACAGCCAAAATCAACCTTGCGCAGGAGGGCACCATAAATGTATGGAGTTCTCAGGATTTATATAACCTGACAACAAAGTGGGCTGCCGAATACGGCCGTTTGAATCCGAAAGTGAATATTATTGTAACGAAGGGGTCAGATGCAGAAATAACCGACATGGTAAATGCCGGCAAGGGGATTGGCATAATTTCACGGAAATCTGATCCTGCGCATCTCACTGAATCAGCGTGGAATATAGTTGTTGGCCGGGATATAATTGTGCCGGTTATCAGTGCAAAAAATCCCTTTTTGGCTGAAATTAATAAGAAAGGTATTTCTCCTGAAGCATTAACCAGAATTCTTGAAAATCCTGAAAATCTGACGTGGGGAATTCTCCTCGGAAACGGGCAGAATGTTCCTGTTCATTGTTATATGGTGAACGATGCTTCTGTAAAATCGGGTGTAGCTGATTTCGCGAAGGTAAATCTAAATGTGGTCAGCATGATGACTCTGGAAAACGGGGCAGAAATGGTAGCTGCCATCCGGAAAGACCCGAATGCCATCGGCTTTTGCAGGATGATTTCCATACTTGATGCAAAAAATCAAAACCTGGCTGACAATATCAGACTACTGCCGATCGATAAAAACGGAAACGGGAAAATTGATTACATGGAAAAAATTTATGACGACCTGCAGGCCTTCTCCCGGGGAGTATGGATTGGAAAATACCCGAAAGCATTAACCGGAAATATCTATGCTGTTTCAGCAGTGCAACCCACCAATGAAAATGAATCAGCATTCCTTACATGGGTTCTCACAGATGGACAGAAGTTTCTGAATTATCAAGGGTTTAGCGACCTCGTAACGAGCGAAAGGCAAACACAATCAGATAAATTGATAATTATACCACATACGGCTGTCACCAGTTCGTATAATGGATATGCCTTAATAAAATTGGTTTTATTGGTCATCTGTGCATTAGCAGTAATTGGTTTCATTGCAGATATGGTAATCACGATCATGAGAAATAAAAATACGACCGTTCCTGATTCCGCCTCTGCTCTTATTCATGCGTTTGATGAGGAATCTGTGATCCTCCCGAAAGGACTATATTTTGACAAGACACATATATGGGCATTTATGGAAAAAGATGGCTCTGTAAAAGTTGGAATCGATGATTTTATGCAGCACATTACAGGTGCACTTACCCGTGTTGAGATGAAAAATCCGGGAGAAAAAATTAAGAAGGGTGACCAATTGCTCACTATTATCCGGAATGGAAAACAGTTGCATCTCTATGCACCCGTTTCCGGGACTATCATGGCACAGAACAAAACCCTGACCACGAATTCATCCATGCTCAATGCTGCTCCCTATGCTGAAGGCTGGGTTTATATAATCGAACCGGCAAACTGGGTAAGAGAAATTCAGTTTTTAACCATGGCCGAAAAATACAAAGCATGTTTAAAAGATGAATTTTCAAGGTTAAAAGATTTTTTTACTACGGCTTTAACGGCCCATACACCTGAATATGCCTATGTGGCGATGCAGGATGGCGGGGAAATGATTGACAACATACTGGCAGATCTCGGCCCCAAAGTATGGGATGATTTTCAAACGAAATTTATAGATACTGCCAGATAACCTTTGATTCGTTCCTGCCTTATATACCTTACTAAAAACAGAAGATTATGGGCATAAACCGACGAGGCTTTTTTAAACTGCTTGGTGTTGCAGGGGCCACTCTTGCCATTGGAAATGAAGCAACTGCTGCACAAAATCAATCCTGTGATCGGAACCAGTTTCGGAACCAGTTCGGTTTTGTTTCTGGTTGCTAGGCATTTCCTGCTTTATATGATTGCCCAACTCATTGAATTTTCACCGACTATTCCAGAATGGCTTGGCGCCAGGTGTGCGAGGAAGATCCTGTCGGGGATGACCATGGAAAGATTTCCAGAAAGAATTTTTAAATCTTTACCGGTTGCCGGCCCCAGGCGCCTGATAGGTTATTTGCTGTTTGTAATCCCTGCCCTGATTTCGTGCATGGAAAAGATTTTTGTAAAACTGGTGTCAGTGCACCAGTTTTTTTTTGTATTTTGCAATGAAATATAACCTGCTAATTATTAGCACTTCATCAACACGCTATAAAATTTGATGCTATGATTTTCTTTAATAAACCGGCAAACAACACTGGTACAGGAAATTCGATTTTCAAAAAATATGTTAAATTCCGGCATTCGATTTATGGCCGGGTAGTGTTTATCATCACAATTCTGTCTGTTTTTTTATTTGTATCGTTCAGCCTCATCTTCAGTTCAGTCAACGAGGAATATCTGAATACGGTCATTAGACAGAGCGGAAATAATATAGGATCCATTGTTGAAGGATCTTTATATCGTTCCATGCTTGAGAACGACAAGAGTGCACTTCAATACACACTTGATATAATTAATAAAATGACGGGAATCGATGAGGTGAACATGTATGATGATGATGACTACTTGGTTTATACCTCCATCCCTTCTGAAACCAATAACAACCATAGCAACCCGAATTGTATTAGTTGCCATGCAAATATGAAAACTATGTTCACCAAAAAGGTGAAGTCATACAAGATCATCAATATCGACAGCGATTGTAAGATGAATCAGAACGATAACAGCAGCAGGCATTTGTTGATTAAAATTCCTATCCTGAATGAAAAATCGTGCTATCTGAGTTCCTGTCATGCACATAAGGCAACTGATGAAGTGCTTGGTTCCCTGATTATTAAACTACCACTAAAAGATCTCGATGACGCTGTTCAAAAATCTTCAATTGAATTTTTCCTGCTGGCAATATTTGCTACCCTGTTGCTCGTTTCATTTTTAATAATATTCACAAGTAAAAAAATTAAAAATCCCCTGAATGCACTTATAAAGGCAAGTATAGCGGTTGCAAACGGTGATAAAAACACCAGGCTGGAAATTAAACCCAATCAATTAGACGATATGAAGATGGTTTCCCACGCATTCAATGATATGCTTGATAATCTGCAATCAGCAAACCATGAGTTGGAAAACTGGTCTCAACAACTTGAATATAAAGTCCAGAAAAAGTCGGAAGAGTTAGGGGCTGCACAAAATGAATTAATGCATGTTGAACGGTTGGCTTCTCTTGGAAAATTATCCTCCTCAGTTGCCCATGAAATCAATAATCCCTTGTCTGGAATCCTGATTTATACGAAACTGTTATATAAACAATTGAGCAATCCCGAGCTGGATGACTCCAAAAGGAACTTGATGCTCAAACATCTGAAACTAATTGAAAATGAAACGAAGCGGTGCGGTGATATTGTGAAAGGGTTACTGGATTTTTCCAGAAAAGACCAGGATGATTTTGAGCCAAAGCATCTTCATGAAATTCTGCAAGAAACCTGCGAATTAATGACACATCCTATAAAAATTGCAAATATCAGTTTATTGACAGATTTTTCATCGCGGACAGATTTAATATATTGCAGTCCAAACCAGATTAAACAGGCGGTTATAGCCATTCTTGTAAATGCTTCCGAAGCGGTTCTGGAAAACGGGGAAATTCTGATTAAAACCAAAAACCCGGATGAGGATACAATAAACCTTGAAATAACTGATAACGGTTTAGGAATTTCCACCGAGGATCTCCCTCATATTTTTGAGCCTTTCTTTTCAACAAAGCAGGATGCAAGCGGGATTGGGCTGGGATTGGCTATTGTTCACGGGATTGTGCAAAGTCATAAAGGCAGAATACAGGTAAAATCAGAACTGGGCAACGGAACAACTATATCAATAACTTTCCCATTGATAAGAAATTAAAGATCATCAAACATGGTAAAAAAGATTTCCATTTTAATCGTTGACGATGAAGAATCGGTACGAGATTCATTGCTCAACTGGTTCACAGAAGACGGTTTTCGCGTTGAATGTGCCGAAAATGCCAAGAAAGCATTGTCAATGCTTGAATCTGATCAGTTTGATATTATCCTGGCTGATATTAAAATGCCCGGGATGGACGGATTGGAAATGCTCAGAAGGATAAAATCCCTTAAATCAGATTCAATCGTAATTGTTAT
>CAYNMU010000123.1:0-5476 GCA_964398395.1 uncultured Eubacteriales bacterium
TGGCAGGCAACATTGATCAGATCCCTGCTCGATTCCATCCCCGACATCATCTTTTTCAAGGACAAAAAAGGTGTGTACCTGGGTTGCAATCCCCCCTTTGCTGAATTTGTCGGAAGGTCACGGGAAGAGATTATCGGAATGACTGATTATGAACTCTTTGATAAAGAAATCGCTGATTTTTTCAGGGAGAATGACGAGCGCATGCTGGAACTGGGTGAACCCCGGCACAACGAGGAATGGATCACCTATCCTGGTGGAAGGAAAATCCTGATTGATACATTGAAGACACCCTACTGGGGTCCTGACGGAACTCTGATCGGCGTACTCGGCATCAGCCGAGACATTACCGAACGCAAAGTGGCAGAAGAAACCCTGCTCCAGCTCTCTGACCGCCTTTCGCTTGCCGTACAAGCCGGGGGTGTCGGCATCTGGGATTTTGATGTAGTCACAAACACGCTGATGTGGGATGACCAGATGTTTGCCCTCTATGGGATCACCCGTGAACAGTTCTCCGGTGCCTATGAAGCATGGCAGGCGGGACTTCACCCGGAGGACCGGACCCGGGGCGATAGAGAAATCCAGAACGCATTGCAGGGAGAAAAGGAATTTGACACCGAGTTCAGGGTCCTCTGGCCGGACGGCACCATCCGCACCATCCGGGCCCTCGCCCTCGTGCAACGAGATGACACAGGTCTTCCGCTGCGGATGATCGGCACGAACTGGGATATCACAGACCAGAAGAATGCGGAGAAGGCACTGCAGGAAAACGATATCCTCTTACGGCTGATCCTCTCGCTTTCGGCACGGTTTATCAATATTTCATCAGATAAAATTTATCACGAGATCAGCAATGCACTCGGAGAACTCGGCAGGTTTGCCGGTGTAGACCGCAGCTACGTCTTCCTCCTGTCACCGGACGGAATGACGATGAGCAACACCCATGAGTGGTGCACCGAAGGCATTGTGCCGCAAAAAGAAACCCTGCAGGACCTTCCCACTGGTATGTTCCCCTGGTGGATGGAGAAAATCCACCGGAACGAAACAATTCACGTGCCCCGTGTGGCTGACCTGCCACCGGAGGCCAGCAACGAGAAAGATATCCTCCTGGAGCAGGGGATACAATCAGTCCTTATTGTCCCGCTGATATCCCAGAACACATTGATTGGGTTCCTTGGGTTTGACAGTGTCCGGCATGAAAAGACCTGGCCGGAAAATATTATCACCCTGGTCACAATCACCGGTAAAAGCATCTCGAATGCCATCGAACGGGAACGTGCGGAAGAAGCGCTCAGGAAGAGCGAGGAACAACTATCGCTTGCACTCGAAGGGTCAGGAGTCGGGCTCTGGGACTGGCGGGTGCAGACAGGGGAGACCATTTTCAACGAGCGGTGGGCCGGGATACTCGGCTATACGCTCGCAGAACTATCCCCGGTCTCGATTAAGACCTGGGAGTCACTAAGCCATCCGGATGACCTGGCACGTTCTGGTGAACTCCTCCAGTCCCATTTTTCCGGGAAAACCCCGACCTACGAGTGCGAGGCGCGGATGAAGCACAAAGATGGGCACTGGGTATGGGTGCTCGACCGGGGGAAGGTCGTCGAATGGGACGAGGCCAGCCTGCCAATCAGGATGACCGGGACACACCTGGATATTACAGAACGTGTACGTCATGAAGAAGAGATAGCAGCCTCCCTCATGGAGAAAGAGACGCTTTTAAAGGAGATCCACCACCGTGTCAAGAACAACATGCAGGTGATTTCGAGCCTCCTCAACCTGCAGGCGAAAAAAATTAAAGACAAGAAAACACTCGAGATCTTCAGGGAGAGCCAGAACCGTGTCAGGTCTATCGCACTCGTCCACGAGAAACTGTACCGGTCGAAGAGCCTGTCACAGATAGATTTTAAGGAGTTCCTACAGAAACTGGGCGAAAACCTGTTCCTGTCATACGATGCCAGGAAAGACCAGGTGACCCTACAGATTTCAGCGGATGAAATCTACCTGCCTATCGACAAGGCGATCCCGCTCGGTCTTATCACGAATGAACTGCTCACCAACTCCCTGAAGTACGCGTTTCCTGACCGCCGTAAGGGTACTATTTCAATTGAATTACGAAAGGACCATGAGAACTACCGCTACCTGTTCCGTGATGACGGTGCCGGGTTCCCAGACGACGTCGCATTTGCCCAGGGGACGGATGGCAACGATCAAGCCAAAACTTTGGGTCTCCAGCTCGTGATCGCCCTTGTCGGGCAGATACAGGGGACGGTGAACCTTGACCGGGTGAACGGGTCAGCATTTGAAATCAGGTTTTCGTATGAACCAAAAGGAGAGGAACAAAATTGAGTAACGCTATAATATTGATTGTCGAAGATGAGGCCATCACGGGGATGGACCTTAAGGAATCCCTGACCGGGCTTGGCTATACGGTGTGTGGGGTCGTAGCAACCGGGGAACTTGCCATTGCCAGGGCAGGGGAGTTCCGGCCTGACCTGGTACTGATGGACATCAAGCTGGCGGGACAACTGACGGGCATCGAGGCGGCAGCACAGATACGGGAACGATATGGTACCCCGGTAATCTTTCTTACCGCCCATTTCGAGGATGCAACGATCGAGAACGCTGCCGCGACAGACCCGGTCGGTTACCTGATAAAGCCCATCGATGAAAAGACCTTAAACGTTACCATCCGGATGGCCCTCCACCGGAACGCAGCAGGGAGAAAAAAATCAGGTGTGTCCCTGCCCCCGCAACCTGATAAAAACCTGGTCTTCTTGAAAAAAGCCTGCGCAGGCGTAACATTGCTCCTCTATACGGAGGATGTGAACAGGTCTGCGATTTTCCAGAATTTCATCGCGGAAAGTATCGCCGGCAAGATCCCCTGCGCCTATGCCTATTACCAAACCAGGCTCATCCCCCGTTTCAGGAAGTCTATAAAGAACCGTGAGATTTCCACGTTTGAGCTACGAAAAAGCACTGACACGTTCACCCGCTACCTTGATGAAATCAACAAGTCCGCTTCAATCTCCGGGAAAGGGGAGAGATTGCTCTGCATCGTTGATTTTTCAGATGCCGATAAGACTGCGGATTTGGTCCGGATCAAGTCGAAGCTGGTAGAGCTCGGCAGCCTGCCGTGGAGGTCATTCCTCGCGGTCCTCGCCGTTCCGATGGAAGGTCTGGACGCACCGATGCTCGAAACAATATCCGCGGGAGTTACCCAGCTGGTGGTCCTGTCGGGGGAGGACAATATCATCACGTTCGCGACGCCAATGATGCAGAACGAGCCGGTAAATGCCGTATCCCAGGAGATCTTCGAAGCCGTGGTAAAGAAGTCGCTGGAATTTGTGGTCCTTTCCTGCCTGGACAGGCCGGTATCAGGGTTTGCCATTATTAACGGGATTAAGGAACAATTTCACGTGAATATACCGATTGCCCGGGTGTATTCCTACCTTTACGACCTGGAGGAGAAGGGGGTACTCTCTGCCGAAGTGATCGGGAGGACGAAGCTGTATAGCCCCACGCAGGAAGGGGAGAAGTATATCGCCGATCGCCTTCGTGGCATTGAGACTGCATACCGCCAGGTACTCGGGGCAAGGCATTGAAATGGGTGGTGGGAGGAGGTAAACGATCGCGTCCCCCCACAACGGGATAAAAAAGGCTCATTGACGAGGCACCGGATATATTGTTGTGAAGAGCGGAACAGGGGTGCCGGATTTTATATCCTGGACAATTTATACATCCCCAATGTAAATATTTCTTATACCGATACCCTTATTCTTTCAATAAATAAATTTAACCTTACGATTTCATAAGCTATTAATAACTATTGTCATACCTGGCAGGTAAGCCGGTCGAAGGCGTAGCAGGATGAACACTTATACACAAAGTTATGGGGCTCGTACGGGAGTCTTGGCCAGGGGGACGGGAGTCCCCGACTACCAGGCAGGGTCAGACCTGGCTGGTGGTATTACCCCGAAAATACTGGGAAATGGGACGAAACAGCCCCCAATGGACAGAGTGGATTAATGGAGATCTCCTGCTCACTTGAATGGACAGTTGAAACCACAAATGTGATGATTTAGTACCAGGTGGGCGGCAGACTCCAACAATAGGCCTCTATTCTCATGCCCCACGGTAGTCTTGTTTTTATGAGTATGACCGACGGACCGGTGTCATAGTGGGAAGGTCAACGCCGGAATATTGCCATGACGCCGCTGGAGACCCGGGTTGTGATTGTGAACGGCGAAGCAACCAGGTAACGCTGGTGATTGCGTCCCGGGCAGCGATGACGACCTGTTACGGGAAAACACCCTGAAATTTATCCCAATAGCCATATGCTCCCTTAAGGAGGCATTTTCCATATTGCCCTGATGTATACCATCCTATGTAGGGGACCTGCGAATTCATCATAACGGGAAAAATAAAGACTTCGACCTGGGGATGAGACTGCCGGAAATAAATCACCCTGAATCGCAGACCTGTGGTGACTGCGGTGAAGCGTGCGTCAAAACGGTAAACATTTCCCAGGTGCGTTTTGCCAGTGTCCACGTGGCCGCAATTCCGCAGCCATCACACCAGGCACCAGTTCAAACGACGGAAAATTTTTGCCATCATCGTAAAGGATTTCCTCCGGGACGTTGACACAGAAGATGGTAAATAATGCTATACGAAGTGCCATTGAACCGGATTAACGAGGTGGCCGATGCATCAGCAGACGCGTTCATCGGTCTCGATGACCCAATTGGGAACTTCATGTTCCATAACGAGCCCGATCACCTCGCCCTGAAGAGGCGGTTCTATCGTACCCTCGTGACCTCCTGCGCACCCGGGGCGGTAATCCACGGGACATCCCCGGACCTTGAAGCGGTCAGCATATGGTTCCCGCCGGGGGTGGACCACTCTGAAGACAGGGACCCCGACCCCTTTGCCGCACACGATTTCAAAGACCCAAAAACGATGGACAGGATGCAGGCCGTGAACGATGTGATCGATGCCCTGACGCATCACCTCGGCCAGGAACCGCAGTGGTATCTCCACCTGGTGGCCGTCCGCCCGCAGTTCATTGGCCTGGGATACGCCTCGCTCCTGGTCAGTCCCATGCAGGACCGGGCTGATAAAGAGGGGCTCCCCTGCACCCTGATCACCCAGAGCACCGGGAACGTCCGGATATACGAGCACTGGGGTTTTGAGGTGGCCAGGGAGATGACCATACCCGGTTCCGGGGAGAAGTTCTACTCCATGCGGAAATGACAAAAGAAGTCCGGGGTTCATGATGCGGACCAATGGTGCGTACCCAACAGGCGGGCGGGTAACGGGGATAACCGTGTAAAAGCAGCCGGTAAGATAGGGATACGCTCCGTAACCTGGTACATTGTTTCAAATAATGAAAGTAATCATATGGTTTTTTTAACATCCACCCACAATTATAATGTAGGCAGGTAATGTGGAGGTGTGATGTGTGTTCTACATTTCACATCCT
>CAYNMU010000124.1:0-5386 GCA_964398395.1 uncultured Eubacteriales bacterium
GATCTTTAACCTAGGATAGCCCGCTTTCATGCCCCATCTACTCATCAGCATTGTGCCCCTGCAGCCCGGAATGCATTTGTCCAGATGTAATTATTTCGGACGTCGATATGCCAAAAGTGAACGGACTTAAGTTTATTGAGATGGTATCCCGTAAGGGCTGTAAATGCAGAAAATTAGCCCTGATTTCCGGCAAGGTATTGGAATCTGATGATGTGAGCCGAATGACAAAACTTGGCACAAGATTTTTCGCAAAACCACTCGACTTTTCTGCATTTGTCGAATGGCTGATCCGGACAGAACAAATCGGCAACTGACTCCCCCGCCACAGCGCACCGCCTTTGATGTGGAGCCCTCCCTTTGGCTGCCAGGCACTGTCGCGGCCTGAAAAGCGTATTTCGTCGGAGATACTCGACTCGATTGGAAAGCTGTTAGGCAAGCCGGCATGCAGCCAAATCCTCAAGGTCGCCAAATGGGTTACAAAAATACGCAATTACGACGGGATATCACCCATCTACCGCCAAAAAGAAAAACGCGGGAACAGACCTTTCAGCCCGTTCCCGCGAAATCATCCAATTTGCTCTGATGAGCGCGACTGGATTACCGGCGTCCGCCGCCACCGCGACGATCGCGATCGCCACCGCCGAAGCCACCACCGCCGCCGCCACCGAAGCCACCGCCACGGCTGCCGCCACGATCACCACCGCCGAAGCCACCACCGCCGCCAACGCGCGGAGCCTGAGGACGTGCCTCATTCACGGTCAGCGCACGACCATCAACGTCCATACCATTCGTGGCCGCAATAGCCGCCGTCGCCTCAGCGTCAGTCGTCATCTCAACAAAGCCAAAGCCTTTGCTGCGACCCGTCTCGCGATCCATGATCACGTCCGCGGAAACAACTTTGCCGTAAGCAGAGAACACCTGTGTCAGGGATTCACTTGTGACGCTATAACTCAGGTTGCCAACATATAATTTCTTGCCCATCTCTCGATTCCCTTCTTCCATCACTCTTGGACCCCTTTCTTTCTCTTTCCGGTTCCTATAGAAAGGGGTTCAACTCGAACCCTTCAACCCGATCGCACCACGCCTACGGCGCGGCACCTCTGGCCGACCTCATCGGCGCCCGAACATCGTTCGCCGCCGGGTTAGGAAGACAAAGGACGGACAAGTTAGTGGCTTTCATCCCACCTCCAGCCGACTTCTTCGACAACCAAACTTGAACTAAGCTACCGAAATCGGCTCGCAAAGTATATAAGTATCATTTTTTCTAATAACCGCTTCCCATAACCATGTGTTACGCTTTGATGCGCGGTGCCCCATCAGAAGGTTATCCTTACAGTGAAACCACCGCCCGGGCTAAAGACAATTAGTCATCTCCCTTGTAACTTCGACTTTCCTTATCCATGCCGGTCAGCCTTTATAGTGGTATCTTTAACTCCCGCCACCGTATACCCAGATGGGGATTTGTTGACGAAAACCGTGTCCCGGCTGTTGTTTCGACACGGTAACCGTACGCCGTTTTGCTGATGGCCTTGGCAGAAGGTGCTGCCGTCGTAGCCGCGGGTCGCTCATTCGTGCCGGATGCGGTAGTTGGCGGTCAGACTCATATCTGGCCTCACAGGGCGTCCAGCATGGGCACCGCGATGTCCGCCACGGAATTGACCACCCGGTTGGCGTCACCGACGCGTTCCGGGGTGCCGATGCCGATGCAGGCCATGCCACCGGCGCGGGCCGCGGCGACGCCGGCTTCGGCGTCCTCGACCACCACGCATTGCGCCGGGGTCAGTCCCAGCTTCGCCGCGGCGAGCAGGAACAGATCCGGCGCAGGCTTGGCCGCCGCCACCTCCGAGCCGTCCACGATAGCCGTCAGCAGCGACGTGATGCCGAGGCGCTCCAGCACCGGGCGCGCATTTTTACTGGAAGAGGCGACAGCTGCGGGAATGGCCGCCTCGCGTAGCGCCAGCAGCAGTTTTTCGGCGCCGGGCAAGAGATCCTTCGGCGTGATGTCCTCGATCAGCTTGACGTAGACCGCGTTCTTCTCTGAGCAGAAGGCCTCTTTCTCCACGTCACTGAAGCGTCCCGCATGCTCCCCGAGCAGCAGCCGCAGCGAGTTGGTGCGATCCACGCCGCGCAGCGCCTCATTGCGCTGCCGGTCGAAGGGCACTACGATGCGGTCGGCCAGTTTCTGCCAGGCCTGGTAATGGAACTCCGCCGTTTCCACCAACACGCCATCGAGGTCGAAGATGACGCCGCGCACCGGGCGTGCCGGGAAGGTGAAGCGCTGCACCTGCGGCCCCGCCGTCACGGCGCGTTGCCCGAGGCGCAATGCCACTTCCGGGCCATCGGTCTGCAGTTCCACCGCCGTCGGCAACACTTTGACGTGCAGGCGCGCACCGTGCCAGGCAACGCTGAAGCCGAAACTGTCCCAGCCGTTGGGCAGCAGCGGCGCGAGCGAGAGTTTCCCCTCAAACCAGCGCACGCCGCCGAAGCCGAGCACCACGCATTGCCAGGCCCCGGCGAGGCACGCGGTGTGCACGCCCATCCAGACGTTGCCGTGGATATCGTCCAGGTCCAGGCGCGCGGTGCGCAGGAAATAATCGAGCGCCAGCTCGCTCTTGCGCAGGGCCGCGGCGGCCATGCTGTAGGAGCAGAAACTGAGGGAGGAATCGTGCGTGGTCTTGGGCTCGTAGTAGTCGAAGTCGTGCCGCACGTCCTCGGGCGTGAACCGGTCGCCCAGCAGGACGTGTGCGACCACGATGTCCGCCTGCCGCAGGAGTTGGGTACGCATGATCCGGTCATAGGACCACACAGCCGGCAGCGCGCCGCCCGGGGGGTTGGCCTTCAGGTCGTAGGGCTCGAGGCATTCGAAACGCTCGTCCTGGAGATTGAGGCCGCGTTTCGCGTCCCGCGGCAGTCGCATCTTGGCCGCGACCTCGCGGCAGCGCGCCACCTCGGCCGGCTGCAGGTGCAGGCGCTGCACCGCTGCGGCGTAATCGGCGGGACGCTCCCGCTGCAGCAGCTCCAGCAGTGCCACGGTCTTGAGCAGGTTCTCCTGCGCCATCAGGTTGGTGTAGAAGTTGTTGTCCACGCCCTGGTGGTACTCGTCGGGGCCGAGCACGCGGTTGATGACATACTCGCCGGTGTCGGTGCGGAAGTAGACCCGTGACAACCAGAACCGACTGGTCTCGACCAGCACGTCAATGCCGCCGTGGGCCATGAACTCCAGGTCACCGGTCACGCAGTAGTAAAACCACATGCTCCAGGCCACGTCCGCGGAGACATGCACGCCGAGAAGCCCGAACTGCCAGAGGGTTGCGGCTTCGTCGCCGTTCTCGTCGGACATGAAGGGGTAGGCGGCGCCCTGGAGACTGAATTCCGTCGCCTTGCGTCGGGCCCCGGGCAGGTAGTGCACCCGCGACTGCACCAGGTCGCGCGCCGTCTGCGGCCTGGTGAAGGCGAACATCGGGAGCATGAATACTTCCGTGTCCCAGAAATAGGTGCCGGAGTAATGCTCGCCGGTAAGGCCCTTGGCGCCGATGTTCACGGTATGGTCGCCATTGGGCGCGTTCTGGTACATCTGGAACAGGGAGTAGTGCAAGCCCTGGGTGAGGGCGCCGGCACCGTTGCTTTCGGCGATGTCAATTTCGACGGTACGCCAGATTTCCGCCCAGGCGGCCGCCTGCTCCGTTTCGAGTGTGGCAAAGCCGGCGGCCATGGCCGCGTCGAGCTGCTTGCGGCAGAAGAGGCCGAGACTGCCGCTCACGTCGTGGTCGCGACTGGTGGCCACGGCGGTGAACTTATCGAAGGTCAGGGATTCGCCCCGGCGGCAGGGGGTGACAAATAATTGCCGGCTGACGCCGTCTTTCCAGGTCAGGCGCGTACCAGCGCTGCCGATTGCCGCGCCGGAGCAGAATTCGCGGGCGGCCACCGCCACGGTTACGCCGGTACCGGCGGTGCGACAGGTGACCCCGTGCAACCGGCCGCTGCCAGGCGCCGCTTTGCGCCCGGCCCCGGCCGTCAATGGTTTTACCGCGATCAGGTGCGATTGGGTGAGGTTGGTGACGCTGCCATCCACCAGCGACGTGAACCCGACGTTCATGTCGCCGCTGAGCGGGGTGAGCACGATGCGCATCGCCGCCAGGTGCCGTCGGTGCAGGCTCAGAAACCGGGTGCATGCCACACGGACTTCAAGCCCATGCGGGGTCCGCAGCGTGACCTCCAGGGTGAGGGTGCCGCGATCCAGGTGCAAGGTGCGTGCGTAAGCGCTTGGCGGCGCCTGCGTCAGATCCAGCACCTCGCCATCCAAGGTCACTTGGACCGGCAGGGAATCCGGCAGATTCACCATCTGGTGCGGGTGCGAGGGCCGGCCCTTGAGCTTGATCATCGTCTGGTTGAGGTAGGTGTCGAAAACGCCGGCCACATAAAAGCCGCGCAGGCTATCGGCCGGTGCCGGCACGAACTCGTGCACGGCGCGCTGGCCCATGTAGCCGTTGGCCAGGGCGAACACCGCCTCCAACCGCTTCGTCTCCGCAGGAGCAAAGACCGGCTGTATAACTTTCCAGGCCGCGACCGGAAAACGCGGCTCTGAGGTTGCAGTGGCTGTCATGATGCGGATACCCTTTTATGATGGAATGGATGGATAAGAAATCGCTTTTCTGGCGGTACGGGCACACGCTCGTTGAGGCCGACCTGAGACATCGTTTTCATGGTGGAGATCATGGGGAAAGCTGGCGAGAAGGTCAAGATCGGGTGCAAACCCACATTCTGAAGCGTTGAGGCCGGTCTGATCATCGAAGCGGATCTGTTTTGCTGTGAGCGGCTCCAAAAGGAGACAAACCCGTCCCGCCGCGACCAAGGTCGTATCCCAAACCAAAGGCTGGACCGCCCCCGAATACAATGTTGATGTGACACCGCGCTCATCCACCAGTTCGACTTTTACCGGACCTGCCGCCTGGCTCACCGCAAGCGGCACACTCTCGCCAATCACATAGTTTCTCCGATCCAAAGGAAGGGAGAGGGATGCGGCTTGCGCACCGACAGACAGGGCCAACAAAATACCGGCAGGCCCGAACGACCAACGACTCCAATCAGAAGCTCTATAATTCTTGGGGGACTCCGGGGGACTCCGGGGGATTCCGGGGACAGGGATTCCGGGGACAGGCCCATAATCAGGACTCCGGGGACAAGGACTCCGGGGACAAGGACTCCGGGGACAGGCCCATAATCAGGTCAAGCAATTCAGAGGACTCCGGGGACAGGACTCCGCGGATTCCGGGGACAGGCCCATAATCAGGACTCCGGAGGACTCCAGGACTCCGGGACTCCGGGGACAGGCCCATAATCAGGTCAAGCAATTCAGCGACCTTGTTTTGATTCCTGGAATAATTCC
>CAYNMU010000125.1:0-5336 GCA_964398395.1 uncultured Eubacteriales bacterium
GCAGGAACAGAAGTCTATTATCGCACCGGTACATTACCATTCACTAATTATAATGGTGATTTTAACATGGGCAATGTTACCGACATTCACGATATCAATGCTGTCTTTAGCCCAACGGACTCTATTGTTCTCGCGGGTAGCAATGCTCCTGTCGACTTCACAGCTAATAACACGATTGGACAAACCGGCGCCAATGTAATAGTTAATGTTAATATCGCAGCTAATTCAGCTTCGGGCACAGGCACAATAGTATTACCTTATGACAACACGAAGCTTCAAGTTGTTGGTGCCGCCGTTGCGGGTGCAGCTTTAGCCGGAGCATCAACAGAAGATCCGGGCTCGTTTGTTTACAGTATTAATACAACTTCAACAGCTACAACACTTTGCTATGCATGTGATAATACGGGTGGTTTTAATGCTCCGGGCAGTGTTCTTCAAGTAACCTACAAAATTTTAGCATCTGCGGATCAAATAATCCCGGTTGTCCCTACAATTACTGAATTGTGCGACACTGCCATTCCGGAACACAATTTAAGCTATACTGTCACAAATGGTCAAATTGTTGTTGACAACACAGCACCTTTTGCGGCAACATTTACGCCGAGCACAACATTACAGACAAATGAAAATGTAACAGTTACAATCAACTATCCGAGTGATGCCGCGCAAAAGTTTTTCAAGGTTGATGAAGGCATTTGGGTAGATTATTACGATGCTTTTTCCATACCGGACAATTGCATCATATATGCAATGAGCATAGATGCAGCCGGCAATGAGTCTGCAACAAGTCACTTGGATATAACGAACATTGACAAGGTTGCACCGATAATAGTAGGCGTAGATGATACCGGTCTTTACATGGCACCCCAAAATCCAACCTTTTATGACGAAGTTAATAGTTGTACAGCAAAACTAAATGGAAATAATTACACAAGCGGTGCAGCAATTGGCGAAGGTTCATGGACACTTGTTGTAACGGACGCGGCGGGCAATTTTACATCGGTTGCATTCAAGGTTGATTTAACAAAGCCGGCAGTAGGAGACGTAGCAAACAATGGTCTTTACAATGCAGACAAACATCCAACTTTCACTGACCTCAATGGAATAAGAACAGCAACACTTAACGGAAACACATTCGTAAGCGGAACACTTGTAAGCCAAGGCACATGGGAACTTATTGTAACGGATAATGCCGGTAATGTTACTACAGTTAATTTTGTTATTGACGAAACAGCCCCGGCAATAGCAACACTGACGCCGAGCACACTGCTTCCAACATCAAGCTTAACTGTAGAAATCTCTTATCCTGAACTTAATGGAGTACATCAATACAGTTTTGACGGCACCAATTGGGTTACTTACACCGGAGCAGTACCGGTATCGGTTGCAGCGGCAACAGTAGCCCCGACGATAAACCGCACTGTGTATGCACAAAGCCAGGATTTAGCCGGAAACTGGTCTGACGTAACTCATCGGACTTTAACAAATATTGTTATGTTAGGCGATGTAAGCCTTGGCGATAATGTTTCAGTTGTTGATGCATTAATGTCGCTTCACGCTGCATCGGGAAAAACACCTCTGACAACAGCCAATGCGCTTTATGCAGCGGATGTAAACCATAGCAATACCGTAACGGCTTTGGATTCGCTGAAAATACTACAATTTGTATCAGGCAAAATCCTAGGCGATTATGCAACAGCAAAAGTAATCTAAATAAGAATTAATTAGCGAGGACAGCGCCATGACTTTTAGTTATGGCGCTGTCAGTTATTAGTGGATTTTTGTATAGAAAAGACAAGGACGATTCTATTAGACAAAAACCAAGCTTAGTGAAAAATACAGAATGTTTATTATAGCAACTAAATGTTATACAAAATTCACAAAAAACATTTTTATTTAAAAACCATTGACTTTTAGACTTTGCTGTGATAAAATAACAAAAGTGGTTTTAGACATAATTATGCAAAGACTATAACAATGTAAGATGATTAGCATTGTTGCAACTGTTATATTGTATCAGTTTGTATATTTTAATAGCAAACTTGCCGAAAGGCAAGGGCGCAAAGCTAAAGGGCCTAAGGATTCTATGAATCTATGGCAGCCAGTTGCCTGATTGGTATGTAAAAGTATGTGAACCATATTTAATTGCGTATTGGCAACTGATTGAAATCGGTTGCTTATTTTTTTGTCTTAATGTCGAATTCCGTTTAAAATTTAATTAAGCTTTGATTTACCAGTAGTAACCGGCAAGATATCAAAGCATTAATTTATTAATATATTAATTTTAGTTTTATTTTTTGAAAGTGAAGGGTAAGGTGAGCAGGAAAATCATTATGCAATCGAATTGGGGTATTCAAACTAAAGAATAAAAAAAGGGGAAAAAGAAACAATGTTAAGAAAATCGAAAAAACTTTTATCAGTCGTCATCAGTCTAGCGATTCTTGCTACGATGTTATCAGGGTTCTCAGTTTTTGCAGCCGGCAACACACTGACGGTAGGAGCAGGGCAAACATATTCAACAATTGCCGCAGCTTTGGCAGTCGCCACTGATGGTGATACAATCTATTTGGTTAATGGTACATATGCTCTCCCGCATACTGAAATTGCCAATAACATTACAATTGAAGGTCAAAGTAAGGCAGGCGTGGTTCTCACTCCAACAGCAGGCACCGGAAGCAATAAAGATGTAATTGCTGCGGGTTGGCTTGCTGTCAACACCGGCGGCACGCTGACCGTCAACAATTTAACTATGGATGGTTCAGGGCAGACGGTTTTAGTAGCATTGTGGACAATCGGCGCATTAACTGTTAACAACATAACAATCAAGAATGTTAAATGGGCCGATAACCTTGGTACAGGTATTGCTGTTTATCGAACCGGCAACCTTGTTGCAACTAATGTTACAATGAGTAATATCGGGCGTTTAGGCATTCATGCAAAAGCTGCAGCAACCATTACCGGCTTTAGCTACACAGGTAAAGGTGTTAACAACTGCTTGGATTATGCAATGGAAATCGGAACAGTAGCAACAACTGTAATACCATTCACAGTGAATGTTACAAACGCAACAATCACAGACTGCCTTGGCGTTGCGTATGACGGTTCGGGCTCTGCCGGGATTTATGTGAACACTTATTTCTATTCTGCACAAGGCGGGCTTACCAACTTAATAACTGCAAACCTAAGTAACATAAACTTCTACAACTGTTCCACTGCCTTTTATTCTGGTTATGATGAAACATTGGGCGAGTATAGCAATACAACAATTAACAATTCTAACTTCATTAATTGCGAATATGATTTAGCATATTACGGCAAAGCAGGAACAGGCACCGTCACAACCAACGGCAACTTTTATGGCGGGGCGCCAGTCGTGGACTTTAGTGCAGGGACTACATTAACGGTAGGAACGCCTAATATAATAAACAAAGCATTCTTAAATGGTACTCTTTATGATACAATTGCCGCAGCGTACGCAGCATCTGTTGCCGGTGATACCGTTTATGTCGGCGGCACAATGGATTTAAACACTAACGCAGGCGCAGGCCCGGCACCTTTGGGAGGTACTGTTATATCCGCACTTATTGTTGATAAAAATATTACAATAATGGGTACAGGCATTGACCCGACCATTACTTGTTCGTTAATTAATCCAAATGGTACTACTGTTGGTGTTGTTTCCATTTACATGAAACAAGGCGAAATTAAAAATCTTACTGTTAAGCGCCCGGCAGGGGACGGCCCCAACTTAGTAGTAAGCGGCGTTTACTTGCAAGGCACTGCAAAAATTACAAACTGCACAGTGAAAAACTTCAGGACAGGCATTGAAGCCAGAGGAAACAATGAAATAGTAGGGAATACTATTGAAAGCAACAGAACCGGTATTCTTTATCTCAGCAGTGATTCGATTACTCCGATTGTTAAGATTATTAACAACACTGTTATCGACAACCGTACTTTCGGCATACTATTTTTAGATGGCGGAACCTATGGCGGGCATCCGGGCAGAGTTTATAGCACGGGTTATAGTTTTACAATCAAAGGAAACGAAATATATGACAACTGGTTTGCAGAACTTGAGTCCAGAAATGTTAATGCAATAGATATCACCAATAACTTTTGGGGAGCTCAAGGCCCGGTTTTAATTCATGATTATGTGAATGAAACCCTTCATCCGGCTGACGGCGGGTCAATTATTTCTACTAAGCCGGGCAGACCGGCAGGCGGAATTTATCAGCCGACTCACTCAACTTCAGTAACAAAGTCAACTAACGATGCCTATAAAGATTTTACAGCAGGCGTATTAACACTTGACATTGTTGCACCGGCGGTAGCACAAACATTATCAGTTACGGATCCTAATACGAATGTAGTATCAACTGTAACAGTTACAAGTGCGGAAAACATTGTACCGGCAGGCGCATCATTGACAGTAACACCTCTTGATGTAGAAAATACTGAAATAGTTGACGCAATAGCTATTGCAATTCAAAACGAAGGAAGCACAGCACCGGTTATTGCAGCAGCATACGAAATTTCGTTAAGCTCTGCCGGAGTAGAAGTCCAACCAAACGGCAATATTCAGATTTCTTTACCAATTCCAGCGGGACAAGCAGGCGGGAAAATAATGGTTCTGCACATTTTGGACGATGGAACAGTTGAAGTATTACCGGCAACAATAGTAAACGGCAAGGCAGTTTTTGTAACAAATAGTCTCAGTGACTTTGTTCTTCTTACCGGCAACAATGTTCCGGTTGACTTCACGACAACAAGCGCGATCGGAAAAGCCAACAGCCAAGTAACAGTTAGTGTTAATATCGCAGCAAATTCAGCTTCAGGCACAGGTACGATAGTATTACCATATAACAGTGCAAAGCTTGAAGTTGTTAGTGCCGCTGTAGGCGCAGCATTAAGCGGTTCTGTAACTGAACCGCCGGAAAGCAATTTTATGTACAGCATTAACACAACTTCTACCGCTACAACACTTTCATATGTAAAGGATAGCGTGGGCGGTTTGATTGCTGGCGGTACTATTCTTACAGTTACCTATTTGATTAAACCATCAGTTACGGATTGTGTACTGTCTGTTGCACCTTCAGTTACTGAATTGACTGATAGTACTACGGCAACAAACAATTTAGGCTATACTATCTCTTATGGTGAAATTCGTGTTGATAATACAGCACCTGGGCTGGCAACACTTTCACCGAGCACAACAGCACCGACAAATCAAAATGTAACAGTCACAATCACTTATCCGGGCGATGCTGCGTCAAAGCTTTACAGCTATGACAACAGCATCTGGTCAACTTATTCTGCACCGTTATCGATACCGG
>CAYNMU010000126.1:0-5316 GCA_964398395.1 uncultured Eubacteriales bacterium
GCTCAATATTACCGATAATAGTAGCAAATTTACCTTTTCCATTGATAGAAAGCCCCATTCAGCCCCCTGATTTTCTGTAACATGCAATAATAGAGCAATCTAATTTGCCGTCGCTGCACACTTAACTGACCAATTATCTAACTTTAGAATCATTCCAGATTACTTGAAAGTGGTTGATTTTATTGAGGATTTCCATCTGAATGATTAATTCATTCAGAAAAATCCATTTTGTCAAGGTTTTTCCCGACATGTTATTCGAAGGTTTTTATTTCCCTGAATGATGTATCTTTACATTCATGGATCATCTCTTTAATATATCAAAGCTTGACAGGACAGATGTTGAACAACTCTCGCTAAAAGACAATGATCCTCACATTCACGATTATGAAGAACTTCTGATCGGAATTGAGGGAGAGATAGAGCATTTCATTGATTTCAAGGTTAAGAAGCTTCTTGCCCCCTTTATCAGTTTTGTCGCACAGGGGAAAGCGCATCTGGTCAAGCTTCAAGTAAAAGATGGCAAGTGCGACATCTGGATGTTACAGTTCAAAAGCGAATTTATCCCGGAAACAACATTTCAATTATATTCTTATTATCACGAACATGCAAATATCCAAATGGCCGAAGGCCAGAATTTCAATCGGATGGTCGCATTGTGCGAAATGATGTTTTATGAATTTCAGCAAACCATTACGGATTATTCCGTAATCAGACATTTGCTGAATACCCTATTTACCATGATTGAATCGGAAAGAAAAAAGCAGGAACCCGATTCAACGAGCTTTCAGAAAACACAAAATATTACCTTCAAAAACTTTTTAAAAATTCTGGAGGAAAATTTCCGCAGACCTGAAGGCGTTGAATTTTATGCTGAGAAATTATTCATGTCGTCCCGTAATCTCAATCTGATCTGCCGGAATATTTTACAAAAGAGCGTTACAGAAATCATTGAAACAAGAAAACTCATTGAAGCCAAAAACCTGTTAATGCATACTGATAAGACCGTTTCCGAAATTGGTTTTGAGTTGGGTTACAATGAAAAGGCCTACTTTACAACAGTCTTTAAAAAGAAAACAGGTCAGACCCCTACCGAGTTCCGTGTAGAAATGAGTATACTCATTTCCTGAAATCATAACACTTTTACCAAATACTATTACCTACTGCCATGTAAATGGGTGCAACTTTGCACCATCAATTAACCATGATCAGTGAACATCCTTAAAAATTAAAAAAATGAAAACAATGAGAAATCCTATTAAAGCATTTGCAGTACTTATTGTCGTTGCATCAATGACATCCTTAATCAGTTGTACCGGCAGCGGTGACAAAGTCACAGTGAGTAAGACTGAAATTGATTCACTGCGGAATCAGATTAAAGAAATGACTGCCGGCAATCAAGTACTTGCTAAAAACCTTGTAACATTTGACACACTTGATTACACTGTATTTACCAATCAGCAATGGGTAAGATTGCATGAAAGCCATTCCAAAGACATTAAAGTAAACTGGCCTGACGGACATTTCACACTCGGCATCGAAAGGCATATTGAAGATTTGAAAGCCATGTTTGTTTATGCCCCTGATACCCGTATCAAACAGCATCCTGTTCGTTTTGGCAGCAGTAACGGTGAATGGACTGCAGTAACAGGTGTGATGGAAGGAACCTTCACCAAGCCTATGCCTATCGGCGGTGGAAAATTTATTCAGCCTACAGGAAAATCATTCAAACTGCCAATGTGTACCATCGGGCATTGGAAAGACGGAGTCATGATTGAAGAATATTTATTCTGGGATAATCAGACTTATATGAATCAATTAGGATTAGGTAAATAAATCCTGATAGTTTATCACAGCTATTCAGAAACCATTTAAAGAATGCAGATCGTTGATTTCAACCTTCTGCATTCCTCTTTCATCTTAAAAAAAAACAGTATGAAAAAATTATTATTTGTTCTATTAATCCTTATTTCTGCTGCTAAAATATCATTCGGACAAACAACCAACTGGAAGGATGACCCGATGCATTCCAAATTAACATTTACAGTTACACATAGAGGTTTCTCCTCTATTTTCGGATTATTTCAAAAATTTGAAGCGACAATTACTTCATCGAAATCAGATTTCAGCGATGCCGTATTTACTCTTTCGGTTGATATAACATCAGTTAATACAGAAGTAAAAATGCGGGATGATGATTTACGAAGTGCCAATTTTTTTGATGTAGTCAAATATCCGGCTATGACTTTCAAATCCACTTCTATTCATAATACAACCGGTATGAAGGATAGGTTCAAGATTACAGGTGATCTGACGATGCATGGCGTTACCAAAACCGTTACTATGGATTTATGGTTCAGGGGAACAATAGAGGATGGTATGTCGAAGAAAACTAAAGCTGGTGTTCAGCTGACAGGAATTATAGATCGGACGGACTTTAATGTCGGCCCTGCAGACCCTTTCGATATCAGCACTGATATAATGATAAAAGCAGATGGAGAATTTTTCAAACAATAGAAAACCTGAAATTTGATTATTAAAAAACGATCCCATACAAAAACCAAAAAATAATATGGAAACCACAAAAAAAGAACCAACTAAAACAAAATGGGGCATTGACCCTGTTCATAGCGAGATTGCATTTAAAGTAAAACACCTGATGATCACAAATGTCAAGGGTGTATTCAAAGAATTTGATGCAAGCATATACACCACCGGTGAAGATTTTATGACATCCGAAATAGATTTCTGGATGAACCCGGCATCAATTGATACCGGAAATGCTGATCGTGACGCACATTTGAAAAGTGCGGATTTCTTTGATGTCGAAAATCACAAACAGATCAATTTTTCCGGAAATACTTATGAAAAAGTTGATGATGATGGAAGTTATACCTTATATGGCGATTTGATCATTAAAGGCATCACTAAACAAATAAAACTGGATGTTGAATTTGGTGGAGTTATGAAAGATCCATGGGGAAAAGAGAAAGCCGGTTTCACCATCAATGGAAAAATAAACCGTAAAGACTGGGGATTAAACTGGAATGCAGCTTTGGAAACGGGTGGGGTTCTGGTGAGTGATGATGTCAGAATCAGCTGCGAAGTACAATTGGTAAAACAATCGTAATACTATTGAAATGACAAATACAATTCTTCACAAATCAGAAACCCGTGGTGATGCTGACCATGGCTGGCTTCATAGCAGGCATACTTTCAGTTTCGCTAATTATTACGACCCCCAAAGGGTGCACTTTGGGATGTTACGAGTCTTAAATGATGATATAGTAGCACCCGGAGAGGGCTTTGGTACGCATCCGCACGACAATATGGAAATCATTTCCATTCCTTTGGAAGGTGATCTGGAACATAAAGACAGCATGGGAAATATTAGCGTGATCAGGCATGGCGATGTGCAAGTTATGAGTGCGGGTAGAGGAATTACCCATAGTGAATACAACAAGAACGATGATGTGCCGGTGAAATTTCTGCAAATCTGGGTATTTCCCAATAAAAAAAATGTCACTCCCCGATACGATCAGATCACTTTAAATATTGCCGATCGTCACAATAAGTTGCAGCAAATTTTATCTCCCAATCCGGATGATGCCGGGGTATGGATATATCAGAATGCATGGTTCCATCTCGGAAAATTTAACAAAGGAGTCAGTGCTGATTACCACATCAAAGCCAAAGGGAATGGTGTATATGCCTTCATATTGAGTGGTGAGGTAACAATAAACAACCAGCATTTATATTCTCGTGACGGATTCGGGATATGGGATACCGACATGATAATGATCAAAACAGACAGTGATGCGGAATTCATACTTATGGAGGTTCCGATGAAATAACGTCTAAAATGAAAGATCGGTATCATTTTGCAGCTATTTCGGGTAACCTAATATTCGTAGAATAAGATGGTTTTTAAATTATGAAAATTAAAGGTTTAAACAAATTAGCAGGATCCAATGACGATACGCAGCAGATGCCTGTATTGTTTGTTGGGCATGGAAGTCCCATGAATGCCATTGAGGAAAATGAATTTGTACACGGATGGAGGGAGATTGCAAAATCCTTACCAAAACCAACTGCCATTTTATGTGTGTCGGCTCATTGGGAGAAAAGAGGGACCTCAATAACTGCAATGGAAAAACCAATTACCATTCATGATTTTGGTGGATTTCCAAAGGAATTGTTTGATGTGCAATATCCCGCACCCGGAAGCCCTGAACTTGCTAAAAAAGTAAAGAGCATCATTAATAAGACAGAAATAGGTCTTGATGAGAAATGGGGCCTTGATCACGGATGTTGGAGCGTTTTAATTCGGATGTTCCCTGCTGCTGATATCCCGGTTGTACAGATGAGTTTGGATTATTCTCAACCTGCCCGGTACCATTATGAGCTTGCCAGGGAACTTTCTCCGCTTCGCAAACAAGGCGTATTGATTATGTGCAGCGGGAATATGGTCCACAACCTCCGGCTGGTTAATTGGGATAAAATGGATGAACCCGGATTCGGTTATGACTGGGCCATTGAAGCCAATGAGAAAATGAAAAAGTTTATCCTTTCAAATGACCATGGACCTCTTATCGACTATCATTCACAGGGAAAAGTCTTTAACCTTGCTGTACCCACACCTGAACATTTTCTTCCTTTGCTTTACGCGCTAAGCTTAAAAGAAGAAAATGAAACCATAGAAATATTCAATGATAAGCCTGTCATGGGTTCTCTTACCATGACTTCACTGAAAATCGACCGGAACAAGTAAAGCCAATATGGGTGATTACATAGTAAAATTCGAAATCCGGATTGACTGGAGTGAAATTGACCTGTTCGGTCACATTAACAACCTGGCAATTATGAAATATATCCAGGCAGCAAGGGTTCATTATCTTGAATTAGCAGGACTGATGCAGATGCAAGCGGAATTGAAAAAGGGGCCTATACTTGCTTCTGCTTCCTGTCAATTCAGGAAACCACTTTTTTATCCCGGCATGGTAACTGTTTATTCTAAAGTTGAAGGTGTAAAAAAGACCAGTTTCCAATTACGGCATTTAATTAAGAATGATGGAAACGAGGTCATTGCAGAAGCACTGGATGTAATCGTATTCTATGACTTCAACACAAATTCAAAAGAAATCATACCTTCTGCCCTCATGGAAAGGATAATCGATCCCGGTTAATGAAACCTTATTAAAGTGCATAATAGCAAAGGCTCTGAAAAATATGAATTTTATCAACGCCAGAGCTTGGTTTGGTAATGGATAATCGTTGGTTTAAAAAATTTCGTACCTTTGCAAACACTTGAATGACTTA
>CAYNMU010000127.1:0-5178 GCA_964398395.1 uncultured Eubacteriales bacterium
ATCGGCATTTTGTCCACCGGAAACGAGATTGTCCCGGTGACAGAAGTCCCCACCGGGAGCAGGGTCCGGGATGTCAACAGTTATCTCTGCAGTTCTTACGTGAAAGGACTTGGGTGCGAACCCATACTTTGCGGGATTGTACCGGATGAACGGGTAGCATTCCAGGCAGCGCTTGATTCTGCTCTTGCAGAATGTGATGCAGTCCTGATATCGGGCGGCAGTTCAAAAGATGAACGGGATATGACGGCATCAGTAATACAGGAACGGGGGGAAGTCCTCGTTCATGGGATTGCGATTGCTCCCGGAAAGCCGACTATTATCGGGCAGGCTGGCGGAATCCCGGTAATCGGCCTTCCTGGGCATCCTGCTTCGACCTTCATCGTCCTCAAAGTAGTGGTCCGGCACCTCCTGGAGAAGATGACTGGTGACCTGTCGCCGGGTCCTGCACTGGTGAAATCCGTAGCCCTTGAAAATATTCCCTCAATGAAAGGACGCGAGGAATATGTCCGTGTCCTGGTGACGGACCACGGGGTGACCCCCCTGTTTGGCAAGTCCGGCCTTCTTAATACCCTTGTCAGGAGTAATGGACTGGTGAGGGTTCCCGCAGGCAGCGAAGGGGTAGAAGAAGGAGATGCGGTAGAGGTAATCCAATGGTAACACGCTACCTGAAACTTATTACGCTCGAAGAAGCCAGAATGCTGATACGGACGTCTTTTCCCCATACTATATCGCATACCCGTATTCCTATCGAGGAGTCAGTCGGTAGGATAACGGCAAAACCAATATTTGCGAAGTATTCAGTCCCGGCGGTACACCTTTCGGCGATGGATGGGATTGCCGTCCGGAGTATCGATACTCACACCGCCGGTGAACAGCACCCCGTAGTCCTCGGAGATGTAAAACGGGTGAATACCGGGAACGTTGTCCCTGCCCCGTACGACGCCGTGATCATGATAGAGGATGTAACGATTGATGGTGACCGGTATACCATCCGTAAGGCCGCGGCACGGTGGCAGCACGTTCGGTCTGCCGGCGAAGATATTGCAGAATCAGAAATGGCCCTCCCCTCGATGCACCGGGTCAGGCCCCATGAAATCGGGGCGCTTGCCGCATACGGGGTGACCGATATCGATGTGGTATCCCTGCGGGTCGGACTCATCCCAACAGGGAGCGAGCTGGTCTTCCACGGTGCACACCCGGCCCCGGGCCAGGTCGTGGAGAGTAACACGGTGATGGCCGCTGCCTGGCTGGAGACCCTCGGCGTCACCTGCACCCGCTACCCGATTACACCTGATGACCCGGACAAGATACGGCAGATGATTGAACGCGGGGCAGAAGAGAATGACCTGGTAATTGTTTCTGCCGGTTCATCCGCCGGGACACGCGATTTTACCGCGGAGACCATCAGGGAGCTGGGTTTCCTCCTTGCCCATGGCGTGGCCATGAAACCCGGTAAGCCCGTAATTATTGGAAAAGTGGAAGGTACCCCGGTGATCGGCATGCCCGGTTACCCCCTGGCAGCCCTCACGGTCATCCGTGAGATCGTCATTCCGCTACTTGCTAACTACGGGATTACGGCACCGGCAAAAGAAACGTTGAATGCCCGGCTGACCACGAGCCTTCATTCAGAGGTAGGTACCGACGAGTTTGTGCTGTTATCGGTCGGGAAAATCGGGGGGCAGTACGTGGCCACCCCCCAGTCACGCGGGGCAGGTGTGCAGATGAGTGCGGTACGAGCGAACGCGTACCTGCGGATACCCCGGAACCTTGAGGGGTACGAAGCAGGGGCCGCAGTACCAGTAACCCTGATGGTAACCCGGTTACAGGCAGATTCAGCGCTCCTTATCACCGGAAGCCATGATCCATCGATCGATTATCTCGCCGATATGCTGCAAAAACGAATGGTAGAAGTCCACTCCACGCATGCCGGCAGCATGGGTGGATTGATGGCACTATTGAAAGGTGACTGCCATGCCGCCCCGATGCACCTCCTCTGTGACTCTGGCGAGTATAACACGTGTTACCTTCAAAAATATCTCCCCGGGGAGGACCTCGTTATCCTGACTGTTGCCGGCAGGGAGCAGGGGATCGTCTCAAAGGACGGTATTGGGATTGATGAACTGAAAGGCCGTCAGTTCATCAACCGCCAGAAGGGGTCTGGCACACGTATCCTTCTGGACTATGAACTGAAAAAACGCGGGATTGACCCCTCTTCGATCCCTGGGTATGACCGGGAAGTGACCACGCATATTGCAGTCGGGCTTGCAGTAAAAACGGGCGAGGCGGATGCAGGAATGTGCGTTTATAGTGCAGCAAAATCGCTGGGTTTAAAATTCGTGCCGGTTGGAAACGAACGGTATGAAATCGTTACGCGGAAGGAGCACCTTTCAGACCCACGCGTAGCCGCCCTCTTTGAGACGGTCTCCTCGTCGGAATTCATCTCGACTCTTGACCGTCCCGGGGGATATGATACGTCAGAGACGGGTCACCAGCGCCAACTGCCCTGAAAACGGCATCGTCCGGGGTGGCGCAGGCGACTACCCCCGGAATCTCCCATGTTTGGTACCCGAATACAGGTTTTCCCATTTTTAATGCGGCGGCAATCTCAGAAAGAGTACCATAAGAGCCGCCGATTGCGATCACCACATCAGCGGACTGAACCAGTAGGATGTTCCTTGCAAGTCCCAGTCCAGTCCTGATTACAATTTTGCAATAGGAGTTCTCACCCGATATCCCGGGAATAATTCCCACGGTTGTGCCACCCCGTGCGTGGGCCCCTTTAGCTGCGGCCTCCATCACCCCGCCAAGGCCGCCACAGCAGAGGACCACCTGGTTCTCCGCGAGGAGTCCGCCAACTCTTTCTGCTGCGTGGTACTCCTCTTCAGTGCAGTCACCCGCGCCAATCACGGCAACCTGTTTCACCCTAACCAATGCCGCCGTCCCTGTTGATGACCAGGAGCCGCAGTTCGGTCATCTCTTCAATTGCATACTTCGGACCTTCGCGCCCCGTCCCGGACCCCCTAACCCCGCCATAGGGCATATGGTCGACGCGGAACGATGGGATATCATTGATGATCACACCCCCGACATCCATCTCTTCGAATGCTCGCATCACCCGGTTGATGTTCTGTGTGAATATTCCTACCTGGAGACCGAAATCGCTGGCATTGGCGATCCGTACCGCCTCATCGAATTCATCGTATGGGGTAACGGAAATTACCGGTGCAAATACCTCTTCCCTGTTTACACGCATATCAGGGGCTGTTTTTTCCAGGATGGTGGGCATAAAAAGTCCCCCGTCATATGTGCCACCGAGAAGGACTACGGCACCCTGTTTCACCGCTTCCTGCACTTTCTGATGGGCATCCACGGCTTTTACCCGGTCAATCATCGGGCCTACGTCGGTGGTCGGATCCCTAGGGTCCCCTGTTTTCAATAACCTGGCTGCAGCCAGAATTTTAGCCACGGCCTGCACGTATACAGGACGGTGGATAAGGACCCGCTGCACGGAGATGCAGACCTGGCCGGCGTTGATAAATCCCCCCGTAGCAATTCTTGAAGCGGCAACGTCGAGGTTTGCGTCCTCGTGGACGATTACCGCGGCATTCCCACCCAGTTCGAGTCCGACACGTTTCCGCCCGGCGATCTCTTTTAAGTGCCAGCCGACTGCACAACTTCCGGTAAATGAAAGGAATGCGACTCTCGGGTCGCGTACCATGATTTCTGCACGCACCCCTGGGCAGGGCACGACATTGATCGCGTCAGCAGGCGCCCCGGCAGCGAGGGCCATCTCACCGAGCAGGAGACTCGAGACCGGGGTAGCTGATGCGGGCTTCAGGATGATGGAATTGCCTGCTGCAATAGCCGGTGCGAGTTTGTGACAGGCAAGATTTAAGGGGAAATTAAACGGGATGATCCCGAGCACCGGTCCAACCGGGAACCGCATAAGGTAACCCGTGCGGTGTTTCGTGTCACTGCTCCAGTCAAGGGGGAGAATTTCACCGTATATCCTCCGGGCCTCCTCTGCAGAGATCCGGACCGTCATTTCAGCGCGGGCGACTTCGGCTGTAGCAAATTTTTTGGTCTTACCTCCTTCCATCACCATCGCATGGACGAGTTCATCAGCCCGCTGTCCTATCTGATCTGCGAGCCGGTCAAGAATTTTTGAACGTTCGAACGATGAGAGCTTCCTCATTGTTTCGAAACCCGTAACCGCAGCAGCTATGGCATCTTCAATATCAGCAGCGCCTGCCTGGCACACCCGGGCATATACTTCTCCGGTAAAGGGGAACCGTACGTCGGCTACTTCTTTTGTCTCTCTTTTTATTCCACCGATAAGAACAGGGTATGTATCCATGATCGACCAATCCTTGAGTTTTCGTTGCGGTCCTACAACCCCCCAAACTTTTCATCGCTGGAAGGGTGCAGTTCGCATGAGTCCTCTATGAGCATCCGAAAGGATCCATAAAGAACCTAACGGATCTATCCCTGGACGGTGCAGGCTCAGACCGTATCCAATATTCGGGTGCCTAAGCCCCCTGATTTCACCCCGCCCATACCAGTTCCGATGGATTTTTCATTCCCGTATCGCATAAACATCCCTTGAACCTATTCCTTTTCGTTCTGAATACCTGTGGGTTGGACAGGTAACTATTCCGGTTTTCCCCCTCGTCATTGAAAAACTACTTTGTGCTTGAAGGGTGAATAGTACTTAATATTCTCCTCGCTTCACCGCCAAACGAGGAGATTGTTTGAGGGATGAAGGTTGAAGGAAGTAACCAGCAGTTATAATGCCCACGAGATCGAGGAGTCTGTCCAGCAGCTCTGGCATGATGAAGATACCTTCTTGAAAGTGCAGTCGCTCCATTCAGGTGACCCGCCGTTTTTCTTTGTCGATGGCCCACCGTATACCACCGGTCAAATCCATCTTGGCACTGCGTGGAATAAGATCTTAAAAGACAGCATGCTCCGCTATCACCGGATGTGTGGTAGACACGTGATTGCCAGGGCAGGGTATGATATGCACGGGCTCCCGATCGAGGTCAGGGTAGAGCAGCAGTTAGGGTTTTCCTCGAAGAAAGATATCGAAACCTTCGGGATCGAGAAGTTTATTGATCATTGTCGCGATTTTGCCGAAAAAAACAAGGACGTGATGAGTGGCCAGTTTAAAAAATTAGG
>CAYNMU010000128.1:0-5171 GCA_964398395.1 uncultured Eubacteriales bacterium
TCCATATCAAGCTATATAGTTTGAATTGGTCGGCAGTTAAACTGCTTTTAGCCTGTTCCGGCGTAATTGAAGGGATTGCAGGGCGGATGGCTTCGTGCCCGTCCTGCGCATTAGCCCTGGATTTATAGTATCTCGGCTTCTCGGGCAAATAATTTGCGCCGAAACTTTCCGCAATAAATTCGTTGCCTTGTGCCCTTGATTCTTCTGAAATTCGCAGGGAGTCGGTTCTCATGTAGGTAATAAGGCCTGTGGTGCCTATGCCGGCAATGTCAACACCTTCATACAGTTCCTGTGCTGCCTTCATAGTTCTTTGTGCCTGAAAGCCAAGCCTTCTTGATGCTTCCTGCTGAAGGGTTGAGGTAATAAAAGGCGGCGCGGGGCTTTTTTTGCGCGTTCCTTTTTTTACAGATTTAACCCTGTAATCGGCGCCGTCCAGACGGGCAAGATAACCGTCAGCCTGTGCCTTGTTAACAACCTTAACCTTGCCGGTTTCATCACCGTAAAAGGCAGCGGGGAAGATTCCTCCGTCTTTTGCGGCAAGTTTTGCGTCAAGGCTCCAATACTCTTCGGGGTTGAAAGCTCTTATCTCATTTTCTCTGTCAACAATAAGTCTTACCGCAACACTTTGAACACGCCCGGCCGAAAGACCTCTGCGGATTTTTTGAGAAATAAACGGGCTGAGGCGGTATCCTACAAGGCGGTCGAGTATCCGGCGTGCTTGTTGGGCGTTGACCAAATCCATATCCAACGCGCTGGGATTTTTCATACCGTTGGTAACTCCGGTTTTTGTAATTTCGTTAAAAGTTATCCTGTTGGTGCTTTTTATGTCAAGCCCAAGCAACTCGGCAAGATGCCAGGATATAGCTTCGCCCTCTCGATCGGGGTCGGTTGCCAGAAAAACTTGGTCACTTGCCGCAACCTTGGCTTTTAAATCCTTAACAAGTTTTTCTTTGCCCTTCACTATGGCATATTTGGGCGCAAAGTCCTTTGTGACATCAATACTTAGCTTTGCGGCGGGTAAATCGCGCACATGCCCCATGGATGCAGTGACCTCATAACCCGGTCCTAAATATTTTTTAATTGTTTTCGCTTTTGCCGGTGATTCAACAATAACTAATTTTGACATTTCAAGCTCCTAATCAAAAAGTATTTGCATTATAAAAAGCGTATTGCGTACTGATCTGAGGTTGAGAAGCGCTGCTTCTCTTCTGATTATTCAATATGGCTTCTCTATACAATTATATAAAAAGACATCTTCTATATTAAAACATATCTTTTGCCGGAAATCAATTCAATAAAACCATAAATTTCCAATTCTGTCAATGCAATGAATACATTTGTTGGTTCAAGCAGCGAAGCGCGGACAATATCGTCAATATGCATCGGCTCCGGCAAAAACTTTGAATAAACCAATCTTGTGTTTTCGCTAATGCTTTCCGGCAGTAAACGCATTTGTTTTTGAAGGGTTGGTTTTTGTGCCGGTTGCTGTGCGGATGTTTTTTGAGGTGCTTGGGCGGTTATGGGTGATTCTGCCTTTGATGCGGTTTTTCTTTTTGCGTTTCGATTACCGTCAAGCATTTCCGGGACATCAGAAAGATTAGTTTCAAGCAAATCAAGACTTACCATATCCGGGTATCTGTAGGCATACTCCTCAAGTACATCCGCAGCGGAAAACACCGGCTTTGCGCCATCTCTGATCAGCTTATTCGTGCCGGAATAAGAGGAGTTAATGATATCGCCGGGGACGGCAAAAACATCTCGGCCTTGTTCAAGGGCATAACTGGCAGTGATGAGCGAGCCGCTTTTTATGCCTGCCTCAATAACAACCGTGCCATAGCTTAACCCTGAAATTAGGCGGTTGCGAATAGGAAAGTTTTGCCCCAACGCCGGTGTATCAGGGGGGTATTCGCTGACAACTGCTCCGTTTTCGGCAATCTGCGCACGCATGGCATAACTGCTCATTAAATAATTGGCATCAAGCCCGCAACCGAGCACGGCAACGGTTTTGCCTGCGCCGAATAGTGCGCCCGTATGAGCCGCGCTGTCAACACCAAGTGCGCCGCCGCTGATAACCACTGCGCCCGCCCTGGCGAGCGAAGCACTGAGCCTGCCTGCTACATCAATGCTGTAGAGTGAGGCGGAACGCGAGCCGACAACTGCAATAGACATTTTTCCAGTCAAACAACTCAGGTCCCCCCAAGTGTAAAGGACTACCGGGAAATTGTTTAATTTGAAAAGTAATGGCGGATAGTCAATGCAATCGGGGGTTACCAGCTTCCAGCCGTTTTTCTCACATTGCCGCACCGTAGTGCTTGCCTGCTCGGGGGAATAGATTCCAAGGCGTTGGATTTGCTTGCTTGTTAGCGCCCCGGTAAGACGCCATTCTGTTTGGCCTGCCTCAAACATTTCTTTAGGGGAGCTGAAGGAAGCAACAATTTCAGCTGCTCTGCCCTGAATACCAAGCCCGGCCTGCAACCAGACCCAGTAAGCGCGCATATCATTGTTCATCTCATAAGCTCCCACATAATAATTGCCGCACTGGCAGACGCGTTAAGCGACTCTGCGTTGCCCTTCATTGGAATGGTCACTTTCAGCGTACAAGCATCTAAGGTTTCTTTGCTTATGCCGGAACCTTCGTTGCCGATAACACAGACAACTCCGCCTTTTGCTTCAAGCTTATTTATGTCCAATGCTTCCGATGAAACAGTGGAGGCTATTGTTAGCATACCCTTTTGAAATACAAAAATCAAGAGTGATGACAAATTTTCCGTTTCGACAATATTGAGACGAAGCGATGAACCCATAGCTGCGCGCAATGCTTTTGGGTTGTATAGATTACAGCCGCCGCTTACGATGAGCCCCGAAAGTCCGAGTGCTTCCGCTGTTCTGCATATTGCACCAAAATTTGCAGGGTCCTGAATATTTTCCAACGCAACATACTTGCCGTTAAAATCTATTTTGTTGCCGATTTCGGCTTTGTCAAGTGTTTTGCATACACAAAACACGCCTTGCGGAGAGGATGTATCCGAAAGCCGGCAGCTTATTTCATCAGTAATCTCATAGCATTCGGGTGAGTTTTTTGCAATAATATCAACAAACACGGAATATTTATTCAACGCTTCAGTCGTAAAAAAAGCCTGCGTAAGTACTATGCCGCTGGCGGCCGCATCGCTGCAGAGCCGTGCGCCTTCCAGCAGAAAAAGCCCGGCGTCACACCTTACATTCGCGTTTTCCTTTAAAAGTGAAGCAAATTTAATTTTCTCGTTTGAACGGCTTATTATTTTATCCATAGTTACCTGTCCTTTTATTGTTCTAAAAAAGGGGATGTCAAGAATGGTGCCCTGCAAGAAATAACGGAGGACCCGACCAAGTGCATGCAAGTAAAAAAACACATTCAAAGATGTCATTCTGAACGCAGTGAAGAATCTTTTTTATCGCAAAAGATAAAGATTCTTCGTCGCGCGCTCCTCAGGATGACATGCTCATACCCTTAACTTGTTTGCATTGAGACCAGACTCCTACAGCGTTTTCCTAACCATCGGCCACGAATCACTGACTATCGGTCGTCATTATGTTAATCTATTATTAAGAAAAAATCAACCATAACATATTGAAAAGGACAGACCGGTAAGTCTGCCCTTGCGGAAGATTAGATATTAAAGCCAAAGTTTTTACACTTTTAGACCTTTTCTGTCTCAAAGAAATGAGTATTTTAGGCAACCGCTGATTTAACCTTGTCAACCAACGCTGTAAATGCGGCCGGGTCTGCAATAGCAATTTCGGAAAGCATTTTGCGGTTAAGGTTGATATCGGCCTTCTTGAGTCCGTTGATAAAAGTTGAATAGTTCATTCCATTCATCTTTGCAGCTGCGGAAATACGGGTAATCCAAAGTCTGCGGAAGTTACGCTTCTTTTGCTTACGCCCAACATAGGCATATTGACCGGATTTCATAACTGCCTGTTTTGCGGTTTTGAAGAGTCTGCTTTTTGAACCGAAATAGCCCTTTGCGAGCTTTAATACTTTATTTCTTCTCTTGCGAGTCATCATCGCACCTTTTACACGAGCCATGGTAATTTACCTCCAATTATTTAACGAATTCACTCTTGAGCTTATTTGTACGGAATCAGGCGCTTGATCTGCTTTTTATTAGTCGCATCAGCTACGGTAGTCTTGCGCAAATTCCTTTTGCGTTTAGTGCTCTTTTTGGTCAAGATGTGTGACATGTAGGCATGAGAACGGATCGGCTTGCCGGTTTTTGACATTTTGAAGCGCTTTTTTGCCCCACTGTGGGTTTTGATTTTGGGCATAGTTTTTTCCTCCTTGTGGTTTTTCTATTTTATTTCTATTTGACAGCCTTCGGTGCAAGGAACATCAGCATTTGGCGACCTTCGAGCTTTGCGGGTTTCTCAACGGTTGAAAGGTCGGCACATGCTTCGGCAAATCGATTCATGTTGGTAATGCCGATACCGGGATGAGCCATTTCGCGTCCCCTGAAGCGTATCGAAGCCTTTACCTTATCCCCGGCCGTAAGAAACTTTCTTGCGTGGTCAACCTTTGTTTCAAAGTCGTGGATATCAATTTTTAGCGAAAGCCGAATTTCCTTGATTTCCACAACACGCTGATTTTTCTTTGCTTCTTTGTCCCGTTTAGACTGTTCAAAACGGAATTTGCCATAATCCATGATTTTGCATACAGGCGGAGCAGCCTGAGGCGCGATCTTAACCAGATCAAGGGATTTTTCATCTGCCAGCTTCAGCGCGTCTGCTGAAGTCATTATCCCTAACTGTTCGCCATCCTCGGCAACAACCCTAACTTCCTTGTCACGGATGTCCTCATTGATTTGCATTTCCTTATTACTGATATTAAAGCACCTCCAAATTTAGTTTGTTGACAAAATCAAAGCGAGGGCAGTTATTAACCGTCCCCGCATAAATCAACACAGCAAACAGGGCAAAAATAACCCTGTTAAGTATTGACCTTGCGGCGGACATAACCCCGAAGGTGAGAACATAAGGCGGTTGCCTTGACTGCTCTGCTTTGTTGTAAATGTATTTTAACAGCCGAAGCTGTAAATGTCAAGTGTTTTTTAAATTTTTATTATTAGAATTTAAGTAGAGTTAGTTCCCAAGTTAAATGCAACCCTTGCCGAGGTTGTTAGTTGCATTGAGTT
>CAYNMU010000129.1:0-5134 GCA_964398395.1 uncultured Eubacteriales bacterium
CTCCATTTATCTTGTAACCATAATTCATTATAAAAATAAGTATTTTTTATTGGTACACAAATTAAAGTTACTATTTCATCTATATATTCTAATCCAAAAAATAGAAAATCAACAGTATTAAAATAATCTTGTGATTTTGTATTTGGTATTCCTGTCATTATATAAATTAAATTATTAACAGCTTTTTCTTTACTTATTTTTATAATTTCAACTATTTTTTCTTGAGTTAATCCTTTATTTAAATTTTCTCCTAAAATATTATTATTGGAAGATTCTATACCCCAACTAATGGTTAAATTAAACCCTAATTTAATTAATTTTTCAACTTCATCCCAATTAACTTTATCAACTCTATTTTCAACTCTTAACCATTTATAATTATTATCTATTAACCAGCCATAAGTTATATCTTTAACCCAATTAGGTACTTCTTCATAAAACCAACTTCCACCATTAAATATTTTAATATATCTATTTTCTTTTTTAGCTTGTAATAATTCTTTATCTAACAAATCTAAATATTCTTGTTTAGTAGGTTCTTTAAATTTGGTCATACTATTATAACCACAAAAATTACATTTTCCCCAAGAACAAGGATTAATATTTAATATTATTGACATAATTTATTTAATATATTAATAAATCTTTCTTTTGTTATTTTTAAAAATAAATATCTAAACTTTAATAAACCAATTTGTTTAAAAGTAAATAACCATTTATTTTCAATTTCTTGCATAAATTCATCAGTAAAAATAATATGCTTTTCTTGTCTTATTTCTGCTAAATTTAATGCATCATAAGTTTCACCAGGTTTAATTAAAGAAATTATATTTTCATATTGATTAAATATTTTAAACCAATTTTCAATTCTTTCTTTTGTTATTTCAATATATTTTTCTTTTATTTCTTTTGTTTCTTGATTTTCAGGCCAAAAATACCATCTAAAAGGATAATAATTATCATATTCTAAAGGGATAATTCCTGGATTTGATATAAAATAAAAATCAACTTTATTTTTATATCTATCTATAAACCACTTAAATTGTTTATTTTGAGAGTAAGGTTTTGTTGCTGAACAAAGAAATAAAACTGCAATTTTTGATTTAGGTTTAAAATTTTTTAAAAAATAATTTCTTATAAAATAATAATGAGGGTGATATAATTGTTTTTCAATTGTTCCAATTAATTGTTTTATATCCCAATTTTCTCTTTTTATTATTTCTTTATCTTCTTCTAAAATAGGAAATTGATTTGCTTTAGCCCAATCAGCAATTACTTGTCTATTTTCTATTTGAGGTAGTAGGTTATTATTGTAATAACTTATTTCTTTTGCAGTATAAAAACCACCCTGCCCTGAAATAACAGATTCAATTTTAATTCTACCAAGAATATAATATAAATCTTCTTCTTTAGTATAATCTAAAATTTGTTCAAATAAAAAGGAATGATCAGTTAACATCTTTTTCTTTCTGATATTGACCTTTATATTCATTATTTATTTCTAAACAAGAATGCATAATTATTTGAGCTAATCTTGCTTGATATTCAATTAAAATAGGAACTGAAACATATAAAGTTGCTCCCATATTTTGTGTTTCAAAACCAGGATCAAAAATACCACTATTAATTATTGAACCTAATCTATTTAAAGAAGATCTATTTTTAATTTCAGCAGAAACAAAATTTGGTAATTTACATCCTTGATTGAAAGTTAAAGAATAAGTACCAATATCTAAAAACCAACCTTTTACTGTTATTTCTTCTCCTTCTATATCTATTTTTTTCTCTTTTATAGGAATTTCATGATAAGTAATTTCATATTCTTTAATTAAAGTTCTTTCTTTTAAAATAGCATTTCCTAAATGTATCCCTAAATATTTTCTATTATCTCCTTTAATTTGTTTAATTTTTTCAATAGTTAAATCAACTCCAACTTGTTGTTTTACCATTAAATTTAAAGGATCAATTAAATATTTTACAATTTCCTCACTATTTAACATTATTCTTTATGTTTTATATTAATAACTTTATCTAATCCAGCTTCTACAACCATACTTACTTCTTGAACAAATTCAAAATCAAATATTTTACTTTCAGGAATAATTAAATCAACTTGACTCCCCCATCTTATTTGACTAAATCTTTCATTTTGAAAAAATGGAATATTTTGTTCTAAATTAAAAGGCATTATACAATCAACATCTAAATCAGCTAATTGTAAAACATAATAATTTTGTTTTATTTTAGGAGAAAAAATTGTATTTATAACTCTTTGATTATTAAATAAATAATCTGCTCTTCTTAAATCAATAACTTCTTCTAATAATTTATTTTCCTCATTTATCATTGGATAATTATGAGATTTAACTGGAGGTAAATTTTCAAAACTTAAAAAACCAGAATAAGGAACTCTATTTATATGTACATTATAAAAAGTCATAAAAATACCTATAACATAACAACTCTCATTAAAATCTGGGTCTTGAAATGCTTCTTTTAAAGTATAATTAACACCTTTTATTTCAACTAAAGGTTCATCTGGTTTTAAAAACTTTTGATATATAATTACACCATCAGCAGGAGCGAAAAAATAATTTAAATCAATACAAGTTGATCTTTTAGGATCTCTAAAAAAATAATTATTAGATAACCAAGTCATATCTTTTTTAAGATATGGTTTTACATCTTCTTCTATAAATTTTCTTAATGTTTTTGCCATTTTTTTAAAAATTAAAATGCATTAAATTTATAACTATATCTATTTAAATGCATAACTGTACAAGATAATAAAGCACCTGATTTTAAAAATTCAGATAAATTTATTTTTTGTACATCCATGCCAAAATCTAAAACAATATCTTCTAAGTTTCTATTTTTCTTTATTTCCCATTCATAATCTTTAGTTCCAGGAGTTAAATCATAAATATAAGAAGCATTTAAAACTGTATTAAAAATTCTAACATTATTACAAATACCTGAATAACAATCATCTAATGTAACTGGAATAATTTCAATATATTTTTCTAATTGTCTTATTTCTTCTTTCTCATATAATTTAATCCCCATCATAAAAGCTTCTTGAGTAAGACCAAAAACACTACAATCTAAATGATATAAATGTTTATTTTTCATTTTAAGTTTAATAATATTCATCCCATATTCTTTTTCCATCCAATCATAAGCTTCTTTAGTTGATCTTTGACCATAACCACCTATATAAATATTATCTCTTACATGTTTTAATTCTGCTTCTCCTTCAAATTGAAATGGACAAATAACTGTTTTATAACCTAAAGCATCAAAAAATCTTTTACCTACAATTTCTTCTCCTCTTCTTGCTTTAGAAGTAAAATTAGATAATATGACAGTATCTTTTTCTGGTAAATGTTCTAAAACAATACCTAAATTTGCTGTAAAAACTAAATCTTGTAAAGATTCATGGCTTGGTAATAAATAAACTATACTTTCAGAAGACAAATAATTATAAAGCTCAAAAAATTGATTTAAAGCTTTTTGTCTATTTATTTTTTTTCCTTTATCTGCTTCTTCTTTCATCCAAGCATTATTTGGAATTTTATTGCTTACTGAAAAAGGAGGACACATTAAAAATGAAGGCATTTCAACTAAAGATGGATTAAGCATAGGTTCATCTTCAATTTTTTTATTTAACTTTTCTGCATTAGTTAATTTCATACCTAAATTTTCTTCTTTTTTATTCATATAATTTATTTTTAAAATTATTTTTTTAAATTATTTATAAAATGATAAAATTCTTCTCTTGCTAAATTTCCTGATTCTAAAAAAGCACCAGATAATTCTGTAGTAATCATTGTACTATTTTGTTCTACTCCTCTCAAATAAACACACATATGCTGGGCTTCAATCATAACAGCAATTCCTTTATTCATCCCAATTGTTTTATTTAAAAAATCATGTATTTGTTTTGTAAGATTTTCTTGTAACTGTGGTCTTCTGGCAAAAAAATCTACCATTCTATTTAATTTACTTAAACCTACTATTTTACTAGATTCTGTAGGTAAATAAGCAACATGACATTTCCCAACAAAAGGTTGAAAATGATGTGAACATAAACTTTTTATTTCTATATTACCTTCAAATACTACTCCAATATATTTACTATTATTATCAAAAGTAGTAATTTTTGGTTCCTTCATATAAACACCTTTAGTTACTTCTTGTACATACATTTTAGCAACTCTTTTAGGTGTTTCTCTCATATTACAATCATTCAACCAATCATAACCTAAAGCAGTAAGAAAATCACCAAAAGCCTTTTCAACTCTACATTTTCTTTCTTCTATATCTATTTCATCATGAAATAAATTTTCTCCTGATTTAATTAATTTTAATGCTTTAAGTGTATCTTCTTCCATTTTAATAAGTTGATATTAGTGAATTTAAAGTTAAATTGTTATTTAATAAATAATTAAAATATTCTGATTCAAAATCTATAATATTTAAATTTTCAATTAAATTCATAGATTTTAGTATATCTTTATTTAAATTAATTTCTTTTTTCTTTTCTTCATAAAAAGGAATAATTATATTTTTCCCTAAAATTATAAAATCTATTTCTTTATTTTCTTCATTATAAAAATTATAAAATTTTAAATAATCCTCTTCTTCTTTAATTTTATCTATAAAATCAATTATTTTTTGATTTAATTTACTATTTTGTAAATAATGACTATATAAAATTTTATCTTCACCTAAATATCTAAATAAATTTATTATTTTTTCTTCACCTTCATAAAAATAAACTTTTCTTATTTGAAAAACACTTTTTATTGAAGTTGAGATGTTTTCTTTACTATAAGTTTTATTTTCTTTTAAAACTCTATCTGATATTATACAAATATCATCTGTAAAAAATATATCTTCAGAATTTAAAATAAAAGGTAAAGTTATTAAAGGTTTTTCTGCATAATAAATATGAAAAAAAGCACCTAATCTATTCTCTTCAGTTTTATTTTTTTGCTGAAATTGATAACCATAAACATTATTATTTTTATCTTCACATAATTTAGGCATAAATTTACCTACAGTTAAATTATTTAAATGAGGATAAACATAATAATCCCAAGTTTCTTTAAATATTCTATTTTTACCTTCT
>CAYNMU010000130.1:0-5099 GCA_964398395.1 uncultured Eubacteriales bacterium
GCAATCGAGAAATCAGAGGATGTCCGGCGAAGTATTGCCATACGTTGCCTGACGATAAAAATAGCGGGGAGGCAAGAGTATGAAATCACCTTCTTTCCCCTGCTATGTAAACAACCTGCTCGGGAGCGGCCGGGTTGCATCAATGTCGAATGCCGAGTTCGGGGCGTATTGGCTGCTCCTGTGCCGCGCCTGGAATGAAGACGATTGTGGCCTCCCCGACGATGACGACATTCTGGCGGCATGGTCACGATGCTATGGGGACTGGCCGAAACACAAAGCCAAGATTCTCCGGTGCTTCAGAGTCGAAAACGGGCGCCTCTACAACGACAAGTTACTGTCATGTCGCGCGGATCAGAAATCTTATCGAGAGATGTGTTCTCAGGCAGGAAAAATCGGAAACGCAAGGCGATGGGGTGGCAATCGCCCCCCGATCGCCCCCCGATCGCGACCCGATCACAACCCGATCGGGGTCACATCGCTTTGAGTTTGAGTTTGATTAGTCAGGGGGGGCGTATGGATAAAATCTTAGACAGGTTAGATGTAAGGATACCCCCCTCCCCCCCTCACCGAAAAAGGAAAACCATGGGAATTAAAATTGAAGACCTACCGCCCCGTCTCCAGGCGCAAGCTCGAGCCCAGCTCGAGAGTTACGCCAAGCCGGCAGGATCCCGGACAATCGTTCCGGAGTTGCCCCCCACCCCGACACCTGTCCCTGCCGCCGATCGCGGCAAGCGTGGGCATCGGAAGCCGAACAAAACGGAAACCGATTACCGGAAGACATACCTACGTGGGAAGGATGCCAGGTACGAGGCCCTAACCTTCCGGATGGCGAACGGTCACCGGTACACCCCCGACTGGGTCGTCTTCACCGACAAGGGGAAAATCGAATGCCACGAAGTCAAGGGCGGCTACGCCCTGGGGAGCGAACAACGGGCACGCCTCGCCTTTGATCAGGCAAAGGTCGAGTTCCCCTGGATCATCTGGGTATGGGCGAAAAAGTCAGCAGGCAGTTGGCAGGTAGCAGTAGGCAGAGAGGAGAACAGCAATGGAATGTCATAAGTGCAAAGTCAGGGCTGATATTGAAGCGGGGAAGTTTGCTCGCAAACCATTTGCCGAGACCCCCTGCGCAAAGTGCGAGCTCAAAGAGAACTCGGACTACACGTTGGAGTACGAAGAAAGAAGAAGCCAGTTTGCAGTTTGCAGTGAGCAGTCTGCTGAAGGCGATGAAGTGCACTTGCCGATCTCTGTCATGAGGGAGGCAATGGTTGAATTCCTGCGCCTGCCCCCAGAGATCCGGGACATAGTTTGTTGGCGGTTTGCCGGCATGCCCTACCGGGACATTGCGACCATTCAAGGCATCACCATCGCAGCAGTAGAAATTCGGCACTGGCGCGCAATGAAGAAGTGGCCGGCACTCAGGGCACTGTTCGCGGCCAAGGCGGCCAAGCAATCACGTAGAAAAAACACGGAGCACAAAAGAGAATGAAAAAACAGACAGTTGAAGAATTGAGGCAGGAAGAAGCATTGATTTTGATCTGGATTCGGGACGTTACAGCCCCGAAACGGGCGCGATTACGCGAGATTCGATGCAAATTGAATGGTGTCTTACACCTGGAGCTCAAAAAAGAGAAAAACGGAGTTTTAGCGAAACCGGCTAATACCCAAGTAATTAGATAGACTTTGACGAAATTACGTTCAGGAAATTACAGGCACGGCGTGGCACACGCGGTGGGGGCCCCATGGTCAGTTTGCAGTAGGTAGTGAGCAGAATACGGAGAAAGGACCCGAGGGAAGGGACGTTACGCCTCACCGTACGGAGAACCCGTAGCGGGTGAGCCGTACGGTGGAGGCGATGGTTGAGCGACTACTGTGGCTATTGAGTCTCCCGCGGCTTTGGAGATTCGGGTGTAGCGGAAACGCTATAGTACCGAATATTGTTCTCGGCTTTCGTCTCCTGGATTTGCACTTTGACGGGTGTGACGGCCCCCTCGCGTACTGTAACCGTGACGGTCTGGACACCAAGCGTCCCAACGCACGCAAGCGTGAAGTCCTGGTTTCCAGGCGCAGCGGCTACTTCAACAGCTTTGTTGAAGGAAAGTAGCTTTTGCCCGAGTATCCCGAGTGTTGGGCCTTCGCTGGCACGAGACATTCGCTCGTACATATCACGACCATATTTTACCTGCGCTGCCTTTTCTAAATTGGCACGGCCGGCGCCGATCCGAACCGCGAGGTGTCTGTCTGATGCCTCAGCCAGATAAAAGTTGACATAACCTTTCTTATCACCTTGCGGAATAGTGTCGATGACAGCCACTGTGGAACACCCGACGAGCATTGCGACGACAAACAACTGAAGGGGTACCAACAATGTCCGACAACTACGCGGCAATGATGCGCCGACCTTCTCGAATGGTGGTGAAAATGTGTGCATGTGTCTCCCTTACGTTTTGCTTTAACTGCTCTTCGGGGCGTTGGGTGATCAATGGGTCTCCGCAATTGTGGCTCCAGTCGCAAGGTCAACGACCTTCAGTCGGAGATCTTTGATCTCGGGAAACTGTTCTACATCATATGTGAGTCTGTAGGTCTTTCCGGATGTCACAGCGAACGTCACGCACGCTTCGTCGATGAACATAGGGCCGCCGCGCATGGGAGTTATTGTGACATTCTGCGTCTTCACCGCGCCGGGTGTGGCCTGGTAGTATGAGATACATATCGTGTGAGTTCCTGGCGTGAGAAGGACCTGTGTAGCGTGCTGCCATGCGGGATCAGCACGATTGTCAATGCTGTCGATGACCGCTGACTGCATCATCCTGGGTAGCCACCACTCAGCAGATACGACGTTGAGCGTCGCGGGTGACACAGTGGACGTTGCCGAGTCATATGCAGTGACACGGACTGTGGTGCAACTCGTCATTGCAAGAAGGAACAGAGATGCGACTGTCGAGAATCGAAGCTGCGTGTTACTACGGGCTTTTGATGGATGCACGATTCATCTTCCTTTCGACTGTTCAACGCCCAAAATTATATTATGCGTCACGCATAGCGTGACGAAATTCCGTTAGTTCCAATGAATCCGTCACACCTATAATTGGCGAAGATCAAGTCTGACGTGGATTGCATACCTATTCATTCCTTCCTGATGGACTAATTTCTACTACTTGCTTAGCTAACTGTCAAAGAACTTAGCGATGGCCGGGGGCGGCGTAGCCGCCTCGGCATCTGCCGCCGTAGGCGGCTTCGAGTGAAGCAAAAACATTCCTGACCGATCAGGCAAAGGCAAGGGTCATTTGGGTTTGAGGAGTTGATCGAGTTGTTTGGAAGCTGAACTGATGGTGCTGCGGAGCAATTCGAGTTCGGATGCTGTTAAGAGTACCGAAGGAGAGGAGATAACGGGCCTGACTGTTCGTGAGCTCTTCCGGTGTTTGGGCGATGCCGGCTTGGCAGATGAATGAGGCAAAGGCGTTAAGTCCGAATTTGGTGTCGAGGGCATTGATTGTTTCCTTGGTGAGATCGATTTCGAGAGATGAACCTGTGATGATTGAAAAACTTCCGGCCAGGGCGGAGAAGGCAACCACCTTCCCCCCGTGTGATTCGATGAACAGGCGCAAAGCCTGAACGGTTGAGCCGCTCGTGATTACATCGTCAATGACGATGTAATCCTGACCGGCGATAACAGTGCCGGAAAACTCGGGACGGTTCAAGAGCCGATGCATGGCATCCGAATCCGTGTGATGTGTTTTGTTGATTTGCACGATGCCGGTTTCGACCTGGAGTCCGGCCAATGAGCCGATGAACTTGGCGAAGGCTAGCGGCAGCATGTTGATGCCCGTGCGCTCTGTCCCCAGAACGGGAACAACCATAGCGCCGGGGTGCTGTTCGCCCAGGCGTGTGATCCGCTCCTGTCTTGAGAGATCCCTGACCAGATTCAAGGCAGCGATGGTGTTGCCTGCCTTTGCTGATGTGAAATCTCGATGGCGGCGCATTGCCGCAATGCTTGTGTGCGCATGCACACTTTTGTCCAGCTCGACGGCGGATACCTGAGCTTTCATTTCAGAGATTTGCCTGACTGTGACCCCGTTTTTCATGTTTCCTTGTTCCTTTCTGTTGTTTGGCGTTTTCATTTGTTTTGTCCTGCCCTCCGTTCGGTGACCCTCGCTTTCGCTAGCATTTGAAGCGAGGGACGCCGGGCGGAGGTCAGGGCGAAAACGCCAAATAAAGGAACGGGGAAACGGTGCGACCCGACATAGACCGGCAAAAGCAAAAGGCGTGATCCCGCGTACTCGCGGGACGTAGCCGCGTCTCGGTACTCCGAACGTGGGCGCGACTTTTGCGGCCGGGCTTTGGCGGGGCGCAGAAGAAACGGGGGTCACAGACTGGCTACCTTTCCCGCGAATGCGGGACTTCGAATGCAATGAGCGAAGTTTCAGCCATAAGGCAGTGAGCAGTAGCCAGTGGGCAGATCGGATGGGCCTTGAAACTGTAACTGGCTGGCTCCGGATGGTGGTTACACTGCCCAGTGGGCAGTTGGCAGAATGCGTGAGATGAGCCGCCTTCGCGTAAGGCTTCCGCCTCCGGTTCTCCGTCGGACATGACGGCGTGCCATGGGGGGAACTGGGGGAGAAGGGAAAACTCACCCCTCAAGAAGGGCTACCCTCAAGAGGGGGTACCCTCAAGAGGGGTGGGGGTCTTGAGGGGTGGTCATCTTGATAACTTGGGGGGCGGCGTAGCCGCCTCGGCACCTGTCCCGCGTATGCGGGACTTCGAGTGAAGCGAGGGAATTACGTTGGCCGGCGGTTAAATGGAGGGCCGGTTGAAATGGCTGTGATGGAATGAGAACTACGGTTGCATGATGGATTGCCGGCCGCCGGACAACCGCGCGTCTCCACGGGGGTTCAGGGGCACTCCCCTGCATTGTTTTGCAGGCGCTCTTCCGCGCGAGGCCGGCGCGCCGCCGCAAAACCAAGCGCCCACCCCCTCCGGGGGTGATAAGGCGCAAGGGGGCTAAGGCTACTGCCGCTGAACATGGGTGAGCTTGCGAACACCTTGGAGGGTTGGGGAGGTGTGAGGAACGAGCCCTCCCCTGCCCGACCAACGCGCCCGGC
>CAYNMU010000131.1:0-4931 GCA_964398395.1 uncultured Eubacteriales bacterium
GGGATGGACTCCAGGTACAAGAATAGGACTGGATGGCCTCCCCACCGGTCATTTGCTAATAACCCCAATTTGAATACTGGGGATGGGTATAAGCTGACTGCGGGTTCAGTGGCCATTGATGCTGGAACGGTAGCATTTATGCCTGCTGTTGATTTACTGGGGGTTCCTCGTCCTGTAGATGGTGACACCAATGGGACGGCCACTGTGGATATGGGCTGTTATGAGTTTATCCCTCAGGCTTTAGATAGCGATGCTGACGGTGTTCCTGATTGGTGGACATGGCAATACTTTGGCCATTTATCAGGGCAGGGTAGTGATTATTCAATGGCAACGAACACCGTGCCTGGTTCCAGGATGAGCAACCTTGAGAAGTATCTTGCTGACCTTAATCCGACTAATCCGCTATCTGTATTGGCTGTTACAGGGGTGCAGTGGTTGCCTCAAGGCGTCAAAGTAGATTGGGAGGGTGGACAGGCGGTCAGGCAGTACGTGGAATCCAAGAGTGATCTCGGCAATACCAATGAGCCCTGGACACCGGTATTCACTAATCTGCCGCCGACCGCCATCACGACCAATGTCACCGTCAATGTTGGGACGACGAACAGGGCAGGTTTCTATAGGATTAGGGTGGAGAGGTAAATGCTGGTAGTTTACTGAGTTTATGTTTGGAGGAAGCGATGGAAGATTCTGATGTCATAAACAGGCTTGCGATTGTGCGAAAACAGCGTTGGTCAAGAGATCTATTCTATAGTTGGTGCGGGATTGATCTGTGGACGGGTGTATCATCTGCCGCTGCCCAGTTTCGTATTTGGGCAGAACGGTTTCCCGATGGTCGTTCTTTTATGGGAGCGTCTGATGTTGATCGGTGGATGTTTGAGCGGTTTTTGCAACAGCGAGAATGGGTGCCTTATTATTCAGCAGCCATACAATGTGCGATGTCGAACGATGATTTCAGCAAGACCCTAAATGAAATGGCAAATAGGGATTATATTTCCCCAAGTCTGGTGGACGGTGAAGTTGGTGGAATGTACCCATCGAGTCTTCTGCGGGATCTGCCCAAGCGGCTTCCTTCTTTTCCCAGAAAGATATTCTCCTCACATTCTGCACACGTAAGGGCCTTTCATCAAGCGATCAAAGATGATCTCAAGATTGATGATATTAAATTTTTGCGCTGTACTGCCTCTGCGGCTTTCAATGAAGATGTTTTGGATGCAGCCTGTGACTACGACATCATAACGATGGAGCCAATAGGTATAACACATCGGGTTTGGCTTGAATTTGGCAAACCAATAGCATTGAGCCCCGATGTATGTTCAATTATCACTTACGCAAAGCATGAGTCCGTCCTTAGGGACTTGTGCATGGGAATGCCAGAGGATAGTGAACTGTCTATGGCGAGAGAGTTCTTAGGGCTAGCGTCGGTGGTTACGCGATGACATTCTTGTCGGCAGGTGCCCATGGGGTTATGCTTAAATTTAGGATGAACAATCGTCCTAGTGGCGAGGCGTATTTCCCTTCGCCATCTATAAAGAATGTCGATAAGCGAGTAAGGGAAAACGAATCGTTGCGTGATTGGTTTTGTCGGTGTGTTGATGCGGTTGGTGGTCTTGAGCATTGTGTCATTGAGGATCATATCAGCGTGATAGGTGTTGTGAAATGGCGTGACCGCGCCGTTGAATACATGAACATTCAGGCCCTTATTACGAAAGATGGCTCACTGGAAGACTTTTACCTCGGGACTGAAATGCCACCTCCTCAGTACATTAGGCTTGAGCTCGACTTATCTAAACCTGGACCGTTATTCAAGGAACCGCTTCCACACATACATGTTGCTCCGGAAGGTGAGCCTCGGATGGACTTCCGGAAAGGGGAATTCCCTTTCCCTATTGTTGAATTCTTGGAATTTATTTACCTGAACTATTGCTATGATGCTTGGATAAGGTGGGCAAAAGACGTGTGGACTGCGCGCGAGGTATTCGCTGATGGGGAAGATCCTTTTACGCGAATTGTGGCGGCATACGCTCAAGGGCAAAGGGCCGTACTGACTGGCGCGTGTGCAGTTCACATTCAACGTCTTAAAGATATGCTTGCTGCTGAAAAACAGGAAGTTGCGCGGGGATTGTGGCCACTGACGGTGGATGCTGGATTGCTCAGTTATGGGGCATAATTGAAGACTGTTTCGAGTCCTCGTTTACGAGCTTTGTGTGGTCTTCCGCATCTCGATGTTGAAAGTCCCTCCCACCATCAATCCCAATCCGGCCAGTTCCAAATATCCCCAGGCTGAGTAGCCAATCCATGCTTCACCGCGCAGTCGGCAATGGCCTCACATAGAACCTCCTTCATGGACTTCCGCGTTCGCTCCCTTAACAGATCCAATGCTTTCCTATGCTGGATCGTGACCGATGTGAAGATATTCTTGCAGGTCTGGACCCGCTGTCCCTTATGCCGGGTAATCTTGGGGTAAATGGTTTCGGGAGCAGCGGCGGGTTGAATTGGTTGCGGCGCGGGTAATGGCTGGATCAATTTCTGTTCACCAGCCAATTCAGCCAGGGAATATTCAATCACCGGTGATCCCGGAGCCAGTGCTTTTCCCTTCTCTAAAGAAGGGTCGATGGTGTCCGGTGCCATAGGTGCATTCAGGTTGGCAATCGCGGTATCAATAGCCGCTTCACTGTATCCATCCAGGGCCATGTTCTTTCGTAACCAGTATTGCCGTTCCTCTTCTGGCTCGCTCAATGGTGGCGGTGGGGGAATATGCAATGGTTGAGAGACCGGCTCGTTGAATGGAATTGTGTAAATGGTTGGCGGGGTTGTCATCTTGGGTTTTGATTTTCTGGGCATGGTGGGTTCTCCTTCATATAATTTTATATTTGTTCATATGTGGGAGTGAGAAGATCGGGGTAGGTCGGCCGCTGACAGGAATAGCTCCGCACACATCTCGTTCCTAATATGGGTTTCAGTGGTGATGAATTGGTCGCGATCATCCAGTGCCAGATTAGTGTATGAGAGGAGCATACAATCCTCGTGACGTGGCAGTGAAGAAATTAATAAAGCCCTATTGAGGGACAATGAAACGGAACAGCGTGATATCTGAAGTCTATCTCTAATCAAGCCTTTCAGGCGGTACACTTGATGATGGTGGTACCGATAAAAGTTTTGCAACGGCATGGACATTGAAAGAGTAATACGTTGATCTTTGATGAAGACTTCAATTGCGTCTGAATATGTTGAGGGAGTATCGAGCCGGAACAGGAAATAAAAGCCATCTGCTAATAAATGGCATTCGTCGTCATGTATTCTGACTCCCCGTTGATGGCATTGCCGTGCAACGATCTCCGCAATCTGGTTATTGTCAAAAAAACAGTGTGGATATTGCGCGGTGGTTTGATGTTCTGGGGCGAGATGGCTGTTGTCATGGATGATGTTCATAGTGTGTTCTCCGGATTCTGGTGGTTGATCAATGGTGTCCGATACCTGTGAAATTAAAATGGGGATGCTGCGATTACACAGTCATCCCCATACTCATTTAGTTGGTTAATCCTTTGCCTGAAATGGCTTTGCACAAAGCTTTCCAAATTACTGCAAAGAATTCAGTGTAGCCTCTATGCATCAAAAATGACTCGAAATCACCAGTGATCGTGAACGTCTGAAGTCCGGTCTCTTGGTCCGTTGATTCCACTTGGAATATGGTTCCGTAATTCCATGATAGATTTGCAGCTAGGGGTTCTGAGAGGTCAACAATGTTATCGACCTCATTACATGACCTCTTGTTTCCAGTGGTTAAAACAACCGTAAGTATCCAGCCCTTCGTCCCCATAGACATAGTAAAGTTGATACCATCAGCCTTAAGCTTTATATCTGACGAGTCAGATTCATCAACAACCTGAACTCCTTGAGCCAGTAATGCGTGATACAGAGATTCACCTGCCTCTCTTATTGTAATGGGGGACGTTTTAATAATAAGTGGGATTTCCGGTGTGACGCAAACTGACTCTGCTGCTGATTGATTGTGACCCGTTTCATTTATCGAACTCATAACTTCTTCTCCTAACTTTTGATTTATCTTGTCTTCAAATGCCCGCCATGTGCAAACTGCTCATGTAACGAGACATTTGATTTTCATATAATTTATTCTGGTCATCCCATATTGCCTTCTGTTGTCACCTCCACCGGCGTATCACTTTGACCCCAATCCGTCCTAGAATGAAGGTGCTGCGGTTCCGCCACCACCTCATACTTGACTGCCAAATCCTCAATGGCTTCCGTCACCAGGGATTTCATTGTCCTGCTGGTAGTCTGTTGCAGATGGTTCAAAACCTGCCGGTGGGTTGAATGCAGGTCGATGAATGTTGGGGTTGTTGACTTGTTTGGGCTCAAGGTAATCCTCCTATTGGTTTTTAATATGTTCCGGTGATCCAGGGAGTGGTGCGGAATATGGGGGAGGATGGAGGGAGTGGGAGGGGGGTGCTGGGGATGGAACGAAGTGAGGGAGGGTAGTGGGGATAAGATTTGCGACTTTGAACGTCGTGAAAACCAGTCACAAACCCAGGTGCCTTTTCCCCTTTGATAAATCCGGCAGTAGGCATAATATGGCCCAAGTTGAAGGATTTATCATGAAGGAGAATGCAGAGATAGGTACGTAAAAACACAATTTTAGTTTCGACACGAAGATCCGTTAAAACCGCCAGTTTTACAGCTAAATGCTTACGTGTCAGGACGCCTCATTTGGGGTGGTCTTGGCAGTTTCATTTAGCGGGTGCCTGGCGGTACCTAACGGATGAGCTCTGGGGCCACCCCTTTTTATTTTGGTGGCATAGTGAAGTTGAATCATAAGAAACGGGAGGCATGTGACATGGCTGAAGATAGTGAAAAGGTGCCGCGGACAAAGAAGTGTCCATATTGCGCCGAGGACATTATGGAAGACGCCAAGA
>CAYNMU010000132.1:0-4909 GCA_964398395.1 uncultured Eubacteriales bacterium
TCTCCTGCTATAATTTAAATTGTATATCCATTATAGCAGGTATTTTTCCAAATGTCAATAGTTATTTTAGGTCTGCAACTAAATCACACAAACCATATGTTAAACATTGTTTAGCACTCAACCATACATCCGATGCTGGAAGTAGTATCTTTTTAATATCAGCTTCATTTAAATTTGAACATTTAAGGTAATGGTTTAATATAATAGAACTACTTAATTTAAATCCTTTAGCAGCCGCTGACAATTCATGCTCTTTCCCACCGGAACCCCAGCTATATTGATGAGAAAGCACCATTGTATTTGGAGTTAAAACTCTTTGACCTTTCTCTCCAGCCATGAAAATCATCAAAGAACTACTGCATAACTGCCCAAACCCAATTGTTCTTACAGGAACTGCACTACCTTGGATAATATCTATTAGGGCAAAAGCTGGACCTGCTTCACCACCATTTCCACAAATCATAAGATTCATAATATCTGGTCTATCCCCATCTTCTCCTCCTGGGAAATTATTTGTAATAACCCATTCAATTACTGGTTGAATACTCTCATCATTAATATCTCCCATAAGCAGGTAAAAATCCTGGTTATAATTATCGGCTTTGCCAATTTTTTTATTAATTTTGCTGAATATTTGTTGGTTGCTCATTTTTATTTCCTCTTTTAATTAAGTATGTGTAATATTATAGCAGGTATTTTGGAAATGTCAAGCTAAATCATTAAATTCTTTTAAGAATGCTTCCAGTGTTTCTAGGTTATTTAAAATGTATTCTTTATCACAATCTAAGAGTATTGATATTTCTCCGGTATCTTGGTCGATTATGTATGGTGCTTTATCTCTCTTAAACATGTTATCAACTGCCCATAATGGGCGGTAATTGGAATGGTGGTTAAGCATTATTGCTTGAGCCTCATTAGTAGCCCAGCTTATAGGAAACAGGTGATCCATGTGCCATTCTCCTTGATTCTCCCAACTCATACCTGTTTGGAATTGGTTTTCTATGTGTGTCTGGAATTCTTCAAAGCTACAGCCAAGTATATTGGCAGTTTTTGAAGTTTTCTTAAAGTTGCCGTTTTTTAATGTCAATAATATCAAACTTCCTATATTATGTCTCAATTTAAATAAAGGATCAGTCAACTTTTTTCTAGCAGCATATATTCGTCTTGTGGCATTAGATGTTTCTTTATGTTTATTTCTTGATTTCTTTTGAGTTTCTGCAACTTTATTAGGATTTTCTATTAGATATTTCTTAGAAGATTTACGACTCTGTTCTCTAACTCTTTCTGGTTGGGCTTCGCGTCTTTTTTCTTCAGCTAGTCTACATTTTTTATTATATTCTTCTGGATTTTTAGATTTTTGAATTTGTGCTAACTCTTTTGCACATTCTTTACATTTATTCTGAAGTCCGTCTTTATTAGCAGTAGATTTACTAAAACATTCTTTGGATTTTTCTTGCTTACATCTCTGGCAGATTTTTGTCATTTGATACTCCGTATAAATATATTTGTAGGACAGCTTAGTTTCCGTAGCCGAGTTGGGAGATGTGTCCAGCATCTCCCTTACTACATATATTTATACGAAAATTATTATTTAAATCCTGTAAAATCTCTTTTTCCACTGCTTTTCTTTTCAAATACATCAGTATTAACATAAGGCGTTGGAATATCTTTAGTGTTAGTATTAACTGAATCTTCAAGATTAAACAAACGCATCTTTGCACGATCAACTCCCACTAAAAATTTCTTGTAATAATCTAACGAATTAAATCTATTCTTCAATGTAGTAAACATAATCTGATTTAATCCAGCTAATTCATCATTTGTTACAATACCTAACACCAAGTCACCAGTCATGCAAATTCCAAACGAGTCTGCTATATCTGTCAGCCCAAGGTCGGAATTAGTACTGCCTGTTCTATTAGTTTGAACTGAAGTTATTACGGGAATATTATAGAACTGCCCAAGTGCTCTTAATTCTTCTGCCACTGACTGATAATAACTATTTGAATTCACATTTCTGGAATTCTTATGCCTAGAAGATGCACAAATGCCTAAGTAATCAATCAACACTACATCAGGAATAAAGTTTTTCTTAATCTTAAGTTCATCTATTAAGGCTTTGAAGTTTGCGGCACTTGCTGAATGCATAGGATATTCCTTAATAATCAATTCGCCTTGAGTCTTTTTATTAATCGCAGCTATTTTGGACATAAAGGGGTCTTTGCCAAGTTGTTTCAAATCACCTATATTAACATTTACCAAATTAGCATCAATTCTTTCGCCAATTTTCTCTTCGGACATTTCTAAAGTAATATAAAGGACATTTTTACCACTTTTTAAATAACTTGTTCCTAAATGGCACATTACATGGGTTTTACCTGTACCTGTACCACCTAAGAATAAAGTTAAAGTTTTACCAGGTAAACCACCCCTTGTAATTTTATTAAGTATTTCAATATCAAATGGGAGTCTATCTTCTTCTAATACATAACTATCATATCGCGCTTCTGCATCTTTGAAATACTCGTGACCTATCGAAGTTTCAAAACTCACTGCCAAGGCATCACTTAAGATTTTTGGTATAGCATCCCTTGAAAGATTTTCATCTACCCCATCAAGAATACCACAAGCAGCTGATAAGGCATTTATAACAGCTGCATTTTTGCAGAACTTTTCTGATTCATCAGTCAACCAAGTTAAATTAGGTTTTTGATAATCTTGGTCAACGTCTTCGATAAGAGTGATTGCATTCAATTTATCAGTTGATGATATATCTTTTGCCTCTATAGAAATTATTAAAGCTTCCTTACTCGGTAGGCAGTTATAGGCTTCAACAAAATTTTCGATTTCATTGAAGACCAGTTTATCAACCTCCGTAGAGAAATATTCATCTTTAAAGAAAGGGAGTATCTTTCTACAATAGGTTTCGTTTAGAATGAAATTAGCAAGAATTACTTCGTTAATTTTTTTAGACATTAATTAAAGTTCTCTGGATTCTGTGATTATCTGCTCAAGTATTGCGGTTAGGATTCTATCTTGGCGTTCTTCTGGCACTACCTCAACAAAAGTTTTAACCATCTCAAATGTAACTCTATCATGTATATCAACATCGCCTATGATATATGCTGCTTTACCGTAGATATGATCATCTACTAAAACCAGTATTTTACCTTCACTCGTTGTTCCAGCAATTTGAAAATCATAATTACGCGCTTTTACTATTTCTTCAGTCATTTTTTGTTCCTCATTAATTAAGTTGATGGTAATATTATAGCAGATTTTGTATGATTGTCAATCTATTTTATGATAAATCATCTTAGCTTCCTCATATGCTAATGAAGCTTCTTCTGGTGTATCAAATGTTCCTAGATGTATGTTTTTATTATATACTCGTATAATTGATCTATATTTACCATTTTTACGTAAATAAACACCCTTATACCCAGTAGTGTTATTTTTATTATCACCTCTATTCCAATTGTTTTTATCTGTATCCCTTAAATTGCTCCATTTATTTGGATTAGGTATACGTATACCATCAATATGATCTATGATATATAAAGGCCAATTTCCTGTCATATATAACCATATCAATCTATGTGCCTGATATACTTTATTATTAATAGTTATGTGTATATATTGCGTTCTTGTATCTAAAGTCCCAGCAATGTCACCAATGTGAATATTATGGATATTTTTTGCTAAATTTATCCAAATAAAATCTCCAGTTTCTGGATTATATTCTAAAATACTCTTTAAATATTCTTGTGTTAATAATGCTTCTTTATCTTTATTTACCTTCATTTTGAACCACCTTTTGAGTAAGGTTGAGAAGAAAGAATATGGCAGCTGTTTCTCACGCAGTTTTCGAGGGCGACTCTAGCCATACTACTATTTATACTAAATTATTCCTCAACTTCATCCAAACTATTAGATTTTCCATAACAAAATTCCTTACCACACGCTACATCAATTTGATCTAATATATCTTGAGTAAACCACCTTTCTGGATGTTTAAACATTGCTTTTTCAAATGTTGTTTCTCCATTAGGGAAACGATATTTATTACCTATTTTTGATACAATACCATATTTTAATGCTATGTCTTGCAACCCATAATATCTGTCTAATCCATTTTCAAATGAAAGATTTGCTTCAACTATAGTTTGTTCTTTAGTTAATCTACATTTCTCCAATTTAAACTTTAGAATATTTCCTATTACATCAGTACCATCTTTCAATTTAGATTTACTTATAATTAAAATCAAATCACTAGCGTAGCGCATCCCGGAACCACCAGATAATTCTTTTGTTGCATATAATCCCATAGAACTATATACATGATTAGTTATTATCATAGGAACATTAAGTTTGCCAGTCATTAAATCTAGTACCCTAAAAAGACCCTTTATTGTTTGGGCCTTGGTCATGTCACGTGTTTCAACACCAGCCAAAGAGTCAGTTAATTCTTTTGTTGTCGAAAGTTGACCCAATGAGTCTAATACCATAAGCATTGGCGGTCTATCCTTTACTTTTACTGCCTCATATTTTGAAAGTATTGCCAAGCATTGGGTTCTAAATTCCTGTACCGTACATACTGGTACGATAGCCATACGTCTTGAATCTATTCCACGATCTTCTATCATTTTTTTAGAAATAGCCGATTCAGATTCAAAATATATACAACCACCCTTCGGATTTTGCTCTAGGAAATTCTTTACAATTCCCAGCGCAACAAATGTTTTACCAGTTGAACTTTCTCCAGCCAAGCCAATTGTCTTATTGCTTGGCATACCTTTATAAATAGATCCGGAAATCTGGGCATTAAGTACATAGCAACCAGTATCAATATATCCAACAATATCACCAGATGGTACTCCACCATCCACCATACCCGCATATTCATTTT
>CAYNMU010000133.1:0-4902 GCA_964398395.1 uncultured Eubacteriales bacterium
TCAACCCGAAAATTTACTCCTCTGCAAAAAAGCTGCTCGAGCTATGCAATTACAGTTTAAAGGATGTAGCCGCCGGCATTATAGCGGAGCTTACTGCCCGCATTGCGGAAATCGGCGATGAAAAAGCCGCAAAAACAATCGGAGTCGGCGTACCGACACTGCACGATATTGTAAAGGAGCTCCATCGCCCCGGGCGTGACCCGCGCGATGAGCTGCCCCCGCCGATGCTTCGCACCGATGTTATGGATATTAAAGACCTTGTTCCCGGAATGGAGTTGAAAGGCACTGTCCGAAATGTAATTGACTTTGGCGCATTTATTGATATCGGGGTACACCAAGACGGGCTTGTTCATATTTCCCAGATTACCGATAAATTTATTAAACATCCATCCAATGTCCTAAAAGTCGGCGAGGTTATTACTGTTTGGGTTGTTAGCGTGGATATACAGCGGCAAAGAATTGCCTTGACTATGAAGAAACCGGCGAGCAGTGAATAGTGGCTAGCCTTTTATGAAAGGAATTCGACTTATATGAACAAGAAAAAAGCATCGCACCGCCTCTCGTTTGAACGCAAACTTTTTCGAGCCGTTTCCCCGGTTGTTGAAAAACTTTGCGAGCCGCCAAAAATGAAAAATATTAAGCGGGCTCTTTTTATACAGCCCCACCCGGATGATAATCAAATCGGTGCCGGCGGAACAATCGCTTGGCTTATTGACCAAGGCTTAGATGTGTATGAACTGACGGTACTTGATGACCGTTTTGTTGACCTCACCTACAAAGAAGACGGGCTGACAGTTCGGCAAAAAGAAGCTTTAGCCGCACAAAAATGCCTTGGCATGAAAAATGCAGGGTTTTTAGGTTTTGGAGACAGAACAGAGGCTACCGCCAGAGAAATTTCAAAGGCTATTGTGTCGGTCATCCGGGAAGTTAAACCGGACGCAGTATTTACGGTTGATCCCAATTTGGAAAACGAGTGCCACGAGGATCACATCAAGGTTGCCGACGCTGTAAAATATGCGGTTTTGGACGCCACCTTTAACTTTTACCCGGAATATATTGATAATAAGCCCCGCGAAGATGTTTGGACAGTTGACACGCTCGGCTTTTATTACACAGACAAGCCTAACACCGTTGTTGATATCACCGATTATGAGCAAAAGAAGCTGGAATCCATGCGTTGCCATGTGTCACAGCACATTCCGACCTTGGAACCTGTAATAATTTTGCTTGCACAGCAGCTTGCTATGGACACCGAATATAAAGCTGTTGAGGTTTTTCGAATCATATCAAAGTTTCATACACATTGCTTCAATCTTCCTGTTGGTTGATTTCGGTAAAAAATTATGCCTGCCTCAATTTTTGAAGTTGAGGCAGGCATTTTTTATTGCAATTTTTGATTAGATCTCCGGGAAAACGAGTTTCACTTCTTCGCCAAGTTCCGCGGAACGGCAAATGCCGTCAATGATAGCCTGATTGTAAATGATTTGACTTGAAGGAATTGGTGACGGTGTTCCGTTTTTGATTGCGTCGAGGAAATATCTGATTTTTAAATCAAACGGATCTTTGCCGTTATTGCTCTGCTTGGGTATCAGTGTTTCAACCCTTTCGCCTGCAACATCGTGATAAATGATAATCTGTCCGTCATTTTTGATTTTCATTCCCGCTTTGGTTCCTAAAATCATGGTATCGCCCAAGGAATCCATGTGCATTGCCCATGCAATTTTGAAATCCAAAACAATCCCGCCCTCAAAGCGAACAAAACCTGCCGCGAAATCATCAACGGCAAATGCAGCGGCATATTCGGGTTTTTCCATATAAAGCGGGTTCTTGCCGAAGAAGTCCGACTTGTAGCCTGTCGCTGTAAGAGGTTTTGGATTGCCTACAGCATCAAGCACCATATCCAAAGAATAGCAGCCGATATCGCCCAAAGCACCGATACCAGCAGTTTCCTTTGCAATAAAGGATGTGCCGAAAGGTGTGGGGATGCCTCTGCGACGCCCGCCACCGGTTTGAATATAGTAAACCTGGCCAAGTTCGCCGGATTCAACGATTCTTTTTATCATCTTTGTGTTCTCGTCAAAACGGGGTTGGAAGCCGATTGTAAGTACTTTTCCGCTCTTTTTCTCTGCTCTGCAAATCTCCACAGCTTCAACAAGTGTGACACACATCGGCTTTTCAAGCATAACATTAACGCCTTTATTAAGTGCGTATATAGTGCATTCTGCATGGGCCATGTTATAAGTGCAAACACTGACTGCATCAAGTTCTTCATTGTCAAGCATATCCTTGTGGCTCAAATAAAACCTCACACCATCGCTGGGAATACAATGATCTTCAAAGAAAGCTTCAGCTTTGCCCGGAATTAAATCAGCCGCCGCTACGACTTCAACATCGGGACATTTTGAGTACGCTACCATATGCGCCTCGGCTATCCAACCTGTGCCAATAATGCCTACTTTGAGTTTTTTTGAAGCGTCCACTTTTGTTTCCTCTGCCTGAGTCTCCATAAATTTGTTGAGAATATTATCTGCCATTTTATTTGCCTCGCTTTCATCTTTTATTAAGCCGAAATCATTTCATTTTCTCGGCTTGTTCCAAAAAATTATACCAAATTATTTTCGTGTATAATACTGTTATTCGCATATTCAGACAAAAAATTAGCCTGCCCAAAAAGCTTAGCTAAGGGGGCAGGCAATATCCATAGATATTCTTATTTTCCAGAAGCAAATTAAGATAGAACTCTTCTTAATGCTTCAACTTCGTTTTCGCCGGGGCCTAAGGGCAACGTGATTATTTTTCTTTCAACAGCGGAGCGAAGCAAAGCCATCGCAATTTCGAAACCTTTAAATGCGCTTTCGCCGTTGCAGGAATGAACAGATTTTCCATCAAGCCAATCGGCAATTTCGTCGACATAACAAGCTTGATCGTGAACATAATCGAACTTGCCGCCGCCGCTTTTAACGCCGTTCTTTGTAACCGCTCGCCAGCCTTCGCCGATAAAGACTTCAGCAAAACCGTCCGTGCCTTGAATCATAAAACGGCCCTTGTGCCAATTGTATTCCATTTCCGGCACATCGGGTGCATTCTCGCCGGTTTCAATAATTCCCCTGACGCCGTTGGCAAATTGAATAAATCCGCCGGCATAGTCCGGTGAAGGGTGGTTGTCAAACAACTTTTCGCGCCCGCTGACAGCACCGGAAACCCATAATGCTTCCTCGTTGTTATTATACATTCTTACATAATCAATCAAATGTGTAACCAAATGAAAATACCAACCCCAGCAATACGCATAGATGGTTTTGATATCGCCAAGCTCGCCGCTTTGAACAAGTTTTAAAACAGCTTGATGATGCTCGCCGTATTTTTGCTGATGACTGACAACAGTCTTGACATCGGCTTCGCGGCAAATTCTCATGATTTCTTCTGCTTCAGCGAAATTTGTTGAAATCGGTTTTTCATAAGAAATCAATTTAACGCCGTGTTCAACGCCAAGTTTAATTAACTGCAACCTGATAGCCGGCGGAGTAGCGAACACAAAGATGTCCGGTTTTGTTTCATCCAGCATTTTTGCAACATCGGTGTAAAGCTTTGGATTGCCGCAAACGGCCGCTGCTGCGTTAAGTCTTTCGGTATCAAGGTCGCAAAGGCCAACGACTTCAAATCGCTTGTTCTCAAAATGAGATTTTGCATGAAGTGTTCCTCTTTTACCGGCACCCAAAACCGCAACTTTATAAATATTACTCATAGGTACACCTACTTAAATTATTATTTTTGTAAAGCAACCCATTCTTTGACACAATCGCAAACATAAGTGACTTCTTCCGATGTAAGTTCCGGATAGGTCGGAAGTGAAAGAACACTTGCCGAATGTTTCTCAGTTTTTGGCAGATACGGATTGGGATCGCCGGCGCCGAATGGGAAGCCTTCCTGCTCATGGACTGCTATGGGGTAATTTGTCAGCGCGATAACACCTTTTGACAATAAGTACGCTTGAAGATCGTCTCTTTTTGGTGTTTCAATAACATAAAGGTGGAAAACATGTTTGAAGCCAGGGTTTACATATGGGAGCTGAATGCCTGTGTCTTTTAACTGCTCGGTATATTCTGCAGCTCTCGCGGCGCGGAGGTCGCTCCATTCGTCAAGATGCTTAAGCTTTTCGCTGAGAACAGCTGCTTGAATTTCGTCCAGTCTGCTGTTCCAACCGACGCTGTGAACCGATCTTTTGATAGAGCCGTGATTTCTGAATCTCAGCATTTTTTCAACGATATCATCACGATTGGTGAAAACTGCGCCGCCGTCGCCGAAACAGCCGAGGTTTTTAGCGGTAATGAAGCTTGTGCATAAAGCATCGCTGTATTCGCCAATTCTGAAAGTATCGCCTCTTGAACCAAGAGCTTGTGCAGAATCTTCAATAACAAACAAATTGTGTTTGTCAGCAATTCTCTTTATCTCTTTCATATCAACGGGAAGTCCATAAAGATGAACAGGAATAATAGCTTTGGTTTTGGAAGTGATTTTTTCTTCGATTTTTGTCAAGTCTATGTTTCTTGTCGCCGGGTCAATGTCAATTAAGACAGGTGTCGCGCCGATTAGCCAAATTGATTCCGCAGTTGCCCAGAATGTGTTGGAAGTGGTGATAACCTCGTCGCCTTTGCCAACGCCGAGAGCCAATAATGCGAACCAAATAGCATCTGTGCCTGAATTTAATGTAATTGCGTGTTTCATCCCGGTATATTCCTGCAACTCAGCTTCAAGCTTTTTGCCTTCAGCGCCGAGTGTATATACACCGCTTTCGAGAACGCGGCTGATTGCACCGTCAATCTCGGTTTTTAAATTGTGATACTGCCTTACATGCCCGTAAAATGGAACTTTGACCTCTGCCATAATAATTTCCTCCTAAAA
>CAYNMU010000134.1:0-4826 GCA_964398395.1 uncultured Eubacteriales bacterium
AATGGCTTTGACGCTTTGCCCGCAGGCTTTTCTTGCGATAAAACTGATTATATGAAACCTGATTTGACTGAAATCCTTAAACTTGTCAGATTATTAAAGGCGCATAGCGTGGATATTTTTAATATAACAACAGGTTCTCCTTATTATAATTCTTATGTGAACAGACCAAATGATATCGAAAAAAACGAGCCGCCGCTTATGGGTGTTTCCAGGATGTTTTCGATAATAGGAGCTATTCAAAAAGAACTAAAAGATACACCTGTTGTCGGCACAGGGTTTTCATATTTAAGGGAGTTTATTCCCTTTTCTGCAGCTGGTGAAATCATAGCAGGCAACTGTTCTTTTGCAGGTCTTGGGCGGATGAGCTTCGCATACCCTAACTTTCCAAGAGATGTTTTAAATAATGTATTGCCTACATCAAAAATGCTCTGCACAACCTGCGGTAAATGTGCTCAATTACTTCGAGCGGGCGGACCAACTTATTGTGCTATCTATGATAAGAAATAATTAATTATTTGCAAAAAAAGAAAGGAAATTTAATAATGAATCTTGGCATTGTAACAGACGAATTATCCGTAAATTTGCCCTTTGCGTTAGGCGCGGCAGCGGCCTTAGGCCTAAAACGAATTGAATTGCGTGGGACATCCTCGGGCAGAGTACCATTTATATCCGACGAAGAAAAAGAGCTTCTGGAGGAAATGGTTGATGATTATGACTTTAAAATAACTGCAATTTCTCCGGGTACTTTCAAGTGTAAGCTTCGCTCCCCGCAATTCAAAGAGCAATTAAAAAACTTTGAAGAAGCTTTAAATTTTGCCGAGGAGTTTGAAGTCCCGAAAATAATCACATTTGCCGTTGAACGAAGCCCTGAAGATGTCCCTGATGATTATCAAACAATAATAGGAGCTTTAGGCGAAGCGGCTTTGCTCGCAAAAAAGAGAGGTATTATTATATCTGCTGAAAACGAACATGGCTGCTGGAACGATACACCGGACAGCATTATTCGCCTTCATAACGATTTGGAGAATACGGGTCTTATGCTAAACTGGGACCCGGGTAATTTCCACGCCTCTTGCGGGCTTAGCTACAAGACCGGCTATGAACCATTAAAAAAATATATAGCCAATGTGCACATCAAGGATTCAGTTGGCCAAGACAAAATGCACAACTGGGTTGCTTTAGGCGAAGGCGAAATCGATTGGAAATCTCAAATTGCTGATATTATCAGGGATATGCCGGAGGTTGATATGTCAATCGAAACGCACACTTGGCCTTTGCTCGAAAACACGATGACAAATCTTAAATTAATCAATGAATATATAAGGAGCGCTCATAATGGCTGATAAATTAAAACTACTTCTTGCAGGGATAGGCGGTTACGGCGCAGGTTATGTGATGACTGCAATGGGTATGGAAGACGAAATTGAAGTTGTCGGAATAATTGACCCGTTTGCGGCTAATAGCAACGCATTTGATTCCGTTGAGGATCTGCCGCTGTTTAATACGATTGACGAATACTTTGCTGCCGGGAATACTGCGGAAGCCATTGTAATTTCAACACCGATTCAGCTTCATTGCGAGCATTTATGCTCAGCACTTGAACATGGTTTGCATGTATTATGCGAAAAGCCTTTGTGTGCTTCGCTCGAAGAAGCGGAAATAATGCTCGAAGCATCCAAAAACCATCCGGAACAAAAGGTGCTCATAGGTTTCCAATGGTCATTCTCACCGGCTATACTCGAGGCAAAAAAGCAAATTCTTGCAGGAACTTGGGGCAAACCGCTATCCATGAAGGCAATCGTGCGCTGGCCGCGTGCGTTTAGCTACTATGAACGCAACGATTGGGCAGGCAGAAAATTTGACAGCAAAGGCAATTTTGTCGGCGACAGCATTATTTCAAACGCAACAGCTCACTATCTGCACAACCCGTTGTTTATGCTTGGTGGTACTATGGAGCTTTCCGCAGAACCATCAAAAATTGAAGCGGAGTGTTTCAAAGCTTATGATATAGAAACATTCGACACAGCTTTTGTTAAACTATCCGTGCCCAACAAGCAGGGGAGTGACACAAAAGTGTTTATTGCCGTTTCACATTGCAGCGAAGAAACCGCCGAGCCAACCATTGAATATACCTTTGAAAACGGCAGAATGTGGTGCGCGGGAGATGACAGACTGCATGGTGTTCATAATGATCAACCTGTTGAATTCGGTATAATCGGCTCCAATCTGGAAGGCTATTACAATAAATTAACTTGGCTTTGCGAATGCGTTCAAAACGACGATGCTTCTCCCTGCACGCCGCAAACAGCCTTGCAGGAGCTTAGGGTAGCCAATTATATTTTGAATAATATTCCTATAAAACGCTTTGCCGAAGGCACAATTGAAGAATTTAACCAGCCGATGAAAGAAAGACGTTTAAAGGTTAACGGACTCGACTCGGTATTATTAGATTGCTATAATAAAATGTTGTTACCATCTGAGACGAGTATTTCTTTGTGAAATAGATGAATACTATTTAATGTTTCAAAATTATATCAGAAAATAAAATAAGCACTTGATATTTGGCTTTCGCCTGATTTCAAGTGCTTTGCTTTGTAGATTACAATTTATCTTTCCTTACAGTTTTGTTTTAAACCATTCGCAAATAGCATCAAAGCCTTCGCCTGATTTGGCGGAAACTTGGAATATTTGGGCATTTGGGTTAAGTGCCCTTATTCCCTTTGAAAAATAATCAAAATCAAAATCCACATAAGGCAAAAGGTCTGTTTTATTAAGGATTATTAATGCAGCTTTTTCAAAAGCAAGCGGATATTTGTATGGCTTGTCGGAACCCTCGGTCACTGTTGAAATAAGCATCTTAATGTTTTCACCAATGCTGAATTCCGCTGGACAGACAAGGTTGCCGATGTTTTCAATAAATAGAACACCGGATTTATCAAAATTAATTTTGCCGATTGTCTTTTCTATTGAAGTGCCGTCCAAGTGGCACTCGCCGCCGGTGTTAATCTGTACGGTTTGAATGCCGAGTTCTTTAAGCTTTATTGTGTCAATGTCCGACTCAATGTCGCCTTCAATTACATAGGATTTTATATTGCCCAAACCCCTTATAATGTTGATAAGGCACGAGGTTTTACCGGCTCCCGGTGCGCCCATAACATTTACAGCATAAATACCCTTATCATTAAGTCTTTTTTGTATGTTATCTGCAATACGGTCATTCTCAGAATATATACTTTCCATTACCTGAATATCTTTGGTTTCCATTTTTATTTCCTCTCATTATGTTACTATTAATTTATTATTGTTAAATTTCGAGTTCAACGCTTTCAACAAAAAACTCGTTTCCAATACCTGTTGGGTTGCCAAGTGTGCCGCAATCGGGACACTCAAAGGAAAAACGAGGTCTGATAAAGTTTTTGTCGCACTTCGGGCAATGCATCTGCGTTTTTATAACCTTAACTAAAAGCTTAGCCCCTTCGGCAGGTGTTCCTTGCGCTATCATATCAAAATACATCTGAACCGAATCAGGAATGATGCCTGAACTCTCGCCAACAATAAGTCTTACCAAACTGACCTTCTTTGCGTTATTGTCAAGAGCGGCGTTGTTAACTATTTTAACAATTTGCTTTGTCAGCGAGTATTCGTGCATATTTAATAAGCCCTCCGGGATTGTTCAGCTAAAATAACTGACGTCACTCAAAGAACGACGCCAGCGACTTAATTATTTATTCTTGAAAATATGTAATCGATTATTTGATAAATCAACTCTTCTAGATTATTGATTCGCTAACTTCATCATCTTGCAGATCGTCGACTGAATCATGGGATTCTCTAATGGTGGGTTTTTCTTTTATTACTAATGATGCAACCACACTTAATAAAAGTGTAGTGAAAATTATGATAAGCGATACCATTATTGAAATATCAACATTGAACAGTAAGATAACAAGCTTAACCCCGACGAATACCAAAATAATTCCAACACCGTATTTAACAAATCGGCACACTTTGTTCAATTTCTCAAGCAAGAAATATAAACTCCGCAGACCCATCGTTGCAAAGAGATTAGAAGTGTAAACAATAAAAGTGTCTCTGGTGATTGATAATATTGCTGGAACGGAGTCTAAATTAAAGACAATATCTGACAATTCTATTAAAACAATAATAGCTAATAACGGTGTGGCATAAAGATGTTTGTCTTTTCTGACAAAAAATCGATCCCCGTTCAAATCGTTGCTCATTGGAATAATTTTACCAAAAGCTTTAAATAGTTTACTTTGGCTGTAATCCTTTTTTTCGTCCTCATTTTCTTCCGCTTTGAAAACTGAAATCCCGCTGTAAATAAGAAACGCTCCCATAAGGTACAGCACCCAGGAGAACTTGTTAACAAGTGTGACGCCAAGAAGAATAAAAACAAACCTAAGAACAATTGCACCGATTATTCCGTAATTCAGCGCTCTTCTCTGGCATTGTTCGTTTAGTCCGAAACTTATAAAAATAAGAAGAAAAACAAAAAGGTTGTCAATACTCATGCTAAGTTCAATTACATAACCTGTTAAAAACATGAGCCCTTTTTCCTGTCCCATGTAAAAATAAACACCAATATTAAAAATGATAGCTAGACCTACCCAAAAACAGGTCCATAATACTGTTTTCTTTACTGTCACATTTCCACCCCATAATTAATAATTAAATTGTAATATTGTTTATATGAATCTTAAAAAAATTAATTCTACTAAACATTATTTTGAACAATTTATAGATATTATTTTATCATAAATTAACTTACCTTGCAACCTAATTTAGGTTAAAATTTAATATTTGTA
>CAYNMU010000135.1:0-1503 GCA_964398395.1 uncultured Eubacteriales bacterium
CGACAAGAGATGGTCTTTGAGGAATATCGATCTTTTTTTGATCACCACTGTACCATTTACCAAAAGTTTCTCTGAGGAAAGGTTCCAGTAAGATAGTATCAGCCTCAGGAATTTGCTCGAGAATTTCACCACTGTCCAATTGCTTCCTCATTTTTTCCGCTCGGTCAAACATGGAGCTGAGCTTGGCTTGCATAGCTTCCTTCCTTTTCTCACCAGCTCCTTCTGCCTCACCATCTTGGTCTTCGAAAGTATCATCTTTCAAAGCCTGCTCATATTCTTTGATTCCCTCTTGCAGGACTGGTTTCGAAGATTCTAATTTTGACTCCAAAGCTCCTCGGAGTTCCTCTTGGGATTTTTCCGGTTTTTTGACTATTTCCTCTTTCTTTGACCCCTTGGCCATGTTTACGATAGATTCAAAATTCATATTGCAATTATAGGCTTAAACTATAAATCTTTCAAATGTTCTTTTAAAAGTTCACCCAAAACGATTGGTAATTTACTTACATCTTCCACCACCAATGCATTCGGCGCATAAGTAGACAAGACTGGTGTTCCTTCGCTAGTAATCCCCACACCGATCGCTATCACTCCACCATCTCTCAAGCTTTTTAAAACACCCTGCACTCTCCCTGGATTATCACTTCCACCATCGGTAAAGACAATCACTATTTTTTTAAGCTCGCCAATCTTGATTTTATTTTTTATATTTTCAGTCAAATTGCCATCTATTGCTTCCAAACAATTGAAATCAGTCGTTCCACCTGGCACATCATAAAGTCTTTTCAACACTTCTATCCTTTCCGCTTCACCAAGCTCCGCAGACATCTTTTTCATTGGCTTTTCATCATCACCAGCACCGAAACCGTAAATCTCAGACTTTACTTCGAGCGGTTTGTCTATATTTATCTTTTCTGCTTCACACAGCTCCCCAAACTCTTTCAATACCTCCATTACCAAAACAGCAGACTTTCTCTGCTCTTCCGCTTTCTGCCCCGCCATGGAACCAGACTGATCACAAACCAAGGTGATTTCTACCTCACCAAATCTGTTTCCCTTTTTTTCTTTAATTTCTGTATCTTCCCAGACTTTCGGTTGAAGATTGCCAGATTTTACATCTGCCACGAGTTGCGCCGGATCGGTCAATTCATCCCCTTCTTCTACTGGATACTTTGGTACTTGAGCAACCTTTATTCGTTTGGCAATAATTCTAGAAAAAAGATTTTTTAATTCGTCTAATATACCAACATCCGTTTCCGGATTCACAGTTTTTTCCAAATTTTCTACTATTTTCCTGTAGTCCTGCAAATCTTCTTTCTCCACGCCGATTTTCTTTGCATAGTCCTCGTCTGCTTTATCATTATTGTCTTTACCTTTTTGCGCTTCTTTCCATTCTTTCAAGGCTTTTTCTATCTCTTCTATCGGCACAGCTTCGGGAAATTTCGCCTCCGCCCTGGCATACTCGTCTGCAAATGTTTTATTCGGGTCTGTTTCTTCGTCCTTATC
>CAYNMU010000135.1:1603-4802 GCA_964398395.1 uncultured Eubacteriales bacterium
TTTCTTTTTCCTTTTTTTCTTGCTCTTTTTGTTTTTTCTTATCCTCCATATCTTTTTCCAAAAGTGATTCCACTTTCGGCCAGATATATTTATCTTGCAATTTCATGCGCATGGACATTGGCGTTTCTGGGTTCGTCATTATTTCCATCAAACCTTTCACTTTTCCCACCTCATCAAGCGCTTGCCTCACTTCCGACGATACATCGCACTTTTCATCCGGTACTCTAGCCTCTCTCAAAAGTGCCTGACTAAGTTGGATATGCCTAGGTTGTTTGGTAAAATCGGTTTCCGCGAACAGATCCTCTTTGTAGGTTTTTTCCTCCAGCTCACCCATTCCTTTATTGGTCTTTCCAACCACTGCCCGATTCTCGCGAATATCCGCCACGCAATTATCCATCAGAGAATAGGCTTTAGAAGCTTTGATTCTCTTTAAATACTTATCAAAAGATTTCTCACCGCCATCTTCAGAGAGAATCTGCAATTTTTCCATAAAATGTTCTATCTCATGTAGAGTTGCAAAGACTGTTTTTTCTTCAGACAAACCCAGCTTTTTATAGAACATTGAATTTACATAAATGGTGTTCTTTTCCAAATTAAAAGCAAAAGTGGGTATGCTTTTAGGTGCCGGCTCAATTTTTATCTTACCTTTGGCATAATGCTCAAAAAAATCCCTATGCTTTTCCACCAATGCCACCGCCTCAGCATGCTCGCTATCCTCAGCAATTTCTTCTGGCTTTTTTCCTGTTTTTGTTTCTATAATATCTAGTCGTTCCATATTGTCATTCTACCAAATTTCTTCTGCTTTTTCTATTTTCCATCACGCATTTGCCGGACTATTTCCCGGAGTTTGTGCGTATTCCCGTGCGATAGCATTCCGAGATATGACTGTATTGTTACTTCCCGATGCGGACTATTTTTAATTGTTTTAAACATCCGCCGTCTAGTAGAAGCCCGTGGAATCAAGTGATCAAAAAACTTTATCCAGCCGAGGAAACCTAATCCTGTCGCCAGTGTTTTAATGAATATTTTATCGGGATGAATTTGCATTTTGAGTTTAGTTTCCAAAAAATGGCGGATAAGGATGAGCTGATTGTCCAGTAGGAAGCGGCTATTGGCCATAATTACAAAATCATCAGCATAACGGATATAATATTTTACTCCGAGCGTTCTTTTAATATATGTGTCTAATTCGTGAAGATAAACATTAATAAATAACTGGCTAGTAAGATTACCTAACGGAATTCCTTTTCCTTCCAAGCCACTTGAAAAGCTTCTAATTACCGATCTAACGATACCAGATAAATGCGGACAACAGATATGCCGTTTTAATATAGCGAGTAAGATACTATGATCAACTGAAGCAAAGCATTTTCGGATATCACATTTAAGAATCCAAACTGGTTGCGTATTTCTCTGGCTCACAGAATACACAAATCTAGCAAACCGCTCCACTGCACGGTGTGTGCCTTTGCCATTCCGACAAGAATACGAATCATAAATAAAATAATGGTCAAAATGATCATAGAGTGCAGAATATAAAAGATGATGAACAACCCGATCTCTCACACTCGCCTTATGAATGTCGCGTTCTTTCGGATCTTTGACTTTAAAATATTCGTATCCGCCATGCTGATACCTGTCATACATCAAATCAGTGCCTAGAGCTCGCAAATTAGAATATAAATTTATAGCAAATATCGCCACATCACCTTTTGATTTCTTGCCACGAACAAACTCTCGCCATGCTGAAAACAGCGAGGGTAGGGTTATAATTTCATCGAAAGTGGGTATGTTATTTTTATTTTTTTTCATATACAATAGGCAAAATGACTACGACAAGCAAACTGCCCAGCATAAGCTTAAAAGTATTGGCTCTTTATGTAGATTGGCAACTCAAAACGAAACATATTCCCAAATCGCTTCGCTATTCCATGGGTATACGAATCGAGACGATACTAGCAACGATGATAGAATCAATCGCTTCGGCATATTATAGCGAACCTCACCTTCGCACAGAACTGATTATGTCCGCCATTACCAAGAATGATACGCTTAAGTTTATGTTCTATGCTTTATTTGAGCTTAAAGGACTAGATCAAAATACTTTTTTTAGCCTGTCGCAAAAAGTTGAGGAAGTCGGCAAAATGTTATACGGCTGGAAAAACCAAATAAAAAAACAAAACCACCAATTTAAATAATTCCAAATTGGTGGAAAATCAACACAGTAACGAGGAGAGCAACTCGATAGTTGGAGTTCCAGTCATTGTCTAACCTGTTGGCATTCCGATTGAACTCAGTGCCATTCCAATTCGCATAAGGCACCTTAGCATCGCCATCAGAGTTGCGGAGGATTAGCGAAGCCCATCATCTATATCCAATCCCGCACGTGATGACACCTAAGCACGGATGGTTTTTGTCTTTGACATCATAATGTCTTGGTGGGCTTCACAGAGTGTGTTTAATTATTACACCACCAGCAGACACGCTCAAGTTTGGATAACCGCACTTGACTCTGTTCTGTTGGTCTCGGCATATAGCGCGTCAAAGCGTACCCGGACGCATTATTGTATATGCCTGACAAGTATAACATAGGACAAATCCTCCCGAATGATTACATTCGGGAGGATTGCAAAATCCAAAAGAATCAAAGAGAACAGACGATGGGGACAAGACAAAAGTCAAAAGGCCAAGGTCAAAACAAACACTACCTCTCGAGGAGAGCAACTCGACAGTCGGAGCTCCAGTCACTGTCTAACCTGTGGGCACCCCGATAGAACCCAGCGCCATCCCAACGCGCATAAGGCACCCTAGCATCGCCACCAGAGCGGCGGAGGATAGAGCCGAAACAAAAGTGATAGTTACCATCCAGAAGTTCAGTTGGAGCATTGGCACCTTTTTCAATCATCCACTGCCAAAAGGAGATATCTGGGATGATATAGTCTTTGCTGTAGGTGTCAATAATGTATTTACCAATGGAGGCTATATCAGTTAGTTTGTTAGTTTTGATTTCTTTTTGGATATCTAGGACCTTGATTTTGGCAGTTTTGAAGTCTAGGCCGAGACATTCGGGGTTTAGGGTGTATTCACCGAATTTTGAAGGGTCAATATCGGATTTGAGGGAGGAAAAGTCTAGCGATTGTGGGTCGACAAGAGATGGTCTTTGAGGAATATCGATCTTTTTTTGATCACCACTGTACCA
>CAYNMU010000136.1:0-4665 GCA_964398395.1 uncultured Eubacteriales bacterium
GCTCACCCCGACTTTTAGTCGGGACTGCGCTTTTAAAAACGTTATTCGCAAACTATTTTTATTTTAAATGTGCTCATGAGCTCACTTCGTTCGGTTGTCCGCCTCGAAAAAACTAATTTTTAGAATCCCTCATAATAATATCATCCCTTCGGGATTTTATACAGGATTGTTAAAATGATTTTCTATAATAATTTCAGTCCTTCGGACTTTTGCGTAACATCAATTTTAATAAGTTTAGCGTATGATTTTTATTCGATTATTGGTTTTCTAAAAAACAAATGAAAAAATGTTCAGATATAACATGTAGTAAATCAGGACACAAGGAAATACTTTTAAAAATAGTAAAGAAAAAGCTTTGAAATATGAAAAATAGTATTACCTTTACGCCCTAAAAAAATTGAATTTAATCTTTAAAAAAAAAACAAATCGTAGTTCACTTTTGAACTACATAAAAAAAAGGAGGAATTATGAAACACACATTGATTTGGAAGTTGGAGAGTTTGTATGCTTTTTTGCTGTTTCTTGTTGAACATGCATTTATTTCAACAGATATAACGGATTTGGCGGCAGATAAGACCGGACTGGAGACTGCAATAGCGGAAATTGAAACTGCAAAGGGAGTACAGGATACAAATATTAAGGGAGTTGCGCAAGTTACAAAAGATAAAAAAAGAAAGATGGCAGCTACCGTAATAGCCAAGGCGAGCAAAGCAAGACCGAAAGCACGAGATGCTGAGAATTGGGAATTGTTTGACCAACTTAATTATGATAAGACGTATATTTTTGGGGCTTCGAAGTTGAATGCTGTGAGCCGCGCAAAGGATATTCAAAAGGTGATAGTGGATAATCCGACTTTGTTTGATAATATTACAGCAGCGGACAAAACGGCAATGACTAGCGCTATTAATGACTATAATAGTGTGAAGCTTGCGCCAAGAGCAAAGAGAAGTGAAAAGAAAACAGGCGGGACAGATGCTTATAAGAAATCTTTTAAGAAAGCACAGAAACATGCTGATAATATGTATGATTATATTTATGGACAGTATGAATTGGATAATCCGGGCTTGATTACTGCTTTGGATTTGGCTATAGATATTGAGGAAGAAGGTGTTAGACATAATACGCTTCGGGTTACATTTATTGATGGAAATCCACCGGAAGGCGCCATTACAGCGTTTGTGGAAAAGGCTCAAGTGTTGATTGCTGAATTGGGCAAGAAGGCATTGAGTGATATAAATGGAGTTGCGAATTTGATGAAGTTTCTGCAAGGGACTTATCATGTGGAGTTTAGCGCAGCAGGGTTTGTTACGCAGGTAATGATAGTTCATTTTGGACAGGGACAGACGGTGGAGTTGGAGGTGATTTTGGAGAGAGTGGCTTCTTAGGCTTTTTAGCTTTTGAGACTGCTAGGAGGTTAGAAAGATTAAATAGATAGAACCTAAGCCAAACAGTTGTTACCAATTATTTTTGAATAGCAAAATGATTAAGAATAAACTTCAAGATATTTTACTAGTTATTGGTATATCAATTCAGATAATTGGTTTTATTGCATTTTTTAAGGATATTATTTCTAATCCTATTTATTCATTGACAATTTTATTAGTGGGTTATTTGCTTGTCTTTTATTATTTCTTAAACAAATTAAAAAAAAAAACAACTAAAACATTATCAATTATGGATTCAATGAGTAATAGAATTGAGAAAAAAAGTTATACTTATTCTAAAAAGCAAAGATTAAATTCATTAATAATTTTAATTATATTGACTATTATTACAATTTCATTAAGCTTCATTGTCGTTAGGGCAAATATAAATCCTAAGGCAGAATCACCCATGAAACAAATTGAAAAATACAAAAATAGAACTGCAAATTTTGACTTTATTAAAATCAATTCAGTTAATTGGATAGGGGGGGGGGCTTACGCAATTGTTGGAGAAAAGAATTATCCTTTTGCTACAATTGAAAATACAGCGCACATGGAAAGAATGTCAACTTTTTTAGGCACCGCTTGTGCTTTACAATTTGAAATAGAAACTCGCAGCGATGTCGATATAGTGACAGTAGATGAGGTAAAAGTTTATGTTTCAGATTACCAAACTTTACCCATATATAAGTCAATGCTTCCGCTTCCATTTGAAGATGCAAATATTCTTTATATTGAAATTGATAATCCGGCTAATAGTAGAACAAAATCCTTTACTGCAACCAAACGAGTTGATAAAGGTAAACTACAAGACATAGGGGTTATGTATTTAAAAAAAGGAAAACCAGAAACATTTGTTGTTAGAATTAATGCAAAGACACCTGGTATATATAAATTATCAACACAGATAGTTGTTCGAAATAAAAAAGATGTTCAGACAATCACTTTAAATGAACCCGCTTATTGGTTATTTGATAATTAATACAACTAGTAGCGGTTGTTTTCTTTCATGTAGCTCATACTTCTTAGATAGGAAACCAACAGACAGATTCATCATGCTTTAAGGCAAATCAGTTAAGCCGCACGAAATTAAAACCGTAAGGCGTGATAGCCAATGCTAAAAAATATAAACTTAATTATTAATGGAATGAAAACAATTAGATTTATTATTATTCTTATGTTAATTTTGGAAAGTAGGGCTATTTATTCTCAAATTGAACTGCCGAAATTAGTAATGCAAACAGGGCATAGTGGACGAAATATTAATACCTTAGTTATAAGTAGTGATGGAAAATTCTTATTAACTGGAGGAGATGACGGATCTGTAATTTTCTGGGATACTTATACAAGAAAACAGTATAAAAAAATTTGTTTTAGTTCCAAAGTTACATCTATTGCAATTTCAAACAACAATAAAAAAATTGCAATAGGATGTCGTAACAATAAGATATATTTAGTTGATAACTTATCTGATGTTATTGACTCCCTTATTGGGCATCGAGGATGGGTAATGAATTTAGATTTTACTCCTGATAATAATTTTTTAATTAGTGGGGGACGCTACGATAGAGCAATTTTATGGGATTTAAAGAAAAAATCTATAGAAAAATATCTTGAAATAGGATCATTCCCAAACAACGATAATAGCAAAATGCATCCAGATGATTGCGAAGCCGTAAGGTTTTATAATAATGGGAAAAATGCAATAACTTTATCTAATAAACATAATATTATTCCAATTTGGGATTTAAATAATTTGAGTAACCATGATAGTATTCCAATAACGCTTGGCTCTAATTATATCCATACATTTTCAATTAATAAATCCAACAGCATTTTAATATGTAACAGTGGCAACTTATATGACAAACAAGATAAGACAAAAATTACAACTGTATTTATTGATTTAAAAAATAAAGATATTGTAAAGACCGACTACAAAAGTATCTATACTTGCTGCTCAAAAATTAATAACTACGCCTACTCAATTACACAGGATAGTCTTTTCCTTGTTTGGGATTTAGAAAAACTGACAATAATAAAGACAATTAAATTAAATATTTCTATTTATAGATTCGTTTTAAGTCCAGATGAAACAATTCTGTATGGTATTGCTTATGACATTTTTACTAAAGAATGTTACCCAATCTCAATTAGTCTTATAGATGGAAAAACAATTAATGTTTTCCAAACTCCTTGCAAGTCTATTACGTCAAATGTTGCAATATCAAATGACGGGAATCTTATTGCATATGCTCAATATGGTAATGTAAGAATAATGAACCTATTTAACTTCGAAACAATAAGCAAATTTACAGATAAAAATTTTATTTTTTTAAATATCCAGTTTAGTCCTTCTGGGAAGAAAATTTTATTTTCTGGTATAAATATTAACACGGCTGTTATTGATTTGGACTGGGGTATGACAAAAGAAAAAAATTATATCTTTATTTATGATATACAGAATAAAGAAGTAAAAAAAATCGAATCAACAGAGTATGAAATAAAATTTGTTGCTTTCACCAATGAAAATGAAATATATTATCCTCGTTGGGATAGTCACGAACTTACGTTCATTAACCTAAATACAAGTAAAGAAAACAATATAGATATAAAAACAAAGGTTCGTTGGTATCAAGGATGTAATATTTCTAAATCAGGTAATTATATTGCTACAAATTGTGATTATTGGGCTGATTCAAAAAATGGAGGCGAACAGGTCGTGAAACATTCAATCAAACTGTATAATAAGAATCCAGAATGGAAATTAATTAATGAGATAGATTATCCAACTGGTTTAGAAAATGTTATTTTTTCACCTGACGAAAAATATTTTATTTCTACCGATTGGAATTCAAAATCAGTATTCTGGAAAAATGGCACTTGTAAAAAGTTAGGCATATTTTATGGAACTCCATTGGGTTTTCTTGGGAAAGATAAAATAATTATAACTGATAATAAAAATTTCGCCAATGTTTTTACAATAGCGGAGGATTATTCTATCAAGTTAGTAGATAGTTTGAAATTAAAATTGATAGATATTGTTTATAAGGATTCGCTATTTAAAATTATTGGTGTTGGTATAGAAAATTCTTCTTTTGTGATAAAATATATTGATACGAAAACAAAAAATATCGTTACGATTTACCCCGTAAATGATTCGGATTTCTTGGTTATTGATAATAACAATTATTATACTTGTACAAAAAAATGCAACGAGGATTTCATTTTTTATTATAAG
>CAYNMU010000137.1:0-4664 GCA_964398395.1 uncultured Eubacteriales bacterium
TTCCCTCCCCGTGTTTCCCTTTTTCCTCTTCTCTTCAATGTGGGAGGCGCACTCCGCTGCGGCGACTCTTGTCCCTCCCACATTGGGTGCCCACCCTGGTATTTCTTACCTATAACCATTAACGAATAACCTATAACTCCTCCCGCCCCCTCTTCTCCCTCATCTTCTTCTCAGCCTGCTCCAAATGCCAGGGCGCCAGATGCTGCACATATTCGAACTTCTCCAGAAACTCCAATGGCTCCTCTGTCCCATGGGCCAGGATATTGTCCCTCCTGCCGCTCAACATGTTCACCCTTTGCTCCCCGGCTCACGCAAGGTTCGCCCTCCAAGTGGTTCCCACCCGGTGTTTTCCTCAATGTTGCGTTCAACGTCCTCGGCGAACGCATTGGCCCTGCAAAGATCCCTTCATCGACCCAGCAGCCGCCGGGGACGTCGGCTGCCACCTGTGCTTCGCTCCTCTGCCCACTGTGCGCCACGGGCGCATCCGCCTGTGGCGGACAAACTGCCCACTGCCCACTGCTCACTTTCCCCGCCCCCCTACCCCGCCTGCTTGATCAGCCACCGTTTAAAAATTGGATCCGCCACTTTCCATTGTCCATTCGGCTGCTTCTCAATCATATCCAACCGGGTCAGTTTCTTCAGCGCTCCCTGGATGCCGCCCGATGAGCCCAGATCATGGCGGGCCATATAATCCACCGCAAAGACAGATCCTGTCTCTTCTACAGCCAAGGCGCGGGCAAGGGCGATCTGCCGCGAGGCCAAACCCTGAATCATCGCTTCGAATACGGGGGTTTCGTTCGCCAGCAGTTCCTCCAAAGCCTGACTCATCAAAGGTTCCGTGATCGCCTCGGCTTCATTCTCATACAGGAAAAAACATAATTTCTGGGTATAATACGGATGTCCCCCCGTCAGCGTAGCCAGTTGCACTCCATCCGCCTCGGAACAGGCCATGCCGCCATCCCGGAATAACCCGGACAGAAACAACCCAAATTCATCCAACGGCAAGGGGGGCAAAACCATGTTGATGGCGCTCTGATAGAAAGGACGGTTGCGTTGGTTGAACATATCGAGCAAGAGGCGTCTGCGGCTGCCGATGAAAAAGAAAGAGCAGCGTAGTTTTTGAACATACTGCCTGAGCAGAGCTTCGATCTTGAACGAATCGGCCACCTCGGTAATCTCCTGAAATTCATCCAGTGCGACATTTACACGGGGTTCATTGCCGGCGGTAAACTCCTCCAAAGCGCGCAGGGTCTCCTCCAGCCGCTCCAAGGGATCAACTTTGCGCCCAACGGTCTCGACTGTCAGCGAAAATGTCCCACTCTCGTCGGGCTTCAAAACTGGGCGAAACCCACTGAACAAGCGCATCGCTTTTTTAAAAAGGGGCTCACGTGAGCGGGTGAGTTCAAATACGCTTCGGGCAAGTCGGTGGGCGATATCATCTGCGGTGGTCACCCCGAAAAAATCACAAAACACTGTCAGAGTGCCTTGTTTCGCCAATTCGGCCTGAACCCTCCTAATGAGGGATGTTTTCCCATAACGCCGGGGAGAATACACTACAACCGCCGCCCCAGAATTTGCGTATGAGATCAAACCCGCTAATTCTTTAGTCCGATTACAGAACGGACCATCAACAGGCAATTCACGTATCTGGAATGGGTTATGCCTTTTCTTCATGTAATTATTATACAATAGCATCTACGATGCAGCAACATCATTCGACACACTCAGGGATACCTCCCAGTGTTTTCCTCAAGGTGGCGTTCGGCATTCCAGCCCTGAGTTTAGTCGAAGGGCCGTTGCGGCGACTCTTGTCGATTCCAAGCTCCCATCTGAATCTGTCGCGGCAGGGGACTGCCCCTCCCACATTGGGTGCCCACCAAGCGCTTTCTCCTCTTGTCTTCTCTTCTTCTTCAATGTGGGAGGCGCGCTCCGCCGCGGCGACAGACTTTATCGGGTCTAGAAATGGCCTCTCGCGGCCCTTCGACCAAGCTCAGGGGAGCCAGGGACTGCCCCTCCCACATTGGGTGCCCTCCGAGTGTTTTCTTCACTAATAACCATTAACGAATAACCTATAACTCCCCCCTCTCCCTCATCTTCTTCTCCGCCTGCTCCAAATGCCAGGGCGCCAGATGCTGCACATATTCGAACTTCTCCAGAAACTCCAGTGTCTCCTCTGTCCCATGAGCCAAAATAACCTTGGCTGGATGCAACCCCAGTCGCCCGCTTCGCTCCAGCAACAAAGCCAGCCACGGGTCCTGCACATGCACGATATCAAATTTGCCGCGTCTCAACTTCGGCCAGAGATGCCACCAGAATGACCACTGCTCCAGGTCATAGGTGCTCTTTAAGCCGAAGCGCCAGGTCCATTTGGGGAAAATCCGCGTCAGGGATTGAGCCACGCGATCACCCCTCTTAAGACTTGGGAGGACGCGGACAGTAAGCAGAGGGCAGTTAGCAGTAGGCAGTGAACAGTTGGCAGAGGGCGGTGGGCAGGGGGCAGGGGGCAGGGGGGCGGCGCAGAAGAGGGTGACTTCTAGTGAGTTATTGGTTATTTGTTCTTGGTTATTGGGACTGCCACTGGCAGAGTTATTTGTTATTGGTTCTTGGTTATTTGTATTACGAATAACTGATAACTCATAACTTTTAACCTTCTCCCCTTCCCCAATAACTGATAACTCATAACTTTTATCCTTCTCCCCTCCCCCAATAACTGATAACTCATAACTTTTAACTCTGGCGCGCGCCAGCGCGACCGCCGTGTCGCACGCCCACGTTTCAATGCCCCGGGCAACGTGACCTAATCCAGAACTGGCAATGGCAATTTTCATAAAAAGACCTCAGACATCAGACTACAGACTGCAGACCAAAGAATAATTCGAATTGGTGGCGTTCGACGTCCTCGGCGAACGCATGAGCACCTATGCCGTCCCTATACCGTCAATGCAGCCGCCGGGGACGGTTCGACTTAGCTCACCGCAGGCGTCGGCTGCCACCTATGGGATGCCGCCTGAGGGTTTACCTCAAGCAATCCAGCACCTGATCCGGCGTAATGACTTCGATTCCGGAGGCGGCCTTACCGCTTCGCATCCACAGTGCCGTCACTACTTTACGTCCTTTCAGGAAAGGCACACGCACTACTCGGGCCATGAGATCCGCGGCAACGGCTTCAGGTGAGGAGCGCTCCCCGGTCCATTTGACCTCACCGATTAATACCGCCTGTCCATCCAGCGACTCCGCGACCACGTCAAACTCCATCGGGACGCCATCCGTTCCTACCCCCCACCAACGCGCTGCCAAGCCCCACCGCAAGCCCCCGATACCCAGGAAGGGAACCGATTGGCGCGCCAGGTCTTCCCAATGCCCCCCGACATAGGAAGAAAATTCCTTCTGTAACGTTTCAGCAGCAGCGTCCATAATCCCCATCTCCAATAGGGAGCGTTGGGGTTGCACGAAGTGGACATAAAATCGCAGAAAAGGATCTTTTAGCCGATACAGGGTGCGTTTGCTATTCTTCGGATCTTCGCCAAAAGGCACTTCACGTCGGACATAACCCAGTTCAATTAAATTGGCGAGGGGCCGTGTCAGACTGCCCGCCGGTTTCCCCATTCTTCCTGCGATTTCCGAAAGGCGATTGCACCCCATGCCGATGAGAGAGAGCAGTGACTTGGCCTGACTTCCACTACGCATTTCATCCTCGAGAAGCCGATCGGGTTCTTCATGCAATACCCCGTTCTTGCTCAACACCAATTCATGGAGGGCACCTTTCAGTGACCTGAAGGGCGTCGCGAGTTCCCAATAACGCGGCACACCGCCCCAAACGGCAAAGGCCTCGATGGCCGCATCACCGGCGACGGACAGCCCCTCACGAATCCAACCAGCCGCCAAGGGTTCAATCCGGAGGATTTCAGTGGCGCGCCCATAGAGCGGTGCGGACCGATCCAATACCAACCCCTGCATCATACGTTGAGAGGAGCCACACAACAAGATACTCAGTTTTTTTGTGCCAGGCTCATCGAGGTAGTGCTGAATAAGACTGGGAAGTTCCGGGGACGCCTGAACGAGATACGGGAATTCATCCAACAACAGATTGAACCCCACCGGCGCACGCGCTTCAAGCGTTTCAATCAAGGCCGCCCAGGATGGATAACGGGCGGCAGCAAAACCGGGGATCATACGTTGAGCCTCCCGCGCCAAAGCCTCAATCTGAAGTAATGCTTCGCGTTGATCGGCTAAAAAATACACATCGCCAGAGCCCGCCACATGCTGAATCAACGTAGACTTCCCACACCGACGCCGGCCATAGACGACAGCCAGTCCTCCGGACTTATTCGCCAAAAACCGCTGCAATCTCCGTTGCTCGTCCTCTCGATTGAAAAAAGAACTTTTCATGCCATTAATCATGTATTACAGACATTATGTTTGTAAAGCATGATTCTAAAGAATTCAAGCAACCGTTTCTGCCACCTGTTGATACCGCCCGGTGTTTTATGCTGCCAATCAGCCGCCGAGACGGTTCGACTTAGCTCACCGCAGACGTCGGCTGCCACCTGTGGGATGCCGCCTCGTGATTTCCTCAAGGTGGCGTTCGACGTCCTCGGCGAACGCATGAGCCTCTATGCCGTCCCTATGCTGCCAATCAGCCGCCGAGACGTCGGCTGCCACCT
>CAYNMU010000138.1:0-4638 GCA_964398395.1 uncultured Eubacteriales bacterium
ATTTGGTAATACCTTGTATTATAATGGGATGACTGGATTTGGCGGTAATAGATAATTAGTGAAGGGATATTGGTAAATGACAAACAAGAAGGTAAATGGAGTTATTGGTCGGATAATGGGAAGAAAGTGACTGAAAAAACTTATCAAGCAGGCAATTTAATAAAAGAAGAGACAAAGTCAATTGAAAATTTAGTTTCAAATTTTCATTCAACAAATGACTCTTACTTATTTAAAACACGAGAGACAGATAAAGTTTTTATTCGTTTTGATTTTAACTTGAAAAAACGAAATAATAACATCGAAAAAGTTATAGCAGTAATAAAAAGCAATTTAAATTCTTCAACCAGGTTAAAACATATTTCAAATGATGGGAATGACAAAGATGAAATCATTAATTATATTATAGAATGTACTGATATAAATATCAGTGAGGAAACTATGAGCTGTAAAGATTCAAAAGGTGTTCCACATACAGCATATATTTCTACTATTTCGGCTTCCTTTGTAATAAAAAATATTGAAGGAAGATATATTGATTCCCATGCTTATACAGGTACAAACAGGGGGCTGTTTTTGACAACGTGTATTTATTCTCATGAGGAAGCATTTTCAAGAGCAAATACTACAAATTACATTGACAAATTTATTGAAACTCAATTACCGATAAAAACTTTCATCACAGGTGTCATAGAGAAAAATAAAGATGGAACAGCTAAATCAGTTTCAGTAGAAGGAGGTACCAACATTGGGATGTTCTCATGTGAATTTAATGTTTTAGACGAGCAAAATAGCCTGATTGGGAAAATAAAAGTAAAAGATATAAATAGCAACACAACAATATGTAAAGTAAAAAATGGAGAAGAAATAATAACCTCTAAATTGGCCTCTGGAGCTAAATTAAAAGTGATTTCAACGAATTAATCTAAAAATCTAAAAATTTCTTATTATGAGAAACAAATATTTTGAAAAAGTTGAAAATAAATATGTTTTCAATATTTCACGGATTTTCTGGCACATATTTATTGTGATTGGAGCGCTTGCAATAGTCGGAGGAGTTTTGTTATACATATATGGTGTTATTCCTCCATTTAAACAATCAGTTGAGAAACTTCCGCCTCCTGTAAAAAAAGATTACCCAGGCGCTGTAACAATCGCCTTGAACGATTTACAATTAGAGACCACAAAAACAACTGAAAAAAAGGAAATTCAGGTACAGCTAAAGGAAAATAAAGAACCATATCCTGACCAAACTGTTGAAAAACTTAAAAAAATCGAAAAAGGGGAAACAGAATACTTACTTTCATTAGAAAGGTTAATAAAGCTAATTCCGTCTCAGGGTCACTACGAATATCCACAAGGAGCCAAGTTATATGAATTTTATCGGGATGAAAAATATAGAATCTGGAAAGATGACAATGATCTGAAAGGTAGGTTAGACCTTGCATTCGAAAATACTAACGCAAGGACTTTTATCGATAAAAAGCAAATGATCGAGGTTTTTATTGTACAACTACAACTTGTGCCAGAAAGTAAACGAACTGAGGTATTTAATGTTTTTGCATCAAATGCTGCTATTAGTGTTTCAACATCAATTAATAATATTCAGACAGCGATAAATGTGTTTCAAAAATTTCCTGAAGAAAACCAATTAACCAGTCTGGAAATGCTGCTAAGTTTTTGTAAATCCAATAAAAATGATGGTTCAGCATTTATTGAATATTTTAATAAGATTATTGATTCATTTGATAAAAATGAACGATTAAATGTATTAGCAACGATGATTAATGCCTACTATCAATATTTCAACAACCATATACTTCTTCAATCAGAACAAACTGATTTGTTCTTGAAAATGCTTCCAAAAATTAAACCGGAATTACAAATCCCGGCATTAAATAAATATTATCTTGTTTACTTGGAAAAAAATGCAGGAAGAGACCAAATGATTGCACAAATAGATCAGCAATACCGAGATTCCTTAATGAAAATTCAAGAAGTATATCTGACTGATAGCCTTGCAGCAGAATATAAATACTTTATTAACAAAGAAGCGAAAACAAGTTACCGGAATAACGCATTGTATGCTATTGTTTGTGGTATCGGATTAATTGCCATTATAGCAATAATATTGGTTTTCTTATCAATTCAAAGAAGCGTTAGAAGAATAGAAGAAAAATTAGTCAACGAAATATCTACCAGTGAACCTGCCAATTAACAGAAGGCACATAGTTAAATATTAAACGGAAAAGAAAAAATTAAAACTACAAAAGAAATATGGAAAAAAAAGCAATTTCATCTGTTACATTAATCCTTGTTGGAAACATGTTAACGACATACAACAATATTGGCAGCGGCTGGACAGCTACAATAACTGCAATTATTGGCTATATTATGTTCTTCATAGGACTTGGAAATCTCAAATTATTCCTGGACGATGAAGGAAAAAGCGGTATAAAACTATTGATTATTGCGGCGATAATTGGAATTGTTGGTCTTGTAATAGATTTAATTCCTTTTTTAGGTGGATTCATCGCTGGGTTGCTAAACCTTGCAGCATTCGCGATCCAACTATTGGGTTTATTAAAGTTAAAAAATTCCGAAACACTGGGAGAAACAGGCGCTGAGGGTGCAAAAATTCTTTTAATTGCCATGATAATAATGGTAATCGGTGGTTTGCTAAGTTTATTGCCATTTGCAGGCGATACAATAAATTCAGTCATATCATTAATCGCATTTATCTTAATACTTTTAGGATGGTTAAAAATTCAGAAAGCTATAATAGAGAACACTTAATATTCGATTTTGATATTTCCTGATAAAAACCGGAGACCAGCAACCACCTTCTCAACTGAGCGATTCAGAAAAGCCAAACAAGTACAAAAATAAATACTTTTCGATGAAAAAATTTATAGCTTTTTCTATTTTTATTACATTTAGCGCAGTAGTATTTGCACAACAAAACTATCAGGATGTGGTATATCTGAAAAATGGCAGCATTATCAGAGGCATAATTATAGAGCAAATTCCAAATAAATCAATAAAAATAGAAACAGCGGGTAAAAGCGTTTTTGTATATCAAATTGATGAAATTGACAAATTGACGAAAGAGGTTTCACGGGAACCATTAAATAACTCAACAAATAATCCAGATTCAAAAAAAGGCTATATCGTTAGTATTGGAGGCAGTAAAAAACATCTCACAACCGATTTTCAGGAGATAACTGAAATTCCTTCGGATAAAGCAATAATTTATATTTATCGTCCATATAAATACGTTGGGAGTGGCGTTCATTTTATTGTTTATGCCAATGGTAACCCAATAAGTGATTCGTATTTATTTGTTAAAGGATATTTGGTTTACTATGCTGAACCAGGCAGTGTCGCATTTTCGGCAGCGATAGGGGGTGTGACAACCGATTTAATAATTGAAGTTGAAAAAAGTAAATCCTATTATGTTGAAGGGTCAGTAGGAATGGGAGGTTGGATGGGAAATCCATCATTAGAATTACCAGACCAGGAAAAAGCCAGGAAGAAAATTAGTAAATGCAAATTAATCTCAAGTTATTAGTTCTTTAAAATATCCTCTGAATAATTATCTTGAATATTATTACCCAAAAGTAAAAGTGGAGACCAGAAACCACATTAAAAACGGGGCGACACCGAAAAGCCAAACGAGTAGGCAACCCAAATTCTACATCATTATGAAAAAGATTTTTACATTGATTTTATTTCTTGCAATAGGAATTGTTGGTATCGCACAACAGAATTTCCAAGACGTAGTTTATCTGAAAAATGGCAGCATTATTCGAGGCACAATTATCGAACAGGTTCCGAATAAGTCCATTAAAATTGAAACTGCCGATAGAAATGTGTTTGTTTATCAAATGGACGAAATTGAAAAAATGACTAAGGAAATAGTGGCAAATACCTCAAAGTCAAATAGTAGTTCCGGTTTGAGTTCCGGTTATCTTAGAATAATAAATTTTGGTTTTGGTTTTGGATTAGGCGATTATGGAAAAGGAACAAGTTGTCTTAAACTTGAGGTTATTAATGGCTATCAATTCAATCCCTATTTTTCACTTGGTTTTGGCACCGGATTAAAATTTTATTTTAACAAATACAAAAGTTCCAGTTTAGTAATTCCTCTTTTTGCAGATTTCCGGGCACATTTCATCGACTATATAGTGTCTCCTTACATCGATTTAGGAATTGGATATACAATTGAAGCCACGCCTGAATTCCGGGGGCTTGGCTTTATGTTAAATCCATCGGTAGGCGCCAGCGTTAAAATCGGTAAAAAATCTGCAATGAATTTTGGTCTTGGTTATTTTATGCAAATAGCAAATGGTTCTAATTTGGGCACTCTTAATATTGATTTGGGTTTTTCATTTTAGTGAGAACGTAATTGAAATAGCCCTTTTATCCACGTTAAATTTTTATTCCGGATTACCCGAAGTACTACCAAGGGTAATTATTTACACAAAACGAACTAAAGCCGCACGTTTAAAAAATTCCAAGCATCAAATTCCCATGTCCAAATCCCAAGTGAGAAATGAGAGAGAGTTATTATTTAAAAAGCCTTGAAAGCAAGGTTTTAGAATTTGAGCCTTTAATTTGAGCCTAATCCGAAAAGGAAAC
>CAYNMU010000139.1:0-4521 GCA_964398395.1 uncultured Eubacteriales bacterium
TGTACTGGTCGATGGTATCAGACAGCGTTGACTATCTTGAATGGAAAACCGGTGAAAGAAATGACGGAATGATTTATGCCATCGAGGGTTTCTTGGGCAAATGTATAGGTTCTATCGGTGCTGTTTCCACCGCTGTAATAGTTTCGGTAATAAAATTTGTGCCAAATGCTGCACAGCAGAGCCCAAGTACACTCAAAGGTTGTTTTTTCTGCCAATCTCAATTTCAATCGTCAGTACTTTAATTTCCGTGATACCGTATTTTTTCTATAAGTTTTCGCATAAACATCAGGAATTGGTTACGGAAGAATTATTGGCTACAAAAAACGAGTTGCATCTTTAAACGATGACTTTTTTATTTGAATTTATAAAGAGGGGCGATTTGAATGGTTAAACCAACAAAGCAACAATTGGACTGGGCGCAGCAAGAAATAGGGGTACTGATTCACTACGATATCCAAGTGTTTGAGCCCGATTATGAGTTCAGAAAAAGCTGGGGATATCAACCCGCCCCAAAGGTGTTTAACCCCAAAGAATTGAATACTGACCAATGGATTGAAACCGCGAAAGCGGCAGGCGCAAAATATGTAATACTTGTTGCGAAGCATTGCTCCGGCTTTTCTCTCTGGCCAACAAAAGCACATGATTACAGTGTTGCCAATTCATCGTATAACGGTGATATCGCAGGTGAATTTATTGCTTCATGTAAAAAGTATGGGGTAAAACCCGGTTTTTATTATTCTTTGCCTTGCAACGCAAGGTTTAATGTTGACAACGGATATGAGAGAAGTGGTGACCCAAAAAAACAAAAAGCTTATTATGATATGGTCGAAATGCAGCTTCGCGAGCTTTGGGGTAATTACGGCGAACTTTTCGAAATATGGTTTGACGGCGGCGTGCTTTCGGTTGAAAAAGGCGGTTCTGATATTAAAAGCATTTATGAAGCGCTTCAGCCAAACGCAATCAAGTTTCAGGGAAGTACCATCAGCGATATCAATAATTTAAGGTGGGTAGGCAATGAAGACGGCGTGGCCCCGATTGATTGTTACAGCACCGTAACATTGGACAGTCAGTTTGACGGCACTGTGGCGGACGATAAGATAGGCGCCGGCAGTATTGACGGCAACAGATGGTCCCCGGCTGAATGTGACATGCCAAACAGAAGGTGGCAATGGTTTTACAAAAAAGGGCAGAGCAGGTTGGTTTTATCGGCTTCGACCTTGGTTGACAGATATTATAAAAGTGTCGGCCGCAACGGCAACCTGTTGCTTGGTATGGTGATTGACGACAGGGGGCTTGTGCCCGAAAAAGACAGAGGCGTATTTGTTGAGTTTGGCAAAAAGATCAGAGCAATTTTTGAAAATCCAATTGCAACTATCAGCAGCAATTCTAATGAAATTATCCTCAATACAAACGGCGCGAAGGTAAAAAATATTGTAATTGAGGAAGATATAGCCAAAGGGCACACGGTTGACGGTTTTGAATTATTCGGAATAAAAAAAGGTAAAACAAAATTGCTTTTCGTCGCACATGTTATTGGCCACAAAAGAATAGTTAAAATTTCACCTCAAAATTTCAATAGTATAAAGCTTGTTATAACGAAAAATGTTCAGGATATCTCAGCGATTACAATGACCGCATTCTGAAAATATGAGTTTTATTAACAAAAAAGATCTAATTCAATTTTTTGATTGAAGAGCAGAGACGTTGAGAAAAAATGTGGAAATTAAGCAAAGAAAATACCAAAAAAAGTTGACAAATGCCTGATTTTCCATTATTATATTTATATTCATTAATAAAATTGTGTAGCGTATCAAAATAACTTAAATATGGAGGACAAAATGAAAACTTTTAAAGGTACAAAGAAAGCAATCACTTTATTTTTATCGGGTATTCTGGCTGTGGGTATGGTTTCAATACCGATGGTTGCAAATGCGGCGGGCACTGTTTCACTCATTGTCAGCAACAAATCAGGTAATGTTGGTACTGATGTTGTTATATCTGTTGATGTTTCTGCAAACTCCGGTTTGGCAGCTGCAGATTTATTTCTAAAATATGACAACACAAAACTTTCTGTAAAAAGCAGTAAAGCAGGCGCGGCAGCAAATGGCGGTTTTGCCTCGATAAATCAGGATTTTGCAGTATCAGATAATATTTCTACAATAAAATGCTCCTTTATTCATGCAACAGGCATTACAGCAGCAGGTTCAATTATGGACGTTACCTTCACAATTAAATCCGCTTTAAGCGGTTCAACTCCGTTAACATTAACGAATGGTGATTTTGTTGACGCACAATTCAAAACCCTTACAAATTCAATAAAGAACGGCAGTGTAACCTTTTCTGCGGCAACACCAACAACCACCACAATAGCATCAGTTTCTACCTCAACGGTCGATTCTACAACAAACACTAGCGGAACAACAAACACCAGCGAAACAACAAACACATCTGTTGAAGGAACAACGGAGCCAAATACGACCATTAATATCACAGACACTTCTTCATCGGTTACAAATGAGGAAAGCACAGTAAATACAACCGAAATTACTAAAAAAGACACTAGCACTTCATCAAATAGTATGATGAAAATTATTCTTGTCGCGGCTGCAGTCATTGTAGTTGTTGCCGTTGCAGCATTTGTTATCAAAAAGAAAAAGTAAATTTAATTCCAGTTAAAGGGAGAAAACCATGAATTCAAAAACAACTGCAAAAAAAGCAATGGCACTATTGTTAACAATTTTTATGGTTGCAAGTATTGCCTCATTACCGTTTACCGCAAATGCAGCGAGCCCGGTTAAATTAACTGTAAGCAACGAAATAGGCATTGTAGATACTGATGTTACTGTATCAATTAATATTTCGGAAAATTCAGGGTTGGCAGGGGCTACTTTACTTATATTGTATGACAATACTAAATTAACATACAAAAGTTTTGTGACAGGTCCTGCTGCATCCGAAGGCATGTCCTCAGTAAACCCGGTTTATAAAACGGAAGGCAGTTTCACGACAATAAATGATTCCTTTATTTCAGATTCAGATTTAACGGCAGAGGGTTCAATGTTAAATATTAAATTTGCAATTAAGTCCGGTTGGACAGGTTCGACATCTGTAAAATTAACAGTCGGCGAGGTTATTGGTTCGGATTTTAAAGCTTTGACAACAAGTATAACTAATGGCAGTGTGACGGTATCTACAACTGCAACGACAGTTCATGCTACAACAACTTCGACAGGCACAACGAATTCTAACGGCACAACAAATTCAACGGAAACAACAAAATCCACAGGTACAACGAAGCCAACAGTAACAACGAAACCAACCGGTACGACGAAGCCAACCGGTACAACGAAACCAACCGGTACAACGAAACCAACCGGCACAACAAAACCAACCAGCACAACAAATTCGACCGGAACTACAAAACCGACCGGTACTACAAAACCGACCGGTACAACAAATTCAGCAGGCACTACAAACTCGACAGGTTCAACAAAACCAATAGACCCGGCAAATACAACGATTGCCAATATTTCAAATTCACAATCGACAAACCCAAACACTTTAATTCCCGGTACAACTGGTACAGGGGCAACGGAACTCAATACGACTAATCCGAGTTTAACGGATACGGCAACTGAGGTAAATGGAGAGAGCACATCAAAGTCAAATGATGCGGTTAAAGTTGATAGTACTTCATCTCATAACGCTATCACCATTATTTTAGCAGTTACCACATTAATTGTTATTGCTACGCTTGTTGTTTATGTAGCCAAAAAGAAGAAATAGATTTATTTAAACTCAACATGATTTTGGATAATTTATTATTAATTAAAGTTGCCTCTAAACATCGCATAAAGCGTTTAGAGGCAACTCCTTTTTGCATGGTCTTTAATATTGCGCTTTTGCGATTCTATTTATTTCGAAAATTCTACATTAAATTCTTGACTTTATACTGTAAAAAAGTTTAAAATCTACTTAAAGAACTAGTAAACTCTACGGCATTTGTGTTTTTATAATCGGCAGCGAAGAAAACTTTGTTGGCAAGCAGCATATTGTGTGTGGTATAATATTTATTATTATTGGAGGGGTTTTAATGAAATTAAAAGTTAAAAAATCAATTTCGCTTTTACTTGCAATTGTGATGGCAACAGGATTTTTGTTGCCAACTTTTGCTGTCGAAAAAAAGAACATTGGCATTCCTGTTATTAATGTTGATGGAATTGCAACCAAAACGCTCTATTTGAACCCAAACACACCAGAAGAAAAGCAGGTATTCTATCCAACGAGCGCAGCTTTAAACGATGCAATAAAAAGCCTAATATTTCCTATTGCTAGGGTAGCCATTGACAGAAATTGGAATGCGTTGGGGGATAAATTAATTCCATTGGCAAATGATATGCTTGACCCGATGGCCTGTGATGTTGACGGAACCCCAAAATTTAATTGTGCAATTAAGGATGAATGGAGTATCCCGTCAGGATATAATTTTGACAGAACGCTTTCTTTCTCTTATGATTGGCG
>CAYNMU010000140.1:0-4409 GCA_964398395.1 uncultured Eubacteriales bacterium
TGATGGTTCCCCGAAACATGACCCAGGCAGCAGGATTTTACAACACCATGATGGCTTCTGATGATGCAGGACTGATCATCGAACCATTGAATGGTTACCGCCTGAAGGAACAGATGCCTGAAAATATAGGCAATTACCGCATCCCGCTGGGCATTCCCGAAGTGTTGCACGAGGGTTCCGATATCTCCATCGTCACTTACGGTTCATGCGTAAAGATTGCCCAGGAAGCGCTTCCACAGATTGCCGATTTCGGTATCTCGGTCGAGCTGATAGATGTCCAGACCCTCCTCCCATTCGACATCAACCATGACATCCTGAAGTCGCTCAAAAAAACCAATAAGATCCTGTTTTTCGACGAAGATGGCAGTGGTGGCGCTACGGCATTCATGATGCAAAAGGTGATGGAAGATCAGGATGGTTATCGTTACCTCGACGCTGAACCACGAACACTCACAGCCAACGACCATCGCCCTGCCTATACCAATGATGGCGACTACTTTTCGAATCCCAATGCCGAAGATGTATTTGAAACAGTGTATGGAATGATGCATGAATACAATCCCAATAAATATCCGAGACTTTGGTAGTTGCAAATTCAAAATGCAAAATGCAAAATTGAATTGAAAATTCCAAACTGATAATAGTAGATCCGTTCACAGACTAATCTCCAAATTATCGAATCTTCAAATCTTCAAATTATCCAAACCGCCGATGGCTCCGACACACTTTTCCGGCGTGATTTGAACCAGCATTATCATTCTACCTTCGGGGCTGTGCAGGAATCACAGCACATTTTCATTCAAAACGGCTTACTCCGAACTATTGAAAAATTTCATTCCGGCAAAGGTAACGGGGCGGAATTCCTCAACATCCTTGAGATAGGTTTTGGTACTGGTTTGAATGCCCTCCTGACCCATGCTGAGGCGGAAAAACATGAGATCAACGTATGCTATACAGCCATTGAACCATTTCCTTTGGAAGAAAGTTACTGGCGGGCGCTGAATTACCCGCATCTGTTCGGATCCGTTGGCTATTCGCACCTATTCGCTAAGCTACACCTCGCAAACTGGAATGAACCTGTAGAGATATCTCCATATTTCACGCTTCATAAAATCCATAGCACACTCGAGGCGTATTTTCCTGCAACCGATCTATTTGACCTTATCTATTTCGACGCATTCGGTCCGGATGCGCAACCGGAACTCTGGACAAATCAGATATTCCACAACCTCTATATCGGTTTGTCCCCCGGCGGGATTCTGGTTACCTATTCGGTTAAAGGCACAGTTGTGAGAGCCTTACGCTTATCCGGTTTTCACACAGAAAAGCTGCCTGGTCCCCCTGGAAAGAGGCACATTCTGCGTGCAATTAAAATTCAGACTTCCTGACCACCATCCTCTGACTACATAAAAACAGATCATAAGGGTCAGAATATTCCGCAAACTATTTTGTCGTTAATTTGTAACATAAAAAAATTTCTTAACAGTTCAATGAACCGCTGTATACGTAACCACTAAAACCATTGATGGTTATGTTGCATGTTGCCTGCCGTGTTTTTTTTGTTTTAACTCAGCCAGTTGATTTTTGATATATTCCTTTTCTTGCTCAAAAGTCATATCCATTATCTCCATGCTAAATTTATCACGTATATCACGCATTTTTTTTACTAAATCCGTCTTATTGATTGTCGTTTTCATAAGTAAAAATTTCTTTTGGTGTCCGTATTTCGATCATTTGATATCCCTCTCTGAAATTTATCGAATTGTAGCCCCTAATCCGCTCAAGGTTTACAATATGTTTAAAATTCCAGCTTACCAAAACATCTGCTTTGTTTATAGTCGCCAAAGCTATATGCTGGCAGTCAGCTCGACTAGTTTTACCAACCACTTTCTCTGAAATGTATTTTTCAGATAGTTCTCGTGCTTCATCAGTGAATTCAACTCTCTCCATCAAATTATCTGGTAATGATTCAAAGAAATCATGAATATAATCGGGTGCTCTATATAACTCCAATTCTAAAATCTCTGAAACAATTATCTTAATCCGTTTTTCCGAAATCCTTTCAAAAAATGGTTTGGTTTCTTTTTCAAACTCTTTATCAAAGTATCCGCCAAAAACAGAAGTATCTATGTAAATTCGTTTTATCATGGAAGCAAATTTACAAAATTTTCAATCAAGACACTGTGTTGTTTTCTTAACATGGCAGGCAACGTGCGCCCCGCCAGCAGGCGCATGTGTGAGGGATGAAATGTCATATCTTTGATTTTCGTTTTCATGTTTAGTAGCTCCAACCACTGTCCTTACCACGGCTCCCCGAATTGTCGGCTGACGGCTCGTTAGTGGCAGACACTTCATTTATAATGGATTTATTTTATAGTTTTCAATCTTATATTTTTGTTCCAATTAATTCTTATACTTTTCTATGTACAGGATTTTATAAAGTGTCATTAAATTCAAATAAATGCTGGCATGTTTTTCTATTTATCAGATCCATTATAAGTTGAAGTCTGTAAGCAAATTGACCGTCTTCGCCAACCATGTTATAATAAATAATATTCCTTTTCTTTTCTTCATATTTTAGTACACATTGAAGGTGTGGATAATTCGGATTAAAAATGTCTCCATCAAATTGACTAATAAAATAAATACAATCATCAAGGAATGGCGAAATATCATTTCCTATAAATCGATAAATTGTATCTATTTGATTTGTCCCAATGATTTGTGAATCCTTCCAATCCCGATCTTTTTCATCATTTGAGTCTTCACTTTGAAATTCAATTACAATCCTTTTATTACTTGCTTCTATCAAAAAATTTACAGGGGAAATTTCATCTTTTGCATCAATAACATAATGTGGATGAATTATAGCATCAGGGGAAAGATATTTTTTTAATTTTTTAAAGCATGAACGTTCAAGTGGATCTTTGAGCTCTTTTTCATCCTCATTTCTCGACCTTGTCCTAAATATGTCCCAGATTCGCATAGGTTTTATAATGTTAACCACAAACGCCCCGTCGCTATCCGATGGGCGGGATTGAATCTTTCTATTTTTTGATTTCAGTTTAACCTATATTACTTGTATACAGTTAGATAACATAAAATATTTGCCTGATCGGGTAGTGGATATTGTGCCCAGTTGTAATTATTCCTCCTTTCGTTTTGTGAACTCGATTAATTCAATCGGGGCACCATTATGCTCGATCATTACTACCCTGACACCTTCGCTTGGTGAATTTGCTTTCGTTAATATTTTAAATTCATGGTTAGCAAGTTCAAAATCAATATTATCTACTTCAAATGCAACATGTGGTACTAATTTTATCAACTCGGGAACCAAACAACCTTCTTCGAAACGCATCCATTCAATTCCATAGGGACTATCTTCAAATCCCCCGACAGCAATTTTTAAGTTGGCTAAATATTTTTCATTATTTATTGCTTTATTCGTTGGTATTCCTACATGATGAAATTTCCAGCCCCACTTTTCTGTTGCCAAAGGTTGTTCATTATCTTTCCTCATGTCTATTTGTTTCTAATTACAATTGGGCACAACGCTTGCCGCAGCCGCATTGCGGGTTTTTTCTGGTAAATATTCGATTTCCGAACAACCTCCGCATTGAGGTTGACGGCTGGTTATGCACAGGGCTTTATTGTATTTTCCGATTTTTTCTTCCTGAAATACTCAATGATCTCCTCTTTGGTCATCTTAGACAATTTCTCACTCAATCTTTGTCTTTGTTCACGCATGAACTTCACCGCGTCAAACGTCTTGTTAATCGTTGTCTCCATAGGTCATAAAATCTCTTGGTGAACGAATTTCTAATTGCTTGTAGCCATTTTTAATGTTGATGGAATTATAACCTTGAATTCTTTGAACATTTACGATATGCTTAAAATTCCAACTGATCAAAAAATCAGCCCGGTTTATAGTGGCAAGGGCTATATGTAAACAATCCGGAAGACTCGTTTGGCCAACGACTTTTTCCAGAATGTATTGGGCTGCCAAATCTACAACTTCTTCATTTGTTTCAAGAAATTCAGTGTTTTCAACTTTAAGGTTTTCCACAAATTTTTTAACATTCTCGGGAGCGGGGGTTAGCTCTTCCTGAGTCACGGTAGAAAACAGCAATTTAAATTCTCCTTTTTGAAGTCTCTCAAACAGAGGTTTGGTGAATTCAGAGAATTCTTCATCGTAAAAACCACCAAATACGGATGTGTCTATGTAAAGCCTTTGTTTCATAGTTCAAAGTTAAAAAGAATTCATTTACTTACCCATGATTTCTGGCACCTTGTTTCCTTAGCCTTGTGCATTACTGGTGTAAAGAGCTGTTGAACCATACTTGACGAACTGCTGTAAACGCGACCCGTTCTCACGGTTTGTGAGAGGCTTTCCCCGTCGGCGATGC
>CAYNMU010000141.1:0-2577 GCA_964398395.1 uncultured Eubacteriales bacterium
CCGTACTGGGACTCGATGTCATGAACGACCCGGTGGGTGTTCGAAAGTCTGTCGGGATTATTCCTGAACAGGAGACCCCGCCAAGTTTCCTTACGGCCATGGAATATCTTGCCTTCGTCGGGGCAGTCAGGAAAATTCCGGAGATCGATGAAAAGGCGGCATGGTGGTTTTCGTTCCTTGAATTTGAAGACAAGCGCGATGTACTCTGCAAAGACCTCTCCCGTGGGACACGGCAGAAACTGATGTTCACCCAGGCGTTCCTCCACAAACCGGTACTGGCGCTCATCGATGAACCCCTGATCAATTTTGACCCGATTATGCAAAGAAAGGTCAAGGAGTACCTTTCAAATTATGTAAAATCAGGGGGGACAATTTTTATCTCCACTCATATCCTCGAGATTGCGGAAGAGATCTGCACGGGGTTTGCCATCCTGCACAAAGGTAAATTGCTTTATAGCGGGGCGATCAGTGAACTTGCCGATAAAAAACAGCACCTATCAGAGTTCTTCTTCTCACAGGTGCGGGACGATTGAGTATGGTAAAAATTTCTGCAACTGATTCTTACCAGGGGGACCATGATCATGGGACTTGAACTTTTTACCTGCATGATGAAAGAAGAGTGGCGCCTCCATTCCACCATGTTCGGGAGCCTAAGTTTTGCCCTGTTCCCGGTGTTAATTTTCGGGATTGTCTTCATGAGTTCATTCCTCCTCCCCCTTTTCCGTGAAGTGCTTCCGGCAGGTGACCTGGGACTGATTACGATCGGGGTCTTCCTGCTCCTCGGGGTGATGGTCGGGGGCTTTGGACTTCTCGGGAACGAAGTAATGAACCGGCGGTTCGGGCAGATGAGCCTGCTTGCCTATTCCGCAAGGAGCCTCCCCCTTTCCGAGCGGTATATCTTTACCAATTTCGTCATAAAAGACATCGTCTACTACCTGTTCCTCTGGGTACTCCCGTTTGTCCTCGGGTTTGCTGTTGCGTCCCCGTTCATCGGTGTACCGCCGATCTACCCGCTCCTCCTTTTTGCAAGCCTTACCATGTCGTTTCTATTCGGGTTATCAGCGATATTTCTTCTCTCCACGGTGTATTCTCGCTCGAAACTCGCGCTTGCTATACTATTCACGGCAGTCCTGGTCATTGCAGGGTGGGTGTATCTTTCATATGGGGCCAGTCTCGCAGACCTCTTCCCACCACTCCAGTTGCTCCGCAATGGTACATGGCTTGCATTGTTCCTCTCCTGCATCCTCGTTGCAATCCCGTTTACGGTCTCAATCGCGCTCTTCACCCCGGAATACACGGGGACTTCCAAAAGGTTTTCAAACCTCCTCACCCCGCTTACGGGAAAATTATCGTTCTTTCCAACCCCACCCCTGGCGGCGAAGGATATAATTGACCTCTGGAGGAGCGGTGGTGGTGTCGGGCAGGTGCTTTTTTCGTTTCTCCTCCCGCTTGGACTGATCTGGTTCTTCCTGTCGGTGTTGAGGTCACTTGTCCCGGATTATGCAGTCCTGCTCGTATTCGCGGTGACCACCGGGATCATTTCGGCGACGATGTACACCTGGATCACCTCCTTTGACACCTTCAGCTCGTATGCCTGTCTGCCGGTCAGCGTTTCCACGCTCATCACGAGCAAGATTTGCACGTTTACCGTGCTTCAGCTGGTCCCCGCGGTGTTCATGGTGATCGTTACAATTATTACCGGCATGGTACTGTACCTCATCCCCGCAATGGTCATCTGGGGTGCAGTTTCATTCTATGCACTCTCGGTCTCAATTTATCTGACCGGGCTTACACCGAACATCCTTGTCTACGATGTGAAAGTGCTGCTCGCTTTTCTGGTCCTTATCGGAGTCCCGGTGATGGTCGTGATCGCACTTGCATTTATCAACCCATATTTTGGGGTCGCTGCACTTTTGCTTGGTATTCCCGCATTCGGGCTCGTCAGGAAAGGATATAAACGGTGGGAAGGGAAAGAGATGGCCTCATTTTAAGACCAGTCCCCCCGTGTGTCGTTATCTTTCGCGGCACATGGGACAAATTCCCGGGGCGTCCAGCCAAAAAAACCCTTTTTTATTATGCGATTGTGGAGCCAAACGTTCACGATATCGGTTCCCGCTCATAAATAGTTATCATCATCTCAACAATTGCGACCCTCCGATAAACGGCATAACGAAGATTTATAGCCTGTGAAGGCAGAATACTCGTCCATATGCCGCGGGTCCTTGTTATTGATGATGCCGAATATGCAAGAGATATTCTGAAAAAAATACTTACAAAAGGGGGTTATGAGATTGCGGGTGAGGCAGGCGATGGAGAGGAGGGAGTCCGAGAATTTTCCAGGACGAGCCCGGATATTGTTCTCCTTGATATGGTCATGCCGAAGCTGGATGGCATTGGGACCATCAGGGCAATTAAAAAGATTAACCCCGATGCAAAAATCATTGTGATATCTGCTGACGGACAGACGACCCATATCGAGGAAGCGGTGAAAGCTGGCGCACTGAGTTACATCAATAAACCGTACCAGTGGAGCGTGGTGCTCAATGAGCTGGCCCAGTTGACCGGTGGACCGGAATA
>CAYNMU010000141.1:2677-4400 GCA_964398395.1 uncultured Eubacteriales bacterium
GTCTCTTCCCTGAATGTTGCGCTTCCCGCCATCAGCGCGTCATTTGATATCGATGCCGTGATGCTGGGGTGGGTCACGTCGGCATACCTGATCACAGCCGCGATCTGTATCGTCCCTTTCGGAAAGCTTGCCGACATGTACGGGCGGAAGCGGTTTTTCATCCTTGGGAACGTCCTGTTTGCGATCGGATCACTCCTTGCGGCAATCGCATGGTCGGGTCCCGTCATCATCACGGCCCGGGTCATTCAGGCTCTCGGGGGCGCGATGGTATTCTCAACGTCAATTGCTATTGTCACGTCGGTCTTCCCGCCAGGGGAACGCGGGCGGGCGATCGGGATCATCACCGCTACGGTGTATGCCGGGCTCTCACTGGGGCCATTCATCGGAGGTGTCCTTACCTACAACATCGGGTGGCCCGCCATCTTCCTGGTAAATATTCCACTCGCAATCCTCGTGATCGTGCTCACCGTGCTATATATTCCCGGGGAATGGAAGGAAACAACCGAACGAAGCTTCGATCTGACGGGTGTCGCCCTGTACGGCCTGACGCTGTTTGGCTGCATCTACGGCCTCACCCTGCTGCCGTCCCATTCAGGTATCTTCTGGATGCTGCTCGGCCTGGGGGTCCTTGGCCTGTTTATCTGGTGGGAACAACGCGTAGCAGCACCGCTGGTTGAAATTGCCTTATTCCGGAAGAGACCGGTTTTTCTCTATTCGAATATTGCAGCCCTGATCAACTATGCGATGGTCTTTGCCGTCGGGTTCCTCCTCAGCCTGTACCTGCAGTACAACCGTGGCATCGATCCCCAGACCACGGGGCTGATCCTCATCGCACAGCCAGTCGTCCAGATGATCATCTCCCCGGTTGCAGGCCATCTGTCAGACAGGGTCGAACCCCGGGTCCTCGCCACGGTGGGGATGGTATGCAGTACTGCCGGCCTCGGCATCCTGATGTTCCTCTCCCCGGGAACACCACTCGTGGTCATTATCGGAGGGCAGGTTATTCTCGGCCTTGGGTATGGCCTGTTCTCATCACCGAACACCAACGCCATCATGAGTTCGGTTGAGGTACGATACCTGGGTCTTGCTTCCAGCATGGTCTCTACGATGAGGGCCATCGGCCAGATGCTCAGCCTTGCCATCGCGATGCTCGTGTTTTCTGCGGTCATCGGCTCCGTCCCGATCACCCCTGATGTATATCCCGAGCTGCAGCAGAGTGTCAATATCGCATTTATGATCTTTTTCGCCCTCGGCCTGGTCGGGATCGTCGCATCGTATGCCCGGGGAAAGGGCAGAAAAGACAGCTGACCCCGACGGCAGGGTCCCGCTTCCTTTGGTGGGATAAATCGTTCCCAACACGTTCACAGAAAACGTCACGTGCCGGGCATTATTGGGCCTGGTGTGGGACATTGATAGATGGCGATGAAAAAAAACAAAGACCCCCTGAGGGAAACGCCCCAAAGAGGACTGGACTCGTACAGACAGACCATTTTTAGTGTACCGGTATGGTAATTGAACATTGGGTTTTGTCGGCAAACCAAATCGGGAAAACCCATAAACGGGACGGGTCTGTTCAGCAGTTACGATGTAGGTCACCCGGGTCTTCATTTTCAATTTCCAATTCCCGGGCTCCCTAAAAAAGGGTCCCACCTGGTCAGGTCCTAACCTCAATTCAAGCCAGGTCTGCATGAAAAATTCCGCCTTATTCCCGCCTCTTTATCGC
>CAYNMU010000142.1:0-4368 GCA_964398395.1 uncultured Eubacteriales bacterium
CACAACTCCGGCAGATACCGTGCCGCATTATAGGCTGGCACCAGGATGCTGACCAACGGCGTGCGCGAAACGTATGAACTGGCCATCGTGCTCCGCATGATGGGTCGCCTCCAGCACCCGGGCAATCTTAATTTTGGCACGCGCCAACGTAGCCGTGATGGAGAGCGACGCGGCGAATGAACGCGTTTTCAATATCGGCACCGGCCGACCTACCACCATCCTCCAGTTTGCGGAACTGCTGCGGGTCGCCTATGGCGCCTCTCGGTGAGACGGCCCGCGGAGTATTTCACCAAGGCGGAGGCAGCCTTGAAACGGGCGCGGGTGGTCCGACAGGCCCAAGACGAGACTGAGACAGTCCGCCACCAGAAGCCTCCAGACCATTGATCGCTCGGCTTTTGCACTGTCTGAACTTGGCTCCCTCTGACCATCGAATAAAGACACCAGTTGGGACAACGGCCAGATGGCCTATATTTGAAGCATCTATGACCAGTGGGAAAATACAGTTCGTCGATCTGGCGGCTCAGTATGAGCAACTCAAACCGGAAATTGACGCCTCCATGGCCAGGGTTTATGCCTGCGGCGACTTCATCCTTGGCGAAGATGTGCAGTCGTTTGAGCGGGAATTCGCCGCCTTCTGCAGAGCCCCTCACCGCCTGGCGGTTGCCAACGGGACAGAGGCTCTCCAGCTTGCGTTGCTGGCCTGCGGCGTGGGCCCCGGCGACGAGGTGATCACCTGCACCCAGACCTTCATCGCGACCGTCCAGGCCATTCACCAGGCTGGGGCAAAGCCGGTGCTGGTGGATTGTGTTCCGCACTTTTACTCGATTGACCCCGCGCAAGCGGAGCGCGCAATCACCCCGCGCACCAAATCACCGATTGCCAAGCCCCAATACTCTCCTCTATGGCACTGCTGGCGCGTGCAACTCGGCGGCCTGATGATAGAAAGAGTCAATGGCCAAACCCATGCTGCGCATGGTGAATTTCTCGCGTACCCGGGCCCGGGCCTTGACTGACATGCTCGCCAACAGCGCGCGATTGCCGGCAATCCGGGCCAGGAAGGAGGCCATCGCTTCCACCGCTTCCGCCGGGGTGGCAGTCGGTGCGGCAAAACCAGTCTCCGGCGTCACCTGCGAAGCCGGTCCGCCAATGTCGAGGCAAATCACCGGCCGGCCCGCCGCCAGCGCCTCGAGGCAAACGTTGCCAAATGCCTCGTGCAAGGCGGGATGCATGAGCACATGGGCTTGGGCCAGCTTCGCCAGAACTTCCGTGTAACTGGGCAGATGCCCGAAGAACCGCACGCGGGAGGCTACCCCCGCCCGCGCCGCCGTCTTCTCCAACTCGCGTTGGAACGGCCCCTCGTTGACGATCCATAATTCGGCGTCCGGATTGTTCCTAGCAAAAACCCCGAACGCGCGTATCGCCAGATGAAAGCCTTTCCAATGCAGCAGCCGGCCCATGCAAATCGCCCGGAAGGGTCCGTCGGGCGGCGGCGGAAAGCGGTCAAAGAAGGCCAGATCATCGTCTGGAAGAGCGGCCTGTGGCAACTGTTCCACTCGGCGGACTCCCAGCTTCCGCAGCGCCTCGCAAGATTCCTGGGTAACCCCAATGCCGATGGTCGCGGCCCGGGCGGTGTCGCGCAGCGCCGGATCCCTGGTGGCCAAGGCCCGAACGTTGTCGCGGATTAGCTCGAACCACCGCTCGCGCAGCGGCAATTCGGACACAAAGGACGGCGGCGCCGACTCGGCGGCCCCCACCGGGCCCCAGACAAAAGGAATGCCCAGGTTTCTCACCCCGGAAGGCGACCAATATCGGCCAAAGGTGATGTGGTGCGCGAGGTCGAAACCTACTTGCTGGTGAAGCTGGGCAGCCACCCGCAACAGTTTGTGCTGCCACAAATGGTAATAAATCGCATGGGACATCCCGGCCCCGCGCAGCGATTTTACGAATAGCGTGGGCAATTGAAAGAACACCGGATGGAATCCGGGCATGGGATGGTTGGCCAGGTGCTCCAGCGTTTCCTTCTCATACTCGCTCTGCTCGATAACGGCCCAGACTTCGTGCCCCTGGCTCAATACGTAGTTGATGATGCGCCAGGCATTCCCGGGTTCCGATGTCTGGCAGGGACGGCAGGAGTAGGCGGAAAGAAGAAGCTTCATCCGGGACGATGGGGAATTCCCCTTTGCGAAACCGCGCAGGCAATCGGGATCATGGTTAGATTCATGCCCAGCGGTTACCGTTGGTAGCCGAGCCGCTGGCATATTTCAAGGAGTCGGTGGCCCTGAGGCAAAAACAGGCAATTGGGGCTTCCAGGGTAGGTGCATCGGACATACTCATCGAGGCTGGCAACAGGATCGATAGTAACTTCCACCTGAATGATGGGTTTGAACTGGCGAATCAAACCGGCCGCACCGGCCAAAATGCTGGTTTCGGCGCCCTCCACATCAATTTTCAGATAGTCCAACCGATTGAGTTTTTCAATGGCGGCCAGTTCATCGAGCCGGAGGCAAAGCGTCGAAAAACGAGCTGCTTGCGCATCGTGGCGCACCAGCCCGGAGGATGCCGGTCGGCCATGGTTAATCCAAAACTCCCCCGTCCCCGTGTGGTCGCTGAGGCAGAAGTTGCGCAAGCGCACATTCGAAAAACCATTCAGGTTAACGTTTCGGTAAAGGGTGTAGAGCATATCTGGCAAAGGCTCGAACGCCAGTACACAGCCTTCGTCCTGCACGCATTTTGCTGCTTTCATCGAGAACACACCTGAATTAGCTCCTACATCCACGAAAACATCGCCCTTGCGCAGGAAATGGTGTAGGAAGTTCAGTTCCGGTTCCAAAGCCTCCCCAAAAATGAAGAATCCCCGACCACCAAACCCCGGCTTGTTCATTCCGGTGACAATTACGCCATCTCTCATACGTCGTTTCAGCCAGAAGCTGCCGGGGAGAAGGGCACAAACACCCTTTCGAAGATATAGCGCTACGGTGTTCAAGCGGTCCTTTGCGAAATTGATTGGGGATGATGGGAAACTGGTTTCTTGATTTTATTTCGGCAGCGCGCCCAGCGCGGGAGATGGCGCCGCAGCCGTCCCGGGTGGTCCGCTGCGCAGGAAGGCATCTGCGAGGCCGGAAAGATGCCGCTCCAGGGTGAAGGCGCGCAGGAAGATGTTGCGGAAGCCTTCTCCAGTCTCGCTGGTCATAAGCGCGAGCAGGACGCTGGCAACTTGCTCCGGGGAGCGGATATCGACCAGGCCGGGATACTCTGCCGGAAACAGTTCGGGCAGGGAACGCCAGCGCGTGGTGAGGATGGGCAGTCCGAAGGCCATCGCTTCGATCAAGTTCACCGGCTGATTCTCGTTTTGGAAATAGGTCGGGAAGCAAAACAGGTCTGCCTCGCGCAGCAACTGTTTCTTTTGGTCGCCTGAAACGAAGCCGAAATACTGGACGATGTTCGCCATGCCGGGCATGGCCACAATTCGTTTGAACTCGGCTTCCTCGTCCGCTGTCACGAAGCCGCCGGTCACGAGCAGCCGCAGGGAAACCGGCGACTGCCGAGCGGCCAGTCGCTGGCTGGCAAGCGCGCCGGCGGCCAGGGTATCGAACAGCCCCTTCTCGCGCGTGCAATGCGCCAGGTAGAGGATCTTGACCACTTGCGGATCGCCGCCCGTATCCTCCAAATCCACCGCCTCGAGGGTTTTGTTCGCGAAGAGCTTCCGCCGCGCCGCAAACCGCGCCTTGCGCCGAGGCAAGACCTCGTCAACGAACCCGGGACAGGGGTCGGGAATCCCATTGCTCACGATTTTGATTTGCCGCGAGAAGAGCTTTTCGGCATCGGCGCGGTTGTATTGGGAAAGGACGATGCTCAGATCGACTTGTTTCATCAGCCGGTAGGTGAGTGAGCGGTAACGCATCCCGACGACGACCTCCAACCACTTGGCCAACCCGGCGGCGTGCCAGTGTAGGATCATTCTGCTGAAGAACGGACGGCAGATGAACATGACCAGCCAGTCGCGATACAGAGCCGAGCGTTTGCCTGGCGCGGGAATGTAGTAAAAACTGGTCACTCCGTAACGAAACCGGCACCAGATAGCTTGCAGGCAGTAACCGAGCAGCAAGATGAATTTCCCAATGCGCAGGTCGCCGATGTCTTCCAGCTTGCGAGACAGGCGAGCATTGACGTGATAGCACTCGATGTCAAATGGTGCGCCCGGGGCGAGCACTGCTGCCGCAGGCGGTTCGCTGGGCGAATTGCGGTTCAAGGGCCGGGCCGGCTTCCGGCGGTCTCCGCCGAAGCCCTCGACCATGAGCTGCACCATGTAACTCTGGCCATGGTGCGGCGGTGGCGTGTGGGCAAAAACGAGCAATTTCATCCAGATTT
>CAYNMU010000143.1:0-4358 GCA_964398395.1 uncultured Eubacteriales bacterium
TTAATTGGAATTGTTCACCGGGAAGTTGCAAAAATGGTTGATAAAGGCCCGTTGGAATCTGACCTTCAAAAGGCGAAAGAGTATTTCCTCAAACAGCGTCCTGAAGACATGAAAGAGAACACATGGTGGGGCAATTTGCTTTTTGACTATTATTTTTATGGACTCGATTATCTTACCGGATTTGAAAATAAAGTGAAGGCGCTGAATGTTCAGTCGGTTCACGACTATGCAAAGAAAACACTCACCCAGGGCAATGAAGTACAGGTGATTATGAGGCCATGAGGCATATTTACGGTTTACGATTTGTGCAATATAAACACATTAAACAATTTCGATATGGAAACAAAACAATTTAAAAACTGGTGGTTTTTGGCAGTTAACGGGTGTATTTTCGTACTCTTCGGCATTCTGATCCTATTCTTTACGCAGGAATTCATTAAAACAATGTTGCTTTATTTCGGGATCGTAATGTTGACAGGTGGCGCAATCCTGCTGATCGCGGGTATAAATAACATAAGGCAGGACAAGTCTGCTGCGATGATTCTGGTTGAATCCATTGCAGCGCTGGCCATTGGAATTTCCCTTATTTTCTTCCCACAGTCTTCCGTTGCACTATTTTTAATCATGATTGGCATCTGGGCCATCATCATCGGGATTATTCAAATAGTGATCATCGTAAACGTCAAGGGAGTGATTGCCCGTAAAAACCTTCTTTTGCTCAATGGATTACTAACCATCGCCCTCGGGATAGTCTTGTTGTTTAACCCTTTCCTGTGGGCGCTCTACCTTGTTAAACTAATTGGCGCATTTGCCACACTCTTCGGAATCTTTCTGGTTTATTTTTCATTTACATTACGTTCGGTTAAAACTATTGTACAACCACCTGAAGCGGTAGAAAAAACACGCTAACAGTACCCGGGTCCGATTCGGGATACCCATTATAAACCGAAGCCTGATCCTGTCAATCTGGGCAGAACAGGATTGCGAAATCCTGCAAACTGTTCCTTCGGTGTAACATGTAGAAGTAATCCTCCCAAAAATTGCGTACATTTGCAACTTCAACCCACTACGGAAATATTGAATCGTTTGCTCCGAAAATTGTGGAATCGTTTGTGAGGAATCGTCACCAATGAAAGATTTATACAGTGGAGTTTCAAAATGTCTGCTTGTCCAGACAAAATTTTCCGATTATAGTTTCTGGAATTATCAGGATGTTTGTAAAATAATCGGGAAAAAGTACCCGGCGGCCCCGCTTGGACTGCTTACTGTTGCAGCCTTATTCCCTCAACATTGGGAATTTCAACTCATTGATGAGAACGTTGAACCTATATTGGACGAACATCTTCTGGGTGCCGATCTGGTTTGCATCGGAGGCATGTTACCTCAGCAGAAAAGTATGCTCGAACTCATTGCAAGGGCACACCGGATGAACTGCATTGTGGTCTTAGGGGGCCCTGATCCTACTTCGCAACCGGATATTTACAAAGATGCCGATTTCCTGGTACTGGGTGAAGGAGAAATCACCATTCCCCTTTTTCTCGATGATCTGAAGAGGGGAGCAACAAGCGGAAAGTATTGCTCCGCTGAAAAAGCCGATATGCAAACGGCTGTTGTGCCCCGTTACGACCTGATCCGGTTCAGTGATTATATTATGATCGGATTGCAATTTATCCGGGGATGTCCCTTTAACTGTGAATTTTGCGATGTTATTGAGTTATATGGGCGCATACCGAGGTTTAAAAAGAACGAACAGGTCATCAGGGAATTGCAGTCACTGTACGACCTGGGCTACCGGGGTCACATCGACATGGTGGATGATAATTTTATCGGGAACAAAAAAAAGGTTAAAGAACTTCTGAGGGATATGATCGTGTGGACAAAAGCCCGCAACTATCCGTTCTACTTTACCACCGAAGCATCGGTGAACCTGGCCGACGACGACGAGTTGCTGCAATTGATGAAAGATGCAGATTTCCGGTATGTTTTCCTTGGAATTGAGACCCCCGATAACGATACCCTTGCGCTTAACAAAAAAATACAGAATGTCAATAAATCGATCGAAGAGGCTGTAATGAAGATCCTCTCTTTCGGGATGGTGAGTAATGGCGGATACATCATGGGATTTGACAGCGATCGTCCCCGGATTGCCGACCAGATGATCGCCTCTATCCAGGATTCGGGGATCTGCATGGCCATGATCGGGCTGTTGTATGGCCTGCCCAATACGCAACTTACCCGGAGATTGGAACAGGAAAAACGCTTATTTCATCTAACTTCCCAATCTCTTAGTTCGGAACATATTGACCAGACAACCAGCGGATTGAATTTTGTGACACTTACACCCCGTGTTGGTGTTCTTTCAGGTTATATCGAAGTGATCGGGGCCATTTATAACCCGTCAAATTATTATAAGCGCATCGTGTATACCGCACTTAATATAAAACCTGATTATAAACATAAACCCGATTTTAAAACCTGGCTTATATATATGCGTTCCTTTTTAAGGGTCTGCAAAATTGCGGGTTTTTCAAAAGAGACCGGCTTGTTATACTGGAAAATGTTCTTTACCGTGATTTTCAGGAATCCAAAAGGGATTGAAGCCGCCGTAAATCTTGCCGCCATGTTCATTCATTTCAATAAGCAAAAAGCATATATTATCTCCGTTACCGGCAGCATGATCGAGGATCTCGAAAAAACAGGGGAGGCGGCTTTTAACGCGAGGATGATGGGGGAAGCAATTGACAGGGGCTAATGCTGATGCACCCTTGAGTGGAATTCTTTAAGGTTCCTGGAATTTGATTTTTTCTTTGGTTAATCGAGCGATTCAACCAATTCGGCCATTAGTGCAAGTAGTTCAGGCCAAGCCCGGCCGAATTCAATTCGAGTATAACCTGCTATAATTCACTAATTTGCCATACTTTCAACTTGACCGAAGCAGGTAAGAAAATTTTTTTATAAAAAGTTGCATTTTTCATGTTGAATCCGTATTTTGCAACCCAAAATCCGGTCAGGATTTTTTCCCTCAAAAAAACCAAAAAACCATGAAAACGTTCTTTCATTTATTCAGGACAGTTTTTTTTATTTCTGCTTCCTTCCTCATATTATTTGCCATAGGGTGTAAAAAGAAGAATAGTGATGCGGATGTCAGTTCGAAAACGCCCATCTGGATTTATAACACCAACGAAAATTCGTATCAGTCGAAACCTTGTTTATCGGGAGATAAGGTGATCGTTTGCAGCTATGATGATAATGACGCCAATCTGCACACAACACATTGTATCAATCGTAATACCGGGACTTCCGTATGGAAATACAACGATTCCGTTACAGGAAGGATCAGCCCGGTCGTGTATAATAATCTTGTCATATTGGGAGGAATGAACCCGCATGCACTCAATTTGAGTGATGGAAGTTTTGCATGGAAGTACGCCGATGATCTGATCCCTCATGCATTATACAGTAACCCGCTTTTAGCCGACAACAGCGTTTACTTTGCCAGTTATATATCCTTAACCAAACATGCTGCATCCAGCGGGGCATTACTCTGGGAAAAAGAAGGGAATTACGTCAATTTGAGAAATTCAAGACCCGTAATTAATAATGGAAAACTCTATTATGGTGATATCGCAAATAATATGACTTCATTTATCGAAAGTGACGGACAGATTGAATGGTCCATGACGTTTGAAGGTGTTTTCGCCAATATTCCTGCCGTGACCGATAGTGAGATTTTCATCGGCATTCACGATGACAATATCAATACTAAAACATTGCGGTGTATAAACTTAAATGACAGGACTGAAAAATGGGGTGTGAAACTTGGCCGGATCGATGCCGATATTGCTATTGCCGGAGATAAAGTATATGCCATTGGTTTACAAACCCTTCATTGCCGTTCGGCCATTGATGGATCGGCTATCTGGCAATACGACATGACGGCCGGTTCGGTATGTGAACCGTTGATCACGGGTGATAAGGTTATCATCGGAAACGGTGATGGGCTGTTTTGCCTCAATGCTTCAACCGGGGCACTTATTTGGAAATACGTTACAACTGGTTCTAATCCAAATGGATTCAGCAGCTCCACCCTTGATGGTGACAGAATTTACGTCTCCTGCGATGATGGCAATGTTTACTGCTTCAGCATTAATTGATAACACGTGATAATTTTCCTTCATTGTTACGTTGAGTACGAGATTTCCTGACCTTCTTAGTACCTGCATATATAGGATTATATAACTAAAACCTAAAACTAAAAATTATGAAAACTTTTTTTCGATTATCCTGCGTTGTTTTAGTGGTCGCCGCTTTCAGCGCTTTCATTTTTTCAACAAGTTGTAAAAAAAAGACCGACAACA
>CAYNMU010000144.1:0-4313 GCA_964398395.1 uncultured Eubacteriales bacterium
GTACTCGACCTGGTGATGATGATCTACCGGGCCATCTTTATGATTATGCACCTGCTTGTGCTGACATACCAGGCCCAGGTAATGCGCCTTGGGTATTCCTCCTTCCGAGAATCGATAGAGTCCTTTGCAACCCTGTGCGGTTCAGTATTTATCGCCAGCTGGGATGCAGGGGAAGACCTGGTCCGTGCCATGGATGCACGTTGTTATGCGGGAAAATTTGCCATGCTCGGGGAAACCGGTCCGGTAAATGGTTATTCCCTGGCGGCAGTGGGATTATTTCTCCTGGCATCGTCAGTGATTGTGGTTATTACACGAGATATTGTCGTGATTTAGGGTTTTATTCTATGAGCAGCATCATTCTTGAAGCAAGGGAGATCCGGTACCGCTATCCGCGGGGCATGGAAGCAATCCAGGGCATCAGTTTTCATATACGCAAAGGGGAAAAAATTGCCCTGGTAGGACCCAATGGTGCCGGAAAATCAACACTCATGCTGATGTTTAATGGAATGATACGCCCGGACTCAGGGGTAATCCTTTTCGATAACGAGCCTGTCAGCTATGATAAGGGGTCGCTCCGGAAATTACGAAAACGAGTGGGATTCGTCCTCCAGAACCCGGACCGGCAGATTATTGCACCGACGGTATACCAGGACGTGGCATTCGGGCCGGTTAACCTGGGTTACAGCGAAAGCGAGGTAAAACAGGCGGTCACGGGAGCGCTCAGGTATGTGGGACTCGAGGGGTTCGAACGCCGACCCCCCCACCTCCTTTCCGGTGGGGAAAAGAAACGTGTGGCGATTGCGGGGGTGCTTGCGATGGACCCTGATCTCCTCGTATTTGATGAGCCTACCAGTGGTCTTGACCCTTCAGGTTCAGAGGACATCATGGAACTCCTTGATGAACTCAATCTCCAGGGAAAGACCATTATCATATCAACCCATGACATTGAACTCGCTTACCCGTGGGCTGACCGTGCCATCCTCCTGTTAGAGGGTAAAATTCTCCAGGAAGCTATTCCAGATGTCGCATTTGGCAGGCCTGAATACGTGAGACAGGCACACCTTTCGATGCCAATCCTGCTTGACATCTATTTTGAGCTCGAAAAGCGGGGCTATCTGCTGCCTGAAAGAAAACCGAGGACCGTGCTTGACATGCTGCAGGTAATTGACGTTGCGTTCGAGAAAACTCCCTGTTCTCATGCGTCCCCCGGGACCATCAGCGTGTTTGATGTAGATTCATCCCCGCACGATTCATTACCCGGGTGGCTCGCGTCCCACCCTGATGCGTCAATCGGTGCGATGGGGACACGTGCGAAACAGCATGCTGCTGATAATCAGATTACTCTTGATTTTACCTACGGAGTGATTGACAAATGTATTTTGCGGGCAATTATTGGAGAGTCCTCGTTGATCCTGACGAGTACGGGGATGGTCCGGCGGGTAGAACAGCGGGTCCTCGAATTTGATACCATCAGTGGTATCAATGTACCGGTCAGGTTAATAGACCCGTGAAAAGACCGGGATGTAACAGGGAACCGAAAAAAAATCCCTCTTCCGGCTGTCAATTTTTCCCGAGCGATCCGATAACCCTGACTACGTCTTCCCCTTTTGCGAATGCCTCAGTTAATGCCGTTGGATGTCCCCTGATCCCCTTATAAGTGTCCATATCATTGGCGATGATATTGTCATAATACTCGATGCCAAGCGTGTTGAAAAAAGCCGTGATCGCAGGAAATGCGGCATCAAACACATGTTCCCACGGCAGACCGGCGGTTGAGATAAATATACCTTTATGGCGCCTGATCAGATCATCCTGGTAAAAACGGGTCTTTAAAATGAATTTCTGAGCCCAGATATATTGGGCGCGGTCAATCAGCCCCTTCAACTCCGCCGTAATCCCCATGCTGTAGATTGGTGAGGCAACAGCGAGGCAGTCACAGGACATGACCCGTTCAATGATTACTTCCGCATCATCCTGGACGATACATTCCCCGGTCTTATGACACGCATTGCATCCCCGGCACGGTGTGTAATTCATTGACCGTAAAATAATCTTGTCCACCTCTGCACCGGCGTTACGAGCACCGTCGAGAAAACTATCCAGCAGTGTCTCGGTATTTCCGTGCCGGTGGGGGCTGCCCGAGATCCCAAGGACTGTAACCGTCATGCACGCCCACTCTGGAGCCGGCTCCTAAGTTCGGCGATTACCTCGGGCCCGAGTTTTTCCACATCGGTTTTTGCTGTCGGATGGGACAGGATTGCGCCCTTTTCGTCAACACCCCTGATAAGCAGGTACCTGATATCACGGTCAGCCACATCAATCACATGAAAAAGGCATTTTACTGACATGATCGCCCCTTCAAACACGTGGTCCCAGGTCTGGCCAGAAGTCCCGAGATAAATGCCCATTCTTTTACCTTTGCGCTCCGGGGGGACGACCGGGAGCTTCAGGACGTATTTTCTTGACCTGAACACCTGTGCACGGTCAATTAAGGATTTTCCCTGGGCCGGGATCCCCATGCAGAAGATGGGAGATGCAAATACGATGATGTCAGCCTCGATTATTTTATCATGAATACTATCCATTCCGTCTCTCTGGACACAATAATTGAGTTTTTCGCAGGCATTGCAGCCCCGGCAGGGATTAACATCCGCATCAATAAGAACAACCTTCTCAATGGCCACATCGCTCTCACGACCCATTGACGCAAGCAGCCAGTCGAGGAGTGTCTCGGAATTCCCGCCCCTCCGCGGACTCGATGCGAATGCAAGGACCTTTATCGGCATGAAGGAGCCTTTGGCGGCGTAGGATAAAAAAAGATTGTTGATGAGTTTTAGACTGATTTAAAACAGAGGTACCAGTCTTTGCACTCGTAACCTTCAGTCGGCCGCTTTGCCATTTCCGCCGCGGTCTTCGGGGGCGGGACTACGACCTTGTCACCAGGCTGCCAGTTTGCAGGTGTTGACACCTTATGGTTATCAGTCATCTGGAGTGCTTTCACGAGCCTGATGATCTCCGGGATATACCTCCCGTTCTGCAACGGGTAGTAGATCATTGCCCTTGTGATCCCCTTATCATCGATAAAGAATACACAGCGGACGGTCGCGGTGGTGCTCTGTCCCGCGTGGATCATGCCATAGCTCTTTGCAATATTCATCGAAAGGTCTGCAATAATCGGGAACGGGATATCCACCCCCATCTTCTCTTTCACCGCATGCACCCATGCAAGGTGGGCAGATACGCTGTCCACTGAAAGGCCGATGAGCTGCACATTCATTGCCTTGAGTTCGTCATACACTGCTGCGAATGCCAGAAACTCGGTCGTACAGACCGGTGTGAAATCCGCAGGGTGTGAGAACATGACGACCCACTTCCCTTTCAGGTCAGAAAGGCGCAGCGGGCCCTGCGTAGTCTCGGCGGCAAAGTCAGGTGCAGGTTCACCAATTGATGGCATCCGGCCTGATCCAATTTCTCCACACATGCCTGTTCCTCCCTTCACGTTTTCATTACTTCATCCAGCTGGGCTTTTCCATAGACATACGCGGGCATCCCTGCAAGCAGGAACGCGACCCTGAGTGCCTCTTCTACCTCTTTCTTTGTCACGCCAAGGCTTTCAGCGCCAATCAATTGCGCATGCACGGCGTGCTGGTCACGGAGCGATGCCGCAATTGCAATTGCTATCAGCTTCTTTGTCTTTTTTGTCAGTGCCCCGTCGTCCCAGATATGGCCCTCAAGTTTCATCACCATATCGAACATTTCGGGGTCTTTGTCTGTCAGTTCCCTGAAGAACTTCGGAACCTTCCCAATTTTCTTTTCAAGTTCATCCAAATTTTTTGTCATTTTCTGTTCACCCCTCGTTACACGTCATTGGTTCACCGCAGCAGACGAGTTCTCCCCCGCCTGCTTCCTTTACTACGACGACATTACCACAGATCTCACACTCGAAGACCTGTCCTTCTTTCGATACATTTACCATCGTGCTCAATCCTCCGGAATGGTCTGGTAAGGCAGATTGCCTTTCCGGTCATGAAAAAGATCTGAATTGTGATCTCTCCACTACCGGTGTTCTGATCTCTTTCGCAGGCTCAAAATAAAGAAAAAATTATATTACTGGTTGCTCTGGCCACGCTTTGGTGGATTCTTCGCATCTTCCGGAGTTTTTACATCCGGCCTGATGTGATGCATCGGTAAACACTGGTACTCTTCACATGAGCATGAGGGACACTTGCGGAGGTCCTGTTCACTCTTGTCAAGTTCCAATTCCTTCCCGCAATCAAGGCATACATATTTCCCAGGGCCGACCTTTGAGCCGG
>CAYNMU010000145.1:0-4268 GCA_964398395.1 uncultured Eubacteriales bacterium
ACAGTAAACCCGGTACCTTCTGTTACCTTTATGAATGTGACAAACACGCAGCAAACGGTCACCTACACGATCACCTCTGCATTCAACGGTTGTCCTGGTACGACTGCTACCCATGTAGTAACAATAAATCCAAGTCCCACCGTCACAAACTGGCCATTGGAGCAGACTATTTGCTCCGGTGGGACCAGCAACAAGGTTAACCTGACCTCAAACGTCGTTGGCACTACCTTTTCCTGGACAGCCTCAACAACAGCTCCTATTTCAGGATTTGCAGTTAGTGGCGGCGACTTTATTCCAACCCAGACTTTGTTCATTCCACCCGGCAATACCGGTTTTGTGAACTACCACATCATCCCATCCTTCACCGGAGGGCCTACCTGCCCCGGCGCGCCGACCGACTATAAAATCCATGTCAATCCGCTGCCAACGCCTTCCATCAGTGGAAACAGTCTCGTGTGTGAACTTCAGCCTGCGGTAGTCTATACAACACCTTCGGTACCAGGTCACTCCTATTCATGGAATGTGACAGGCGCTACAAATATAATCAACGCCAATACCAACTCTATTACAGTAACTTGGGGTCCCTACACTGTATCACCCGGAACGCTGACGGTTACCGAAACCATTGATGCTACCGGATGCCCGCAAACCACTCCTGCCTTTTCCGTCACCTTGCAACAGCGGCCGATTCCCACATTGACCGGGCCACAGGCTGTTTGTGATGGTTCGCCGGGCAAAGTTTATCAAACCGAAACCGGAATGACGAATTATACCTGGACAATTGCAGGTGGCAGCATCACCAGCGGTGGCGGTACAGGCAGCCCGACTGCGACTGTAACCTGGAATACACCCGGCGCCCAATGGATCCAGGTGAACTATGTCAATGGTCTTGGATGTCCTGGATTCCCTGCAAAACAGATCCCTGTTACTGTAAATATGCTTCCAAATACCACTATTGCCGAAGGTCCCGGTCCTAACTGTGAGAGTGCATCACATATTTATGATGTTCCTTCTGATCCGCAGTGCACATATTCCTGGTCGGTATTACCGGCAGGTCGCGGAATTGTTACATCAGGGGCCGGAACCAATTCCATAACTATTGATTGGCTGAGTTTCGGAACGGCCACCCTTGGTGTAACCGGTACCAACAACACAACTACCTGTGTCTCATCTTCAACCCATTCACTTACCATCCATCCAAAGCCGATTCCTTTATTTACTGCCTGTTTTGACCTGATAACTACACCCAATGCCAAAAAATTTACCTTGCGGGGCGCATCGCCCAACCTTCCGGGTCAAGGTGTTTTTACAGGCAACAGAGTAAATTACAATGCGCTGTCGGGTAATTATGAATTTGATCCCTTTGGCGCCATCACAGGCGCCTATCCTGTCATGTATACCTATACCAATAACTTTGGATGTTCTGCCAGCACCGGACCGGATACCATCAATGTTCAAAACAACTCCTTCAGTTGCAGCGGGTCCCTGACTGATTTGCGCGATGGCAAACATTATAAGACTGCCATGGTTGGCGGAAAGTGCTGGATGACAGAAAACTTGGCATACGGCACGATTGTGGATCCACCAACACAGCCACAGACTGACAATTGTATCAATGAAAAGTATTGTCTTACATCCGATCCTTCCTGTTCAAAATATGGCGCCCTCTACCAGTGGGATGAACTGATGCGCTATGCCTCTACATCGGCCAACCAGGGAATATGTCCTCCTGAATGGCACATCCCCTCTGAAGCTGAATGGCAATTGCTCGTCAACAATATATCAGCTTCAGTTACGCCACCGGCAGATGCACTGGCCGGAAGTTTTATGAAGGACCCTCTCCTCAATCCGGGCTTTTTCGCCCTTCTTGAAGGACTTTATTACATCAATAATACATGGAGTTTTACAACCGGAACTTTGACAGCAACCATGTATTGGACATCGACTCCAAACGGATTGGAACGTGCAACAGCCAGAGGCGTTAATATTTTCAACCCCAGTGTTTCGCGTTACATGGGGAGCCGCGGGAATGCTTTTTCGGTGCGTTGTATAAAAGATTGACTCAGCTCAGGATTTAATATTCATGCCGGATTTCCTTATTTATGATTGTTTTGAAGTATCATGTATGGGAAACACCCTTATGGACAGGTTGAAATAATTGAAAAATAGTGTATTTTTACAGTCCAATTTATGTATCCTACTGAGCAACCTTTTTGGCATAGAACTGTCTTTGTTTCATAAGGACAGGTAACTATTTTTTTTTTTCATGAACAGAGCGTATTTCATCATATTTATTATTTTATTTTTCCACATCAGGGTTTCTTCACAAATTACCATCACCGGGAACTCGAATCTTTGTCTGGGCGAGACAACCACGCTTACAGCGCTCACAAGTGGAGCCAGTTATGGTACCACAAACTATATTTTTGAGATTATCGATTATACCAACCATCCTGATTTTTCCGGAGGAACAGTAATTGATCCTGATTTTGTTGATTGTAATGTACCTCATGATGACTGCTTTGCTCCTGGTAACAGCGGTTTTGGTGCCAATGGTTATCCGATAGGATTTTCCTTTTGTTTTTTCAACCAGCAATACGATCGGTTTTGGGTCGGATCAAATGGTTGGATCGGATTCACAAATCCTACAGGGCATAGCTGGACTACATACACGGCTACTCCAATCCCAAACACTGCTTCGGATGTGCCTAAAAACTGTATTTTCGCCCCCTGGCAGGACTGGTTTCCGGGGGCGCAAGGAGCGTTTAACAGCGTTTATTATTACACCATCGGAACTGCTCCGAACCGGAGATTGGTAGTTTATTGGATAAACTGCCCCTTGTGGGCATGTCAGAGTGAAACTGCCAACAGAGGCACTTTCATGATCGTTTTAAATGAACAAAGCAGTATTATCGAAAATTTTATTCAGCTTAAACCTCAATGTACATCTTCAAATGAAGGAGCAACCCAGGGCGTTATTAATCTGGTTGGCGATGTAGCCTACACTGCAACGGGCAGAAACTATGGGGTATGGACTGCAGCAAATGAAGGAACCAGATTCACTCCCAGTGGAATAACCTGGTATAAGGATGCTTATCCGGGAGGAACCAAGGTTGGATATGGTGAAGAGCTGACAGTAACCCCAACAGTTACAACTACCTATTTTGCTGTTGTTGGCAATTGTGACGGAACCAATGCTTCTGGTTCGATAATTGTAACAGTCAACCCACGGCCAACTCCGACTTTTATCAGCGGAGCAGCCGTTGCATGTCAAAATGATGTTAAAACTTATACAACTGAAACCACAGGAAACAGCTATACCTGGGGATATTCAGGAACCTGGATTGCCGGTGGAGGATCTGCTGATAATTCGGTTACCCTGAAATGGAGCACTACAGGCCTGAATTTTGTTTCTGTCAATTATAAAAACGCTTTTAGCTGCGAGGCGGTTATTCCGACAACTTTATCAGTTAATGTCAATCCCTTTGAAACACCCGTCATAACTACCATTGCAGATCAGTTCTGTGCAGAAACACAAGTGACATTTACAACTCAACCAGGAAAATCCAGTTATACCTGGGTGTATCTTCCTTCAGGGGCAACATTGATTTCCGGAGGAACATCTGTTGATAATACTATTGTTTTAAAATGGAGTACACCAGGGCTAAAAACTGTCACCGTAAATTATACAGATGCAGGATGTACAGGGGACCCACCGACATCAAAACAAGTTACCATAAAACCACTTCCTGTTGTCAATGAACCCCTGACGAAAAATATCTGTTCCGGCGACAATACGGCCATCATGCTGTCTTCTTCGCCTGTTGGAGCTAATTTCGCATGGAATGTGCCGGTTCCGGCATGTTCGGCAAATATTTTCTCCTGCCCGGCCGGAGTTGCAAGCGGAACAACAATATCAGATGTGCTTGCTTTGACTGATAACAATCCTGGAACAGTTACTTATCATATCATATCAACGCTGAATGGATGTACCGGAAATCCTCAGGATTATGTTGTTAATGTGAATCCTTTGCCTACAGTCAACACGATAGCAGATCAGGTGTTATGCCATAATGCACCATCTGCTTTAATTCAATTCTCGGGAAATGTGGCCGGAACCATTTATAACTGGACCAACACGAATACCTCCATCGGCCTTGCTAATAACGGAACGGGAGATATTCTTTCTTTCCAGGCGACTAACATCACTACGGCTCCGATAACTGCCACCATTACCGTAACCCCTGAGTTTACCAATTCAGGGATTA
>CAYNMU010000146.1:0-4189 GCA_964398395.1 uncultured Eubacteriales bacterium
TGTCGTTGGTCATGTCCATCTTGCTTCCTTCATAGTGGTCGCGCATCAGGTTCATTACATCGTTTGCGCTGATTTTTTTATCGGGCTTAATCCACAATGGCATACGGTTGGAGGTATAACCCCATTTGCCTTTGGTAAGGTGTCCCATGGCATAATCCTGGTATTGTCCCATGTCGCCATTTATCCGGTTGAACATTGACCATACGCGGGCTTCACAGGCACGGGCGCCGCTGAAGGTAACCGGTGCATAGGTGTCGGAGAAGCTGAATTCCTGATCTATTCCGTCGAAATATCCTTTGTTGCGGGCAAACTTAATCACATCCTTCGCATAGAGGCAATTCTCGGGGTCGTTCAATGGAAATGTGGTAATGCGGGCCTGGTTGGCGTGGCCGCACACGTAGCCGTCGGGGATTCGCATAGCAACCCATACAGCGCCAAGCTGACCTTCGCCTTTGCCGATCATTTCAAGAATCCAGGCTTCGTTTGCGTCGGAGATCGAAAAGGATTCCCCTTCGCTGGCATAACCATATTTTTCAGTCAGTTCACCAAATATTTTTATGGCTTCACGGGCTGTTTTTGCACGTTGCAGGGACACATAGATCAGCGCTCCGTAGTCAATAATGGCGCCTTTCTGGGTTTGAAGTTCTTCGCGTCCCCCGTAGGTGGTTTCACCAATTGCAACCTGATGTTCGTTCATGTTGCCAATCACATTGAAAGTGTGTTTCACCTGGGGAATTTTTCCCAGGGGCTTTCCGGTATCCCATTCAACAATATCTAAAATCGAGCCGGCAGGCCAGTCGCGGGCGGGCCAGTGATACAATTCACCGTACAGGGTGTGTGAATCGGCCGAATAGGTGATCATTACCGATCCATCTGTGGTGGCTCCTTTAGTAAAAATAAAGTTGGTACAGGACATTGAGTGATAACTGAAGCCCGCAAGCAGCAGCAACAGGCTAAACAAGGATTTTCGCATAAGAAAACAATTGAGTGAATGTTTGAATGATTGAATGATTGAATTTCGCTTCGCGATGGCCGACAAAATTACAAAAAATCCCTGAACAAATTCACAGGTGAACCAACATACAGAAGATGGTTTGATAACCAGAACAACGAGAAGTGATGGAAAAACATTAAATTTGTGGCCTGAACGGCAAATAAGAAAATGAAAAAAGCACCATTAATCTTAATCTTTTTTTCCATTTTTGCGACGATGTCAGCCCAAACTTCCGCCACAAATACAAAGGAAAAGAATAATTTCTACAAGGGGCTTGATTTTTCAGCAGGATATTCTATTCCCTTTGGGAACTATGGTGCCTCAGACCAGAGCAATAAAAAATCGGGCTATGCGGCGAATGGTTTCCAGGTGCAGGTTGGATTCGACTGGATGGGTAAAAAGGATTTTGGCCTTGCCATTCAGTATACATTCCAACGTAATCCTATAAATAATGAGGCCAACCTGTTATTTCCCCATGGGATACCTGATTCGGTTGGTTCCGGCTTATGGACAAACCATTACCTGATGCTGGGGCCGGTATTTATGAAAACGATAAAGAAATTATATATAGACGCAAAGATTCTGGGAGGAGTCGTTCTCTCTTCAAGTACAAATTTTAACACCCCCGATCCGACCGACACTTTAGGGCTCAAGTACAATAAAAACACCGGAACAGGTTTTGCCTACCAGATTTCAGGAGGCGTAGGATATATGATTTCGTCGCATTTTACGTTTAAATTTAATCTGAGTTTAATGGGAGGATGGCTTGTAGCACGAAAACAGTACCCTTCGCAACTGATAACCTACGAATTATATTATGATCCTGTGACCGGACTCTCATATTATAAGCCGGTTTATTCTGCCCCGGCTGAATATGAGATTAAAAAAGTAGTAACCACCCTGAACCCTTCAATTGGGTTGGTTTACCGGTTTTAATGGATATAGCTAATTAAAATTTTATGCACCGCTATTTTTCGCTTCTTGTCACTTATGTACTCTTTATCCCTGCAAGCTTATTTGCCCAGGTAAACATTCGCGACTCTGTTATTTTTACCCCCTTGATTTATGCCACTTACAGGTACCAGTTTCCCGGAGGCGACCTTGCAAAGCAATTTGGAAACAATTCCAGCATAGGTGGTGGTTTCATGTTTAAAACAAAGCACAATTGGTTAATAGGTGTGGAGGGAAATTTTATGTTCGGCCAAAGTGTGAAGAACAGCGATTCTCTCCTGAAAGGGATTTCGACAAAAGAGGGTTTTGTCATAGATGGCAACGGCTATATGGCCGATCTGGTTTACTATGAGCGCGGATTTAATTTTTTTGCGAAATTTGGCAAAGTGATCTCCCTGCTGGCTCCAAATCCGAATTCCGGCTTCAACATAGTGGCTGGTGCGGGGTATATCCAGGATAAAATCCGGATTCATAACATAGGAAATACAGCGCCTCAACTGCTTGGCGATTATAAAAAAGGCTACGACCGGCTCAATGGAGGCATTGCAGTTAGCGGTTCCCTGGGATATATGTATCTGAGCAATACACGCCTGCTCAACTTTTCCGTAAGTTTTGAAGTTATGCAAGCCTGGACAAAGTCATACCGTGATTACGATTTCGATACAGGGAAAAGAGACACCCGTAAATTAAACAGTCAGTTTTATACTATTAAGGTTGACTGGATGATCCCGCTTTACAGGAGGGTTCCAAAGGAGTTTTATTTGTATTAAATGGACTGGCGGGCAGGTGGATGTGTAAAAATAAAAAATAAAAAATTAAATGCGTCTGCTTTACACCCTTGCTATACAAATCTATGGTCTGCTTCTTAGGTTGGCAGCGCCTTTCAATACAAAGGCCAGCGAGTGGGTGAAAGGTCGTAGCGATTTGTTCATCAGGCTGACTGCAGCGCTCAAAGATATTGACCGGGATAAAAATCCATTAGTTTGGTTTCATGTTTCGTCGCTGGGAGAGTTTGAACAGGGGCGGCCCATCATCGAATCATACAGGAAAACCTGGCCAGACTGTAAAATCCTACTGACTTTTTTTTCGCCTTCAGGATATAGTGTCCGTAAAAATTATGAACTGGCCGACTGGGTATTTTATCTGCCGTTGGATACTCCGGGAAATACCCGCCGGTGGATGGAGATTGTCAGGCCAGGTAGGGCAATTTTCATCAAATACGACTTCTGGTTCAACGTATTGCAGGCTTTGCAACAACAAAAAGTGCAGGTTTATTTTATTTCGGTCAAGTTTCGTCCGGGACAACATTTTTTTCGATGGTATGGTGGCTGGTTTCGCGAGCAACTTAATTCGGTAACCTGGTTTTTTGTACAAAATCAGGAATCGGCAAAATTACTTCAATCCATTGGAAAACACAATGTTACTATAACAGGTGATACCCGGTTTGACCGTGTTTTTGCCATTTCAACCCATAGGCAATCTTTCCCCTTAGTTGAGAAATTTGTCGGAAAAAGTAAGTTGTTTATATGCGGAAGTACCTGGAAAGAGGATGAAGCCCTTCTCCTTCCGCTTATCCGCCGCAAGGAGCTTGGTTTAAAATTCATTATTGCTCCTCATGACCCCAGTCCTGAACGTATCCGGTATATCACTGACCGACTGGAGCAACCTGTTATTTGTTATTCGGAACTTAACGGGAATAATGCAGATCAAGCCGGGATTTTGCTGCTCGATTCGGTTGGCATCCTGGCCCAGCTTTACCAATATGCCACCCTTGCCTACGTTGGCGGAGGGTTTGGCGTGGCTATTCATAATATCCAGGAACCGGTCACTTATGGCGTGCCGGTATTCTTTGGTCCTAAATTCCACAAATTCACAGAGGCTGTTGATCTCGTTGAACAAGGCGGTGTTTTCTGTGTGAATTCATCGGCGGAGTTAATCAGCAAAACTATCGGTATTCTGGCCGATCAGCAGGCCTATCAGCATATTTCAGATATTTGCCGGCGCTATGTAGATGAAAATCGAGGCGCCACTGAAAAGATTATGCGCTATTTTCAGGAAAATTGTTGAACTGACCTCACCATCCATCCCCTTCAATTTTAGGAGATGGGGTGAAGGGGATGATTTGAAAATCCTGGTTGCGCAACAGTGGCTCAAATCCGGCGGCACGAATGGCCTGTTGAATGCCTTCCGCATCAAATTTATGGGTGGCACCGGCTACACGCACTACATTTTCTTCGATCATGA
>CAYNMU010000147.1:0-4167 GCA_964398395.1 uncultured Eubacteriales bacterium
GAATGGGTCCCCGTTAAGTGTTGCTGTGCCTTCATCGAAGGATACTACTTTGTCTGCCTTATAAAGACCATTGTCTGCTACGCCTGTCACTACCGGGTTTGTCTTGTCAATGTTAGTGATAGCTATGCTGCTTTCGTCAGACCAGTTTCCGCCAGCATCTTTGCCATTTGCATATATTGTGCAATTTGTCGAGACAGCGACCGGTACGGTGTAAGCTGTCCAAGTGCCCTCTACGCCAATCTTGTATTGTTTAACCGCTGTTGCATCTACAGGATAATTGATTGTTACTGTTACATCTGTGTTTGTTGGTGCTGTGATATCCGGTGAAAATGTTGCTGCGACCGGTGCAAACATAGTGTTTATTAAAATAGGATAGTTTTTAGCAATAATTGTGTTGTCGCCAAGTTGCCCCATAGAGTTATCCCCAAAAGAATATGCCTCACCGGTTGAGGTGAGCACCAAGCTGCTCTCACGCCCGGTCGATATAGCTGTTGCTGTTTTGCCATTAAGAAGTGAACCTATGATGTCGCATAAACATATAGGGAATTTATTAGGACTGCCTGCCGGGGTGCCCACATAGGCAGTAATACCCCATGAATAAACCTTCCCATAGGATATTGCTAAGTCATGATATTGCCCACAATCGATTGCCGAAACCGTTTTGCCGTATAGTGCATTATTTGCATTATTAATATCGGTTATGCAGACAGGTGTTGATTTATAATTACCTGCTAAACCACCCGTTCCGTCACCAATCTGACTTTGATTGTTAAGACCCCAACAATAAAGCTTTCCCTCTGAAATTGCCATGCTGGCTGAATATCCGGCTGATATATTAGAAACGACTTTCCCAAAAAGGGGATTCGCACTGATTTCAGTTATGCAAACAGGGCTATTAACAGCTAATGCATCCGAGGTCTTGCTATTCCCCATTTGACCGTAAGAATTTAAACCCCATGTGTATAGATTACCAACAGAATCCAAAGCCATCCCATGTAAATCGCCGGTTCTGACTGCAACAATTGTTTTTCCGTTAAGGGCACCTGCGAGGTTGCTGACGCAATAAGGTGTCTTTCTTGGATTTCCGTCTCCGCTGCCAAGTACCCCGTTCGTACCTCTACCCCATGAATACAACTTCCCCTCTGAAATTGCAAATGTTTGCAAAGCGGAAGCCTCTATTTGCGAAACAACTTTATGATAAAGCGGATTTGTTGCAAGGCTGCCCGTATCCGTTATACATATAGGCCAAGAAGTTGAAGTTGTTGTATTGTCCCCAAGCTGACCATCAGAGTTGTACCCCCACGTATATAATTTACCATTTTCATCTAATGCAATAGTATGTTTATCGCCTTTTTTAAGTGCTGTAATTTTTTTGCCATAAAGGAGATTGCTTGGATTATTGCTTATGCAAACCGGGGTGAGTTTATTCGTGGTTGTCCCATCGCCTAACTGGCCATTAAGATTATAACCCCAAGAATAAACCTTACCATCCGAAGAAAGTGCTCCGCTTTGCAGTCCTTTCGTGATTATCACTGAAAAAACCGGTACACTCACGGCACTCGCAACTATACCACTGAACATCGGCAGCATCATTGTTAAAACAATACTTAGTATCAGCATTGAGCTAATTGCTTTTGTTCTAATTTTCCTAATTAAAACCTTTTTCGTAATATCCATAATATTTACCTCCATTAAACTAACCATTTGCAAGCTTATTTGCCTGATTACCATAATTATTGACAAAAAGACTGTTGAAAAAAATGCTGCCTACATAATTTTAACACCATGTTAAATGAATACAGGTAAGTACTATTAAACGGCGTTAAAATATCAACGGCCGAAAGGCGATAAGGCAAAAACGCAATGTGATTAAAGGGTTGAATGAAATTCGAAAAAGATAGTTGATAAAAAATCAAAAACCATATATTAAATCCCGGTCGCAGGAATTGATCTGACTCTTTAAAATTGAGTACCGGGTAAGCTCTCATTTTAATGGTATCTTTGTATTAGCAGCGCTTAGAATACAGCTTGCTGTAAATATGCGGCAGCTTTATCTGCCAAATTAACTAAAAAAACAACTTGCATCTTCATAAATCAAAGTTGCCAACACGAAAACTTCATGTTATTTCCCGACTTTTTGATTTCCTTTTGAGTGCAGCACTAAACCTGAACTGTATAGTGCTGCACTCGCAAATTAAATCTTTCTTGGTGTGCCGTTATTTAAAGGTTTGTGATTTTGCCTGCTGAGAATTGTAATATTCTCAGTGCATCCAATGCCGTAACTGTCCCACTGTAATTTACATCTGCTGCAAAAAATGCATTGGTGCCCGGGAGTATAATCGTTCTTTTTGAGGCTGAATGAAGTGCCATTAACGCATCAATGACCGAAACATTATCATCTCCATTAATATCGCCTAATTTAACGACGTTGGTCAAAGCTACACTATTTTCGTCAGATGTGTTGCCGGCTAAATCTGTGCTCCTTGCATATACCGTGCGGTCTGCCAGAATTACGGTGTATGCGGATACTGCTACCGGTACGGTGTAAGTTGTCCAAGTGCCGGTTGGACCTATCTTGTATTGCTTTATCACAGCATCTGACGGATAAGTGATTTCAACAGTTAAACTTATTGTTGGAGCAGTTGTGCTCCGCGTCAGTGTTGCTATTTCTGGGAGTGTTTCATCAATTTCAAAAGCAACGGTAGTAACATTTCCAGCCGTATCCGTTACAACAAGTGTCCAGATGCCTTCGCTTACTGTTGAACCGCTTGTGAACGGGTGTCCGTTTAGTGTTGCTGTGGCTCCATTAAGGTCAGAGAAGGTTGGATTTTGGTCTGCCTTGTAAAGTTCACCGTTTGTCACGCCTTCTACTGCCGGGTTTGTTTTGTCAATTACAAAATGTACCGTTGTAACATTGCCTGCATCATCCGTTACATTAAGAGTATAAGAGTTTTCGGTGCTGACAGTTGTTCCGCTTGTGAATGGGGCTCCGTTAAGTGTTGCAGGGCCATCCGTGAAGGTTATTTCTCTGTCAACTTTGTATTGAGCTCCGTCTGTGACGCCTGTCACTACCGGGAATGTTTCGTCAATTCTGAAGTTAACGGTTGTAACATTATTTGCAGCATCCGTTACAACAAGTGTCCATGTGCCCTCGCTTACGGGTGTTCCGCTGACGAATGGGTCCCCGTTAAGTGTTGCTGTGGCTCCGTTTAGGTCAGTGAAGGTTGGATTTTTGTCCGCCTTGTAAATAACACCGTCTGTTACACCTTCCACTGCCGGGAAAGTTTCGTCAATAATAAAATGAACGGTTGTAACATTTCCCGCAGTATCCGTAACAACAAGTGTCCAATTGCCTTCGCTTACAGTTGTTCCGCTTACGAATGGGTCTCCGTTAAGTGTTGCTGTGGCTCCATTTAGGTCCGTAAAGGCTGGATTTTTGTCCGCCTTGTAAATAACACCGTCTGTTACGCCTGTCACTGCCGGGCTTGTTTCGTCAATGATAAAATGAACGGTTGTAATATTTCCTGCCGCATCCGTTACAACAAGTGTCCAATTACCTTCGCTTACAGTTGTTCCGCTTACGAATGGGTCCCCGTTAAGTGTTGCTGTGGCTCCGTTTAGGTCAGTGAAGGTTGGATTTTTGTCCGCCTTGTAAATAACACCGTCTGTTACACCTTCCACTGCCGGGAAAGTTTCGTCAATAATAAAATGAACGGTTGTAACATTTCCCGCAGTATCCGTAACAACAAGTGTCCAATTGCCTTCGCTTACAGTTGTTCCGCTTACGAATGGGTCTCCACTCAGTTTTGCTGTGGCTCCGTTAAGGTCAGAGAAGATTGGATTTTTGTCTGCCTTGTAAATAACACCGTCTGTTACGCCTTCTACTACCGGGTTTGTTTTGTCAATGATAAAATGTACCGTTGTAACATTCAATGCGTCATCCGTTACATTAAGAGTATAGGAACCTTCGTCACTGACTGTTGTTCCGCTTAAGAATGTGTCTCCGTTAAGTGTTGCAGGACCATCTGTGAAGGTGATTTCTTTATCTACTTTGTATTGGGCACCGTCTGTTACGCCTGTCACTTCCGGGAAGGTTTCGTCAATTCTAAAACTAACGGTTGTAACATTACCTGCCGCATCCGTTACAACAAGTGCCCATGTGCCTTC
>CAYNMU010000148.1:0-4119 GCA_964398395.1 uncultured Eubacteriales bacterium
TGCCGTTCCTGAGGCGCTCGACTATAGTACCAAAACACCAACCCTTTGTCAACATCTTTTTTGCCTTTTTTCTTATTAATTTTTTCTAACAACAACCCCGCCGGGCGTACAGTTCCGTTTTAATCGAATTATTTGTCATTTTGCCGATTGAATTGTGTCTGGCGGCGCCGTCAGCACTAGCTGTAGTGGTATAACTTTGGTCGATTAGAAAAGTTGTATAATGCTTAATTTTTATATTATTTTATTCCCTTTTTAGCTATGTATGTGTATAATAGATACAATTAGTATTCCAAAATTAGGAAGTGTGTTAATGAGCTACAAGGTAAATCCATCAGCATGGGGTGCGGCTTTTCCTGTCCCTTCACAGGTTGTGGATAAGCATATACGCATGGCCGGCGCAACGCAGCTGAAAGCATTGCTTTGGCTGCTTCGGCATGCCTCGGAGGATATAGATCTTGACCAGCTTTCATCCGCTATCGGGCAGAAAAGAGCCGATACGGTAGACGCAATGCATTATTGGGTTGAAAACGGTATTTTGCAAGCTGATGATAATAGCATTGACACGGTAAAGAAAGAAGCAAATAAAGAAAGCTCTGCTCTGCCGACTCAAGTAACCTTTGCAAACTTAAATGAATTAGCCGAAGAAAATCAAACCGAACAACCGAAGAAAACTTTTGCGGCTTTGCCGGTAGCTAAACCTAACTATGAACAGATTTTAGCGCGCGCCAAAGAATCGCCCGAAATCAGCTTCCTTTTTAATGAAGCACAGCTCAAATTAGGACGCACAATCGGCTACGAAGGTCAATGTGCCATGCTTATGATACATGACCAATACGGATTGCCTGTTGAAGTAATTTTGATGATACTTGAATATGCCGTTTCGATCAATAAAATCTCTTATTCCTATATATCCGCCATTGGAAAGAATTGGGCGGAGAAAGAAATTGACACCATTGAAAAAGCGGATGAACAAATAACCACCCTGCGAACAAGCAACACGCAGTGGAAGCAATTCGCCGCAATGGCAGGCATAAGCAACTCACGCCCGACATCCGCGCAGCTGCCATATATCAAAAGTTGGAGTGATGACTTAGGGTTTGATGCCGAAATGATTTACCTTGCTTATGAGCAGATGGCAAATCACTGCCAAAGGTTAAGCCTGCCATACATTGACAAAGTTCTTCAGACTTGGCACAAGACAGGCATAAAAACACCTGAAGATGTTGAAAACGCAAACAACGCAAGAGCCGCCCAAAAAAGCAAAAAGCAGAGCGGCAAAAGCAGCGAAGCCTCATATGATTTGGAAGAGTTTAAACGCAGTGCACTACACGACCCAATTGTATATGAAAAGAGGAAAAAATAATGAGTTACAGCCAAAAAACCTACGAGCGCGCAACTGCTGAACTCGAACGCCGAAGAGACCGGGCGCAAGCTGAGCAAGAGAAGCGTCATGCCGAGGCAATAAAAAAACTGCCTGAATTGCTCGAGATTGAAAAGGAAATGTCAGCGACCGGACTTGCTGTTGTAAAAGCCATCGGTATGGGCGGCGACGCACAGGAATTTATCAAAAAACTTGCCGTACAGAACCTTGCGGCACAGGCTCACCGAATTAAGTTGCTTGCAACCGTAGGATTTTCGAAGGATTATCTTGAAGTACAACCTGTTTGCAGCAAGTGCAATGATAATGGTTTTGTCAATGGAAAGTCCTGTGACTGCCGAACTTCTCTTTTACGTTCACTCGCATTTGCGGAGCTTAGTGACCTGTCGCCTGTTGTGAGTTCCACCTTCGAAAGCTTCAATTTAGACTTTTACCCAAAAGGGATTGATGCTGAAACCGGCATTTCGCCTTATAACCGCATGAAAGAAATTTTTAATTTTTGCAAAGACTATGCCGATGATTTTGATACTTCCTCCCCAAGCATTTTTATGCACGGCAAAACGGGTTTAGGCAAAACGCATCTTTCTTTAGCGATTGCGGGGCATATTGTCAACCAGGGATATGGCGTTATTTATGGTTCCTCGCAAAATCTTCTAAGCAAGTTGGAGCGTGAACATTTCGGGCGGAATAACGAGGATACAGGCAACGCCGAACAGGCTTTGCTTGATTGTGATTTGCTGATTCTCGACGATTTAGGTACCGAATTTTCGACTTCGTTTACCGTTGCCGCTATTTACAATATTATCAACACGCGCATCTCCCGAGGTCTGCCTGTTATAATCAATACAAACCTCACCCCCGAAGAGCTTGAGCAAAAATACACACAGCGCATAACTTCAAGAATAACGGGCAACTATATCTCCTTACAGTTTTGCGGCCGAGACATCAGGCAACTTAAAGGGAAACGATAAATATTTCGATTTTAAATATAATTTTAGGAGACATTAATGGACATTATTCAAGTATTAACCACCCAATTTCATATTCAAACTTGGCAGGTAGAAAACACTGTTAAGCTCATTGATGAGGGCAACACTATCCCCTTTATTGCGCGATACCGCAAAGAAGTGCATGGCGAACTCGATGACCAGGTGCTGAGGGAGCTTTCGGAGCGGCTGGAATACCTTCGCAACCTCGACAAACGAAGAGGCGAAGTTTTCGCCTCCATTGAATCACAGGAAAAAATGACAGATGAGATTGCCGCCGCCCTACAAAAGGCGGAAACGCTCGCTGAAATAGAAGATATTTACCGCCCATATAAACCGAAACGGCGTACAAAAGCTTCTATTGCCCGTGAAAAAGGCTTGGAACCGCTTGCAGACGCAATCTATACTCAAAGCCCCAAAAGCTCGCAACCGCTTGAAATGGCTGTCGCTTACATTGACGAAGAAAAGGGCGTTGCCTCTGCCGAGGAAGCGCTTCAAGGTGCGATGGATATTATTGCCGAAAACATTTCGGATGACGCGAATATTCGCCGCAAACTGCGCCAGCTTTTTATTACATCAGGCATCTTAGAATCCAAAGCATCAAAAGAAAACGCCGAGAGTGTTTATACAATGTATTACAACTTCTCCGAACCCGTTAATCGGATTGCAGGGCATCGGATACTTGCGATTGACAGAGGTGAACGGGAGGAATTCTTAAAAGTTAGCGTTAACCTTGACGCTGTGAAAGCTGCAAATTTGATAACCGCTTCCACCCTTGCGCCAACCGGTTCACCTTGCACGGAAACTGTGCGGGAAGCAGGCAAAGATGCCTATGACCGCTTGATATTCCCGTCAATCGAGCGTGAAATCAGAACTATGCTCACTGAAAAGGCTGCCGCGGCGGCTATCAAGGTTTTTTCGGTTAATTTGCGTGAACTGCTTTTGCAGCCGCCCGTTAAAGGAAATGTTGCTTTGGGACTTGACCCGGGTTACCGCACAGGCTGCAAAGTAGCGGTTGTTGACGCAACAGGCATGGTGCTTAACACCGGCGTAATTTACCTGACACATTCCGACGCACAACGGGAACAGGCAAAAGCAACTGTAAAAAGCCTTATTGAAAAGCATAAAATCTCAATAATTGCTATCGGCAATGGAACCGCGTCGAAAGAAACAGAAATATTCACAGCAGAAATCTTAAAAGAGTTGAAAAGCAAGGTTGCTTATATGGTTGTAAGCGAGGCCGGCGCATCCGTTTATTCCGCTTCAAAGCTAGCAGCGGAGGAATTTCCGCAATTTGATGTTTCAATCCGCAGCGCTGTTTCAATAGCCCGCAGATTACAGGACCCATTGGCCGAACTTGTAAAGATTGACCCGAAAGCGATAGGCGTTGGGCAATATCAGCACGATATGCCAAAAAAAGAGCTTGGCAGCGCGCTTGACGGTGTGGTTGAATACTGCGTTAACAGCGTTGGTGTTGACTTAAACACCGCATCCCCTTCGCTGTTGTCCAGAGTGGCAGGCATAAACGCAACAGTTGCCAAAAGCATCGTAACATTCCGCGAGGAAAACGGCGCTTTTTCGGCACGCACGCAACTGATGAAGGTACCAAAGCTAGGCGCTAAAGCTTTTGAGCAATGCGCGGGCTTTATGCGCATACAAGAGAGTAAGAATGTGCTTGATAACACAGGTGTTCACCCCGAAAGTTACTCCTCTGCCAAAAAGACCAGCTTATTGATATCATAGGTCATGACCTGA
>CAYNMU010000149.1:0-4088 GCA_964398395.1 uncultured Eubacteriales bacterium
GAAAGAAGATTGGAGAAAATATTATAAAGATTCAAATATTAGAGATTAATTTTTTTTCACGAATTTTGTAACATTTTTATTTTTATTACGTATAAGATATAAAAAACATTATGAAATGTAAATATTGTCACGAAGAAATAAACCTTACAATTTATGGCCTACCCGATGATATATGTTGGGGATGTGCCGATAAGGAAACAAGGTTTGATGCTTTAGAGGTAAATACTAATAATTCTGAAAAACCAGATTGGCTTAAAAATATCTATTCAAAACCACATGTTAATATTGATTAATAACAATAAATTATGGAAGAAACACCTATATTAATAACACATGTTGGTGAAGGGGTATTTAAAGTTACTCTTGATAGTGGTAGAATAGTAGAAGCTGGTTCAAATCTCAAAGGTATGATTAAATATACTTATTTTGATGATACTGAAGAATATCCTGAAATTGGTTGGTCGGTAACATTGAGTCAGTTACATTTGGATTATTTTCCGAAAGCACAAAGAGATATACTATCAGGTAAAATAAAACCAACACAAAATCCCAAATTATGATATCAGGTGATTTTTGTCCATATTGCCAAATCTTATTGGAAACGATAGAACCCGATAAAGAAGATGATGTATATCCAAATGGTGGAAGATATGAAGAATATCTTTGGTGTAGTAAATGTGAAAATACTTTTGAAATGATAAATGATTGAAAAATATGAAAGAAGAACATATCAAATATAAAACGGCTTTATTAGCTAGAGAGTGTGGATTTATTTTACCAATTTCAAGTGAAAATTATTATTTTAATTCTAAAGGTATTATTCACCCTCAAAAATGGTTTATTGAGTATGAACTTGAAGATTGTGTTGATGCTGTAAGTCAGAGTTGTTTACAAAAGTGGTTGAGAGAAAATCATAATATTCATATTGAAGAATGTTCAGAACATTGGGCTGATTTACATGTAACATATCATTTTAAATTTTGGTTTGTTAAGGATGAATTATTTGAATGGTCATATGTCAATAAGAAAGATGTATTTTTAAAATATGAAGATGCACTGGAAGATGCATTATATAGAGCCTTAAAATATATTGTATGAAAAATATGGAAATGAATTTCATTCCTATTGAGGAAGCAAAAGAATTAGAGGAATTAGGATTTGATTATCATTGTTTTGCAGATTTAATTGGATTTGGCGATGGAACTATAGTTGGTGACCATTATGTTCTAAAAGAAGAGAGAATGTTCATTAATGGTGATTACATAACTTCTGAAGATGTTGCAGAAGATTTAGAACTTCACCAATTTGGTATTTGTGGTGTTCCTTTATGGCAACAAGCTTTTGAATTCTTTAGAGAGAAATATCATATACAGGCTGAAATATTATGGAGGGGAGATATGGATTGTTTTTGTTATAAAACAGGAAACTTTGAATATGGCTCACACACATTCTCTGAGAATGATTATAAAACTTATGAAGAAGCACAATTAGAATGTTTAAGAACACTTATTAAATTGGTAAAAAATGATAATTAAATTTGAGATTGCTAAATTAGCAAAAGAAAAGGGTTTTGATGCCCCTGTGCCACATTGTTATTGTCATAATACATGGGAAGATAAGCCCATCAAATACGACTTAGTGTTATTTAACTTTCTTCTTGGAGGTGAAGGATTACTTTCGAAAGTTTTTGAAAAAGAAAAAACGATAAGAAATTTTGAAATTTCTGATATTATTAATGAATCTGATGTTTATTTTAATTATAATCAGGATATTAGAAGATTAATAACAAGAATTTATAATGGCGAAGAGTTCATGGATGATGAAAAATGTAATAATATGAGCATTAATTCATTTACCCATGCTAATTGGAGTGAAGAAGAAGCCGAAAAAAATAAGACCGTATTTCCTAATTATAATGATGGTGACTTTGATTGGGATGTGTATAATGATCTTGTTTCAGCACCAACACAAGCAATGTTGCAGCGTTGGTTGAGAGAAGAAAAGAACATTGGTATTTTTGTTGCCCCACAATCGCAATCAATTTGTGACCCTGAACCATTATATACGTACATATTATGTAGATATGTAGAAGATGAATATTATTGTGATATTACAAATTATGATAATATTTTACATTACACGACATACGAAGAAGCCTTAGAAGGAGCATTACAATCAGCATTACGAAACCACATTGTGTAAATATATTTAATATGATAGTTAAATTTGAGACTGCCAAAAAAGCAAAAGAAGTTGGGTTTGATATTTTATGTGATTGTGGTTACAACCCCAATTATGAAACCCTAATTGAACCCAAAAGTGCTTGGCATTATTTGTGTAAATTAGATGAACTAAAATCTGGTATTCAAGCCCCAACACAATCTGAACTTCAACGTTGGTTAAGAGAAACCCATAACATTCAAATGATTATGCAACCTTATTATGATCATTATGGAATACCCAAAGTTACATTTGTCTGTGATGTTATATGTATAAATGATGGTCTTAATGATGGCTATAAACATAAAAGTAAAAAATGTAACACCTACGAAGAAGCTTTGGAAATTGGATTGAATAATGGATTGAAATTAATTAAAAATATTTAATGTATGAAACCAAAAGAATTTTTTGATCCTAAAGACCCAATAGTTAATTTTGAAATTGCTGAATTAGCGTATGATAAAGGTGTAAGATATGTTAATGAATCCATGCCATTTTATTTAAAAGATGGTCATTTTCATGAATATAAACCACCTTGGGTTGACGTTGAGGGTTATTTAGCCCCAACACTCTATCAACTCCAAAGATGGCTTAGAGAGGTTCATAATATACACATTCAAATTGGTTTGGGTGGTTTTGATAATACCTATCATGCATTTATAAGTACACACGGCTACATTTATGTACATCAGGAACAAAATTGTATGTGGGAGTTTAATTCTTACGAAGAAGCCTTAGAAGCAGCATTATTAATTGGTTTAAAACAAATAAAATGAAAACATCAGCAAGAGAAGTTTATGAAAGTATAAAAGCAAATCCCGATAGATTACAAAGGGGAAAAATCGGGTATTGTATTGATTTGGGTAATAATAGTATTAATCCATACGTAAGTATTACAATGTCATTTTATGATGATGATGAAAAAAACATAAAACAAATGGAAGAAAAAGAAAAACAAGATGGATTTATGTTTTGGTGGTCATCACCTGAAGGTCTTAAATTTCAATAATCAATCCATGAATAAAATCGATATTATTAATTTAGCTATTGAAAAGGGTTACGACTATCTTCAACCAACCTATTTGGAGAATTATGGTGATGATGTGGAGAATTGGTGCGTGGAAATGGCTTTACTTCAAAAATGGTTGAGAGATAAGTACCACATTTATATTCGTGTGGCAACCAATGGTTTAAAGATGCACTTTCCAATGATTGAAATTGTAACACTAGATGGTACACAAGGTTGTGGTAATTATATTTGGAAAAAATATGATAGTTATGAAGAAGCTTTGGATGAAGCAATTTATGAAGCACTAAAAGTTATTTAATGTGGAATATATGAAATACATAGAAAAAAAGAAGGTTTATAAATATTTGGAACGAATTGAAAAGCCCAACATACCATTTCCTGTGGGTTATACTGATACTCATAGTGCGGAAATACACTGTTTAAGGTGGTTAAGAGGGTATTATGATGGTAAAACAGCATCAACACCCAAAGAATATTTAGAAGCACTAATAAACAAGCATATAGATTATAGTAGTTATGCTCTTGAAATGGATAATCATGCCATAATACCAAAGAGTGAGTTGGATATGGTTAAAATGAGACTTAAAGAAATTTCATTTTTATATAATTGGGTTTATTATAAGAAAATTACTGGATTTTAATTATGGAAAAACAAATTGATTTCACAACAGCCAAATTATTAAAAGATTTACATTTTAACAGAGAATGTTTTTGGCATTGGGGATTTTATGATGGCAGATGGTTATTGGGTTGCAGGGCAACAGGAAGAAATTGGAATAAACCACATAAGAAGTATGTTTATTACTCAGCACCATATCAAAGTGTTGTTCAAGAGTGG
>CAYNMU010000150.1:0-4075 GCA_964398395.1 uncultured Eubacteriales bacterium
TCCGGGTTCAGTTCGCGAAAATATTTCAATGAAGTCAGTACTCTTTCACATGTCTGGATTTCATCAAAGATGATCAACGTCTCGTGAGGTACAATTTGAATCCCAAAACTCACCTATATATATATAGGATGATTCTTTCGGGATGAATATCCTCATCAAAATATGCACGTATAGCTGTATTGGTTGTTCTTTCTGATAATTGATACTGATAGGCAACCTTAAATTGACATTGCAGCGCGAACGTATCTTCATTCAATTGCAATATATATTGATTTTTATATTAATATATATTGTAATATTTTGATTTATTCATACATATAATTCAATTTTACTGCTTAAACTGGATGGGGGGACAAGGTAATTCATAATGAATGAAAGCGTCACAAGTTCCTTGATAAATCCGCTATGTAAAAAAGCAATCCACGTGGCATCTAGCTGTACAAAAAAGCGCCGAAATAAGTCACGGTGTCTTTTCCATTGATGTATTTCATATTACACAGACCCGCCAGAGTGGAAACATTCATACAATAGGCTTCTAATGAAGATACAGCACGATCTGGAAACCTGCATGGCAGACTATCGACGATAGCGCACGTTTTACAAACCGAGCAACCTCCAACCGTCAATTGCAGGTAATTCGTATATTGCTGCTTCACCTCATCATCGATTTTGTTTGATACGTCGGTATGGATGCTGGCAGCTTCCTGCATGCCTTCAAAATCGTATGAATCCTCCAACTGGCCGATTGTCTGGAAAATCAATGCTTTGTTATAGGACTTCGCTTTTTCTATGACCACGCTGACTGATCCCACATCCGGAGGGCAGGCGTAGTTCTTGCCGAAACTGCCGCAGTAGTTCACCTCGCAGTAATTTCTCAAACCTTCGTCAAAAGTAATTTTATCTACATCGATGACATAAGCCCTGTATGCTCCAAATTGAATCGCTTTCTCTATTAGTAATTCATCTGACGTCATGCTTCTTCTCCTTTTCATATGATTCTTCATTTATGTCTTATTTTTTATATATGGCAGATATTTTTTCACATACAAATCCATGCGATTCTGAATTGAGGCAATAGCCCCTGTCGAATGTCGTGAAGAGAGGGATTGTGTGGATGCATTTTATGTCATATCTCGCCATCATTGTTGAAGGAATCCAATAGAAAATTCGTTCGATTAAAATGCCCTGATTGTCATCATACTAGCCATCTCATTATAACATGGATGTTTGCATGAGTTGTCTGGATTTTTGCTAATGGGGAGTTTATTCATCTAAATCTTGAAGTCTATATTTCTTCAAATCATATGACAAAAATAGAACCACATTCTAATTATCGATTCGCCCACCCGGCTCCATACTCATGTGTTGCTTCATACAGTTACTGTTCACACCCTAGCCTAACTCTAGTATTAACATATTCAGGCTTGAGAAGTTATGTAGAACAGTCATGAAGGGTATTTGTTCCTTCCGGCATCTATGCTCCGCGACGAAGAGACAGATCGCTTCACTCGGACAGAGCCGAACTCGCGCTAAAGCGCTCAGACAGCGGCTCTGTTTGTCCTCGCTTCAGCGGCTGTCTCTAATCGTCGCTTTGCAAGGCTGCCTACAGGAACAAACACCCTTCATTCGCAGCAAGATAACGCAACTCGTATAGCCAAAATAAACAGAACGCATAACCACAAATACATCATAAAAAAAGCATTAAAAACGTTAAAATTCGTTGAATTTATCGCATTTTTAATGCTTTTTCTCTTGCGTTTAAAATCGTTATGTGTTATAATATATACATAACGATTTTAAGGAGGAAATACTTATGGCCATCATTTATCAACACGACAAACGTTCAGGAATTACCTATGCCTATGAATCACTGTCATTCTGGGATAAAGAGAAAAAGCAAAGTCGAGCAAAAAGGACATTAATAGGACGTTTGGATCCTGTGTCAGGCGAAATAATTTCAACAGATGGAAGATGTAAAAAAGACAAGGTCAATGAAACTGAAGTCGTCGAAGACAAAGTCGATGATCCAGACTACAAAGTTCTTTACGATAAACTTCATAAAAAATGCATGGCTCAAGAAACGCTGATTGCAGCATTGAAGAAGGAAAACAGTGAATTGAAAGGAGAAAAATAGCCGGTTATGAACATCCACTTCGAATACATCACACATCTTGAATACAAAGTAAAAAACCTGACTGCAAAATTAAACTTGTTTGAGTCGGGCGAAAAGTATATGGTGATGCGTTCGGAGTTCAATAAACAACTTTCAGCTTGCGATAGGAAAATCAAGCAACTAAAATCGGATTTGGCAGAGGCTCATTGTCAAACGACCACTGTTCGAAAAAACTGGTTGCTCGTAGCCGAAGACATTGAGAAAGAGCATTCTCAGGAGTTGCAGCACAAAGACTGTGAAATAAAAAAATTGGAGATGAGGATACTAAACGCTGAAACTGCTCTTGCTGAAACGAGAGAAAACCTTCACGACAAAACAACAGAATTGTATCAAACACTTATTGAATTGGAAGAAGAAAAAGGGAAAAATCTGAAATTAAAAGCTCAGATCAATCGCGATTATGAGAATTCATCTTTGCCGTCATCCATGAAAATCAATCGTAAAGTAATCACCAACAATCGCGAAAAGACAGGCAGGAAACCCGGAGGACAAGTCGGTCATACGGGGCACAAAAGAAGAAAGCTTCTGCCAACCAATACGGTTCATATTGATGTACCGGATGAGTATAAAAACACTGCGGATTATAAAGAAACGGGAAAGATCATCACAAAGCAAGTCATTAATCTGTGTGTTTATGCTACTGTAACCGAATTTAGCACCCCTGAATTCAGAAATCGAAAGACAGGTCAGCGTGTCCACGCTGACTTTCCAGCCAATGTAGTCAATGATGTCAACTATGGAGGGAGTGTGAAAGCTCTCGCTTTTTTGCTGAACAACCGCTGCAATGTTTCCATAGACAAAGTGCGTGATTTTCTATCTGAATTGACAGAGGGGAAACTACAAATTTCAAAAGGAATGATCAACGGACTCTGTGAAGAGTTTTCTAAAAAAACAGAGACGGAGCAAAAAAAATCCTTTTCGAATCTGCTGCTGTCTCCGGTCATGAATACCGATTTCACCGGTGGTCGATTAAACGGCAAGAGTGTTCAGGTAGCCATTTGTGCAACACCGGAAATTGCCATGTATTTTGCCAGAGAACATAAGGGGCATGAAGGACTAAAAGGGACTCCCGTTGAGGATTATCAGGGAATCCTTGTTCATGACCATGATGTGACGCTCTATAATTATGGAGACAATCATCAGGAATGCCTTGTGCACGTTTTGCGCTATCTGAAAAACAGCATGGAAAATGAACCTTCACTAACTTGGAACAAAAAAATGAGGGAACTCATCCAGCAAATGATTCACTATCGAAACCGCTTGGGTTTAGATGAGCTTTTTGAAAAAAGCATCGCTCTCGAATTTGAAAACGAGTATCTGAAAATACTAGCCATTGCAAGGGTTGAATACGAATATGAACCACCGAGCAAGTACTACATCGAAGGACATAATCTTTACAAGCGACTCGAGAAATTCAAAGATAATCACCTGCTTTTTCTGTACGATGCGAGGGTTCCTACAAACAATAATTTGAGCGAGCGCTTAGCAAGAGCTTTCAAGAGAAAGCAGCGGCAAGTCATGTCATTTCGAAGCTTTGATAGTCTTGGCTATCTTTGCAGCAGTATGAGTATGATATTTTTATTGACCGTTCAAGGTAAAAATCTATACAATTCCGTAAAAACTATCCTTGCATAAAAAAACCAGCATTCAGAAAAACTTGTTGTTTGTTTCTGAATGCTGGTTTTTTAATAACTGATGATCTCTTGATTCAGAAAATAGCAACTTTTATCGTTGTATGTAGAAGTTGTGTTTTCCTCTGCGAATGAAGGGTGTTTGTTCCTGCAGGCATCCTTGCAAAGCGACGAATAGAGACAGCCGCTGAAACGAGGACAAACAGAGCCGCTGTTTGAGCGCTTTAGCGCGAGTTCGGCTCTGTCCGAGTGAAGCGATCTGTCTCTTCGT
>CAYNMU010000151.1:0-4051 GCA_964398395.1 uncultured Eubacteriales bacterium
GATTTCCCTTCCATATAGTTCAGTAATAACCGATGAACCATCAAATCAGGATACCTGCGGATTGGCGAAGTAAAGTGGGTATAAAACCTGAATGCAAGCCCGTAATGGCCGATATTTTTTGTTGAATAGATTGCTTTTGCCATGGTGCGGATGGCGATAGATTCGATCATGTTCTGCTCACCCTTACCTGCAATATCTTCGAACAGTTTATTAAAAGAGCTCACTACACCTTTGCGCGAACCTATGTTCAGCTTATAGCCAAGTTTATGCAGGAAGTCGGAAAAATTAGCTAGTTTTTCGGCATTTGGCTCATCGTGTATGCGGTAAACAAATGTTTTCGGCTTTGATTTGCTGTCAACTTTCCCGATTCTTTCAGCAACTCTCCGGTTTGCGAGTAACATAAAATCCTCGATCAGAAAATTAGCTTCTTTTTGCTCTTTTATATACGTTCCCAAAGGCTTTCCTTTTTCATCGAGATTAAATTTCACTTCTGTGGAATGGAATGCAATAGATCCGGTATGAAACCTTTCATTTCGTAGTTTTTCGGAAATCCTGCGAAGCGTCATTAATTCATCTTTAAAATCACCTTCAGCACCTTCAATCATGGTCTGCACTTCTTCATAGGCATACCGACGATTTGAATTAATAACGGTTCTTCCAAACCATTCGCTAAAAATATGTCCCTGTTCATCCATTTCGAAGACGGCAGAAACGCAGAGCTTTTCTTCATCGGGCCGGAGCGAGCATACAAGATTGGAGAGTTGTTCCGGAAGCATCGGAATGGTACGGTCAACCAGGTAAATGGAAGTTCCCCTATCGAATGCTTCCCGGTCAATAAGTGAACCGGGTTTTACATAATGCGAAACATCAGCGATGTGGACGCCAATTTCCCATCGACCGTCACCGAGTCTTTTCAGTGAAAGAGCATCATCAAAATCCTTCGCATCAACAGGGTCAATAGTGCATGTCCACACATCACGGAAATCCCTTCGCCTGCTTATTTCCTCAGCTGATACACTATTTGGGATATTTTGGGCTTCCTGTTCTACTTCCTTTGGAAAGTGAAGTGGAAAATCGAATTCAGCAAGAATCGAATTCATCTCCACGTCGTTGTTTCCAGGCTCTCCTAGCACATGAAGCACTTCACCTATCGGGTTGGTTGCTTCAGAAGGCCAGTCAGTAATCCGGGCAACGACTTTCTGTCCATGTTTAGCTCCCTTCAACGCTGTGAGCGGAATATAAATATCAACGGGAATACTTGCATTATCAGGTACAAGAAATGCGAACTTACCCGAAACATGCATAACACCAACAAACTGTTTTCGGCCACGTTCAATAATCTCAACAATCTGCCCTTCGGTTTTACGGCCTTTGCGCGTGGGGAACAGGTGAACTTTCACGATGTCGCCATTGAGTGCATGAAACGTATTATTGGGGGCTATATAAACATCTTCAGGGAGTTCTTCTGTAATTACGTATGCCTTGCCGGTTTGTTTCATATCAACTTTTCCGGTAACAGAATTTGAAGCAGCAATTGCCTTTATAAGATCAGGATTTAGCTTGTATTTTCCACGGTTCATTTCAACTATGGAATTATTATGGCAAAGTTCTTCCAGTATTGAAGATACCATTGACTTACCAACTTTATCGCTAACTCCGAGTTTAGCTGATATCTGCCTGAAATTTGAAGATTTATAAGGATCTGCGGAAAATACATTGAAAACAGAATTTACAAATGTATTCCGGGCTTGCTGTACCTTTGGTTTCTTGGTTGCTGAGGGCTTTTTTCGTGGCATGAGAGAGATTATTTCTTTAATCAATCAAAGGTAGCCAAAAGTGACCAATAATCAGCAAAAGAACCAAAACGGCAGCTATCCTGATTGGATTGTTAATGTAATTCTGAGAAACTGCTTTTTAAATAATGAAGAAATAATGACTAATTCCCAAACTGCTTAGCAGCAGGAATTGCGCCAATAAGTGCCCGGGTATAATCTGACTGAGGATTTTTATAAACCTGGTCAGCTTCACCTTCCTCCACCACCATGCCATCTTTCATTACCATCATGCGGTCGCTCATGAATTTTACGACCGACAAGTCATGGGAGATGAAGATGTATGTGAAACCAAATTCCCGTTTAAGGTCATTCAGAAGGTTGAGAACCTGAGCCTGCACAGAAACATCAAGTGCTGAAACGGATTCATCGCAGATGATAAATTCGGGATTGGTAGCTAAAGCCCGGGCTATGCAGATTCGTTGCCGTTGTCCGCCCGAAAACTCATGCGGATAGCGATGGAAATGCCCGGGGAGGAGACCTACTTTTTCAAGAAGTTCAAGTGTCCTGGCTTTGCGTTGATTGTTGTTGCCATGAAGTTTATGTACCGTCATGGGTTCCATAATTGCCCGGCCAGCGGTAATGCGCGGATTAAGTGAAGAATAAGGATCCTGAAAAATGATCTGCAACTTCCGGCGCATAGGGCGCATTTCTTTTTGGGATAAACCTGAAATTACTTGTCCGCTGAAAGTAATTTTTCCGGATGTAGGCTCTACAAGTCGCAGGATGCTGCGCCCGAGTGTAGTTTTTCCGCTTCCCGATTCGCCAACAAGGCCGAGGGTTTCTCCGGGATAAACCACAAAGCTAATGTCGTCAACAGCTTTTACAACGCTTTTTATTCTGGAGAAAATACCTTGTCTTATCGGGAAATGGGTCTGCAGATTATTTACTTCTAAAAGAGGTTTCCGGCTATAGAGTTCCTGATGAAAAAGGCTTCGTTCCTGCTGCGAAACCTCCAAAGAAGGCAAATTGAGTTCAGAAATATCTCCTTTCACAAAATCACTGACGGTGGGGAGTAGGCGAAGCCTTTTATCAAGCGGAGGACGGCAAGCCAATAATCCTTGCGTATAAGGGTGTTGCGGATGGTTGAAGACATCGGAAATTAAACCTTGCTCAACAATTTCACCTTTGTACATAATGGCTACTTTGTCGGCAATTTCTGCCACCACGCCAAGGTCGTGTGAAATAAAAATAATACCCATTCCATGCTTTTGCTGAAGGGTTTTCAGCAGCGCCAGTATGGTTTTTTGAACAGTAACATCCAACGCAGTAGTAGGTTCATCGGCAATTAGCAACGAGGGCTTGCACGAAATAGCCATTGCTATCATTACCCTTTGCTTCTGACCTCCGGAAAGCTGGTACGGATAAGCTTTATAGATATCTTCCGGACGGGGAAGTAAAACTTCTCTGAACAAATCCAGAGTCTTATCACGGGCTTGCTGATGTGTTATTTTTTCATGGAGCATGATAGCTTCAGCAACCTGCTCCCCGCATCGGTGAACAGGGTTGAGAGATGTCATAGGTTCCTGAAAGATCATGGCTATTTCTTTGCCACGGTAATTTCGCATTTCACGTTCCTCCAGATTAAGAAGGTCAATGCTGCCGCCATCTTCAGGTTGATAGATAATTTTCCCCGTATTTATTATGCACCCTTTTGAAGGGAGTAATCGCATGATGGCCAGCGATGTGACTGATTTTCCTGATCCTGATTCTCCAACAATGCCAAGGGTTTCTCCTTTGTTGATTTTAAGGGAAACATCATTTACGGCAGTCGTGCATCCTGTATCAGAACTAAATGAAACAGTGAGTTCAGACAATTGTAGCAAAGGAACTTTCTCCATAAATGAGTTAAGTGAATTATTTTCAAAAGTAAGGATTTTGGCAACAGCCAGACAAAACAGAAATACGGGCGAGGAGGGATATCAAATTTCACAATTGTCAATTCCGGAAAGTGAATAATTACCCTGAATATTCATTACATTTACACCACTGTTTTATTTCAGGATCTACTTCAACTTTTCTCTTCCCACGTTGCCTGTTGCCTTTATAAAGAAAAATAATGAATGCAGTCCGTTTCATCGATGATCTGGTTTCGCTTTTCTATCCCCGAACGTGCATGTCTTGTGGAAATACCTTGTTCAGGCATGAAGAAACTATTTGTACATTTTGTCTTTTCCATCTGCCAAAAACACATTTTCATAAGGAAGCGGATAATCCGG
>CAYNMU010000152.1:0-4010 GCA_964398395.1 uncultured Eubacteriales bacterium
GCGACACAATCATGCTCCAGATGTCGGGAATTACCAAAGAATATTTTAATTTTATAAACGAAGTGGACCAATCGGGATTCAATATCCCCTTCTTCAGCGGCCCACCTGCCAATATAAAAGGAAATGTGAGCAATGGTGGCGTAGGATTTTTTGCTGCATATTCAAACAGCTTCGCAAAAATTGTGGTGAAGTAGCAAAATAGCTAGACAGCGAAACCGGCAGCCCTGCATTTCACCATTTATCTTTGTACCTGCATCTTCTTTGTATCAACCACCATTCCGCTACTGATCAGGCGATAAAAATAGAGGCCATTTTGCATCGTGGAGGTGGATAGTTGAATTGTTGATGCACCGGCTTTCACAGGCACATTTAACAAGGTCTGACCCATCAGATCACTAACTTCAATAGTCATATCCCTGTCGATTGCAGATAGCCGGATGATTGTCTGATCTTTTGCCGGATTCGGAAAATTCTGCCCAAGCTGAGCTGTTTTCGGTTTGTCAGCATCAATACCTACCGGCGTTCCTCCGAACCAGACGCGCGCTGTTTTGATCACTTCATTGCGGGATACGTCATCGGATATCATTTCCAGACTGGCAGCCAGGTAGACAATTTTCCAGGTACCATTTTCTGCCTTCACACCACCGATTTTAGTTTGCGTTGCGTTATAATAAAATATATCGGAGCCCAAACCAATTGCATTAATTTCATCCGGGAAAAAATTGGAGCCACCATAAACATTTGTCAGAGGGGATGTAGGAACTTGTCCGAAAACAGGATCCAATACATTCGCTATGAACTGATTGTTCGCTGTAGTGCCATCAGTAATAAAATGCGAACACAGATAATTGGTGTAAAATGCCTTTGTGGAATCGGTGCCATGACCCCCACCGGAGGCAGCAGTCCACACATCCCAACCAATATCCTGACCTGAAACAAACAGACGTTTTCCAGCGTTCAACTCCGATTTAAGAAGTTCAACCGATTCGTTGGTGAATGCCGGGAACGACCATCCGATATTGAAAAAATAGTTTACAACCTCAGACAAACAGTCATAGTTAAATGCTTTTTTTAACGTTGTCATGTCAACAACTGCATAGGCTGTACTTCCAGAATAGACAAGAGCATCGATATATTTCTGCTGGAAACTGCCTGTAGTCAAGCCGCTGCCATCACCCCATCCTGCATCGTTGTTGACAATCATCTCCTTAACTCCTGATATCACAAAGGATTTCAGAGAAACTGTTGCAAATTCAGGATTGTCGAGCGATTTCATCGAAATGGCGAAGATACCCAATCCAACACCTGAACCGATGGTAACATCTACTGACAGATCATAGGTTGTCTTTGCCGGGATGGAAATATCTACTGAATCGGGATTCAGCTGGCCATTGAGGGTAAAATCGGCACTCCATCCGGTTGGCTGGTCTGAAATCAGCTTAAAACGAAAGAACTCGGCGGCACTTCCAAGATTGTGAACTTTATAATGAAAAGTTTTCACATCTCCGGATATTCCTTTTTTAAACACAGGATCAACACCCACCAATTCCCATGAAGGATCAATAGTTGATCCTGAATTAATTATCTCTTTTGTGGTTTCGTTCTGAATAAAAGCGAGTGAGTAAATCTGCGTGGTATCCCATTTTGCCATATCGAGGTTATAGGTGTAGGTGAAAGTTACCGAATCACCAATTCCTGCAGGTGTATATAACTCACCGGCAGTTGATGGTACCATCTTCCGGAATACATCAGGGAAATTTTTCTCTCCGTTAGAACCCGGTGGAGTTGTGTAATGAACCCATTTTTCCAGCACGGCTAACCTTATCTTATAGGTGGCAGCTGCAATGGTATCCACGGTGAACACCTTCACCGTCACCGTGCGTACAGTACCGTTGGAAGTCTCCTTTACAATAACCCGGATTGGTGCAGGGTCGGAGGCCAAATTATCAACCAGGGCCTGGGTGACTCCGGTAGGACTTCCTTCATATTTATTGCCAAGTCCAATAACATCCGGTACTCCGGTTACACCATAATAGCTGACACGATCGGCAACCTGAATCGCATTATATGTATTCATCGGGTCAACACCCGGCCAGCTTGTATGATAGGCAATGTGATGAACCCTTCCTACATTTGCATCAAGGGTGACTTGCATAAAAGGATTCTGCGCTGCGCATGGGGCACAGCTTGCCTGGGTAAAATGTTCAAAAATCACATAGCGTTTTGCTTGTGCAAATACACTGGTTGAAAAGCCTGTCAGGGCGGCAACCAAGATAAAAAGTATAGTTTTGTTCATACTCGTATTTTTTACTTGTTAGATATCTTGCAAATTTAAACTTTATCTTGAGTTCTATATCATCGGTAATGTTTTAAAAAAATCTATCTTTGAATGTTGGAAGGAAGCAGAAAGGCAATTAATCATTACTAATTAATCATTAATAATGGATTTCTCTTTAAACGCTGTTTCTCCGGTCGATGGCCGGTATCGCAAAATTACGGAATCTCTTGCTGCCTATTTTTCTGAAGGAGCAATCATCCGGTATCGTCTGTTGGTTGAAGTGGAATATTTCATCGCCCTGTGTAAAATTCCGTTACCACAACTCAAAGGGTTCAATAAAAAGATGTTTCCGAAACTCCGGAATATTTATGAACGATATGATCAGGATGATGCGCTTCGTGTAAAAGAGATTGAGAAGCAAACCAACCACGATGTGAAGGCCATCGAATATTTTTTAAAAGAGCAGTTTGAATTGCTTGGTCTCGGAACTTTCAAGGAATTTATTCATTTCGGGCTGACATCGCAGGATATCAACAACACAGCCTTCCCGCTGGCAATGCGCGGCGCCTGGCGGGACATTGTGGAGCCTCTGCTTGAAACCATTTATGGGAATTTACTTACCCGGTGCAAAGAGTGGCTGCATGTTCCGATGCTGGCCTACACCCATGGCCAACCTGCATCGCCAACCACTGTTGGTAAAGAACTCTATGTTTTTGTCGAAAGGCTCGGTATGCAACTGGCATTGCTCGAAACCATTCCCTTCTCGGCCAAATTCGGTGGGGCAACCGGAAATTTTAATGCACACCATGCCGCCTACCCCGGCATCGACTGGGTTGCATTCGCCAATAAATTCGTCAATCAGACCCTTGGATTAGAGCGCTGCCAAACCACTACTCAGATTGAGCATTACGACAATATGGCTGCATTTTTCGATAACCTGAAACGCATCAACACCATTCTCATTGATCTCGACCGAGATCTCTGGATGTACATTATGATGGAATATTTCAAACAAAAAGTGAACGATACCGAAACCGGTTCTTCCACCATGCCACACAAGGTAAACCCCATTGATTTTGAAAATTCCGAAGGGAACCTGGGTATCGCCAATGCGATTTTTGAACACCTGTCGGCTAAACTTCCGGTTTCGCGCCTGCAACGCGATCTCACCGACTCTACCGTAATCCGCAACATCGGCGTTCCGATGGCACATTCAATCATTGCCTACAAATCGTTGCTGAAAGGGATGGATAAACTGATCCTGAATGAACCCGAACTTTCAAAAAAACTTGACCAGAACTGGGCGGTTGTCTCTGAGGCAATTCAAACCATCCTGCGCCGTGAAAATTATCCCAACCCTTATGAAGCCTTGAAAACGCTCACCCGTGGCCAAGAAGGTATTACACAATCCACGCTGCTGTATTTTATAAACGGGCTAAACGTTTCGGAAAAAGTAAAGGAAGAGTTAAAATCCATCACGCCGGAAAATTACATCGGGATCATACCTGATCTTGGCTAATTATAAAATTTTCACAATTTGAATTAAAAAATAAACGCAGAGAACCACAGAGAAGACGCGGAGAACCACAGAGTACCGGGAAGAACAAATAAATATTCCATGAATTCAACAGAGAACCTCCCTGAATTGTGAAGGGAGCAAAGCGTTTTATTGTTAAACTTTGCGGCTCTCTGCGTAAAAACTCAGCGGTTCTCTGCGGTTAACCTTTTTTTT
>CAYNMU010000153.1:0-4001 GCA_964398395.1 uncultured Eubacteriales bacterium
CATTCTGATTTTAATCCTGAGAAAAGGGTAATTTTGTTTAAAGAGATATTCTGATTTCATCTCTGATTTTTAATCGGTAGTAAAGCAATGACAGATAATCCAGACAAAGGGCAAAACTCCGGGGCGACAATTTTAACGCCCGGGCCGGGCGCGTTACCGAAACCCTCCGGCCAAAGGGGCAAGGGGATGACCCGCCTGGTGCTCGAACTTGTAAGGCCTTATCGCGGCTGGCTCATCGTGGTCTTTGCAGCCATGCTCATCGAAACAGCCATGAGCATAGCCGCGCCGTGGCCGCTGAAGATCATCATTGATAACGTTGTTGGAAAACACAAGCTGCCGGAGTTTCTGGTGTGGCTGCGCGATTTTTCGTTTGGCGAAAACACGCTGGCATTGGCGGGTGTTGCGGCGGTTGGTGCGGTGATCATTGCGGTGATCGGGGCCGTTGCTGGCTATATTGACAACTACTACACAGAGAGCGTGGCGCAGTATGTCGCGAACGACCTCCGCCAGCGCCTCTATCATCACCTCCACCGCCTTTCGCTGAAGTATTACGACACCCACCAGATAGGAAATCTGCTGAGCACGATAACTTCCGACGTGGGCACAATACAGAGTTTCGCCTCTACAGCTCTGCTCAGCATCCTCGTTGATTCGCTCACCATTATTGGAATGGTTGGCGTGATGCTATACCTCAACTTCGACTTCGCTCTCGTCGCTGTGGGCGTTACGCCATTGCTGCTGCTCTTTGTCTCGCGTTTCAGGAAGGCGGTGAAAAAGGCCACGCACGAGGTGCGCAAGCACCAAAGCGACATCGTGGCCGTGGTACAGCAGGGGTTGGAATCAGTGCGCTCCGTTAAGGCGTTTGGGCGGCAGGACATGGAGGAAGGACGGCTCAGGGATGCAAGCATGGAAACCGTGCAAGCTGCGCTGAAAGCCCGCCGGGTAAAATCGCTGCTCTCGCCCATAGTCTCAGTAACCGTTTCGCTCTGCGTGGCATTCGTGCTTTGGCGGGGTGCGGGGCTTATTCTCCGCGACGCGATGACGATTGGCGCGCTGACGGTGTTTCTTTCTTATCTCAACAAGTTCTTCAATCCTGTACAGGACCTCGCGAAAATGACCAATGTCATCGCGCAGGCAGCAGTCGGCATGGAACGGATCCAGACCATTCTCGACGCTGATATGATCATTCCCCAAAAGCCTGATGCGATCGTTCCGGCCAGGCTTAAGGGCGAAATTGTATTCGATCATGTCGCTTTTGCCTACGACCCGGCAGCGCCGGTGCTGCGCGACATCAATCTCACAATAAAACCGGGGCAGCGCATCGGCGTTTGCGGTCCCACAGGAGGAGGCAAGTCCACAGTGCTGAGCCTCATTCCACGCTTCTACGATCCGACCCACGGACGCGTATTGATCGATGGTTTGGATGTTGCCGACTATAAACTCGACCTGCTTCGCGCGCAGATCGGTTTCGTGTTGCAGGATACCGTCCTGTTCGCCGGCACCATCCGCGACAATATCGCTTATGGTCAGCCCGAAGCGACACCGAAGGAAATTGTTGAAGCTGCGAAAATGGCCAACGCTCATGAGTTTATAACCCAGATGCCGCATGGCTACGATTCGCTGGTTGGCGAGCGAGGGCTTACGCTCTCAGGCGGGCAACGCCAGCGTATCGGCATTACACGCGCAATCGTGCGCAATGCGCCTATCCTCATCCTTGATGAACCGACCGCCGCCCTCGACACCGAGTCGGAAAAATTGGTCATGGAGGCGCTGGAACGCCTCATGAAAGGCCGCACCGTCATTACCATTGCGCACCGGTTGAGCACCATTCGCAACGCCGACAAAATTGTAGTCCTCAAAGGCGGGTTCATCGCAGAGGAAGGTACCCATGAGGAACTGATTAAGCGCCACGAAATCTACGCAGAACTTTACCATATCCAAGCCGGAGTTACGCCTGTATCCATAGGATCCACGGGCACTGCCGGATCAGGCCAGGATACTGCACCGAAGACAGAGACCGGTTTATAATTCAACATCACCGTATAAAACCTTGAAACGCTATGCCGTCAACCCGCTCACTGATTGTTCTCCCCGATGAATCCCCGAAGCCCTTCCTCGATGCGATTAATGCAGCGAAAAAATCGCTTCAGGTTAAAATGTTTGTATTTTCCGACCCGGGTTTGCTCAATGCAGTCGTCGCTGCCCACCAACGCGGGGTAAAAGTCCGTATAATGCTCAATGCAGCCCGCCGCGATGGCGAAGATGACAACAAGGAAGTTCGCAAGGCACTTGAACAGGCTGGCATCGAAGTGAAGGACAGCAGCCCCGACTTCGGCATCACTCATGAGAAATCAATGGTGGTGGATGAAGCGATCGCGTTCGTCAAATCACTCAATTGGGTAACGAAGAATTTGAGCGAAACCCGCGATTATGCCATCACCACAACGCACCCTCACGGGGTTGGCGAGATCATTGCTTGCTTCGACGCCGACTGGAACCGGCAGGAATTCAAACCCGGCGAGAGTGCGCACCTGATATGGTGCCCGGCCAATGGGCGCGAACGCATCGCCCGGTTCATTGACGAGGTGAAGCATACGCTTTTTATCCAGAACGAGCGTTATCAGGACACCGTCATCATTGAGCGTCTTGTCCGCGCCCGCGAACGTGGTGTCAAAATCCACCTGATGGCGCGCCCCCCACATGCACTGAAAAAGGAGAAAATCATCGAAGGCATTGGCGGATTGCGCATCATGGACGATGTGGGCATCCATATCCACAAGCTAAAACACCTGAAACTGCACGGAAAGATGCTGCTGGCCGACGGTCTGCGAGCCATCGTGGGTTCGATCAACCTCGCTCCCGGCAGTTTCGACGACCGCCGTGAATTAGCCATCGAAGTTCACGACGACGAAATTGTTGATCGCCTCCACAAAGTCGCTCTTTACGACTGGGAACATTCGCATCCGCTCGATCTGACGGATGAGGGTTTGTTTATGGATCTCGATCAACACGGCGACGGCGGAGCGGAGAAATTAGTGCTGAGAATGGACGACGCGCACGCAAAGAAACACAAAAAATAAACAGATCTATTTTAACCATCCTGACATTAATCATTGGAAAAGAGTAATTTTGTTTAAAAGATATTCAGATATCATCAAAACATTCACTAAAACAATTAATTATGGCACTGCACGAAAAAGAAAAAATCATTGCTAAGTTCGATGAAGACATTTATGCTTCAAACGATTTACGAATGAGTGTTCCTAAATTCAAGTTTCCGGCAAAGGAAAATAGAAGCGAAGATGTATATTCGATCATTCATGATGAACTGATGATTGATGGGAACTCAAGGTTAAACCTTGCAACTTTCTGTTCAACCTGGCTCGATGCAGGGATCCATAAACTAATGGATGAATGTTTGGATAAAAACATGATTGACAAGGATGAATATCCACAAACTGCCGCTATTGAAGAACGTTGTGTGCACATGATGGCAGATTTATGGAACTCGCCTAAAAGTAAAAACACGATAGGTTGTTCCACCACCGGCTCAAGCGAAGCAGCCATGTGCGGAGGATTGGCCATGAAATGGCGCTGGCGCGAAAAAATGAAAGCTGCCGGAAAAGACACTTCAAAACCAAATTTGGTAACCGGCCCGGTACAGGTATGCTGGGAAAAATTTGCCCGTTATTTTGATGTGGAATTACGACAAATTCCGATGGAACAAGGACGGTTGCTGATGAATGCAGAAGAGGTGCTGAAACGCTGCGACGAAAATACTATTGGTGTAGTTCCGACACTGGGTGTCACGTTTACCTGTCAATATGAAGATGTGAAATCAATCAATGATGCTTTGGATGAATTGCAAAAAACGACCGGATTGGATATTCCTATTCATGTGGATGGCGCCAGTGGTGGTTTTGTGGCTCCATTCCTTCATCCCGATCTTGTGTGGGATTTCCGTTTACCAAGGGTAAAATCTATCAATGCTTCGGGGCATA
>CAYNMU010000154.1:0-4001 GCA_964398395.1 uncultured Eubacteriales bacterium
TTGTGATTGAGTTCGATGTAGCGGGATTATTGGAAACACAAACAGTGTTTGAAGAGGTTAAAATACATATGATTTGATCTCCATTTAATGGTGGATAACTGAAGTTCTGGGTATTTGTTCCCATGTTTACTCCATTCACTTTCCACTGATAAAACGGGGTTGTGCCCGGGTTTGTCGGTGATGCTAAAAATGTAACAACCATCCCAGGACAAACATTATTTTGTGATTCTGAAATATTGACATTAACAAGGGTACCAGCAGCGACATCCACAGGATAATGAGTAGGAGATGAGGCGCTGCAGGTATTGATATCCGTATAATTAACATCAACCCATTGGTTTCCAGAACTGATCCATTTTATCTGTATAAAATCATCAAACATTGTCCCACCTGAAATCTGTTGACCCCTGGAGAAAAAGTCCATTGATAATTTGATTTACCAGCTTCGGTTAAATAGTTTTCTGTCAACTGGATACAACTCAAATTATTCCCGGTAATAACGGGAAGTGGTCTTTGATGGACTGTTATATGGAGTAGTGAACTGTCGCCGGTCCCACATGGATTTAGACCCCGAACTGATAATATCCCTGAAACCGCTGAAGAGGAAAAATCCACACTAATCATATTCGAATTCATCCCACTTGAAATAGTAGCTCCTGGTGGTAAATTCCAAATGTAGGAGTTTGAATAATTGATTATGGGAACATTATATTGGACCGTTGTATTATTACAAACATCGGTAGGGCCAGTTATTGGTTGAGCGCCATCTGGCTTGGTGCAATCCTCGAATTTAACCAGGAACCCATCCGTTCCTCCACCCCCATATACAGGTTGCCAGCCATTCGGTGTTGAAATGCTATTCAAAGATCCTGTGTTTCCCAACAGATATTGGTTATCTCCAAAGGTTTCAACAGCAGTTCCACTTTCAGAGCCATCCGAACCGTAAAAGGTTGCCCAGATTCTCTGCCCGGTTGAATCAAATTTGGCTAAATAAGCATCGTTCAAACCACTTTTATTGGGTTGAAATGAATTTGGAGTTGCAATATTTAAAATTGATGAGGTAGCGCCGGTTATAAAAACACATGCACTGTCATCACATGCAATGTTATATATTAAATCGTCTTGTAATCCTCCGTAATAGGTAGCCCATATTCGCTGACCTTCGATATTGAACTTAGCAACATAACCATCGTTAGAACCAGCTAATGAAGGTTGAAAACTACCAGGGGTAGCCATATTATTCAATGATGCTGTACTCCCTGACAAATACAATCTGTTGTATTTATCTGAAACGATACAGCTATTCCCCTCATATTGCAGACCACCATAATAAGTTCCCCATCTTCTTTGCCCGCTGGTATCAAATCTAACTAAGAAAGCATCAGCAAGCCCTGAAAAACCTGGCTGGTGCGATCCGGGAGTGGAAATATTAGAAGATGACATGGTCGAGCCAGCCAGAAAAAGCATTGTGTCGTTCACAATCCGGCATGAAGATCCTGCTTCCACACTGCTTCCTCCATAATAGGTGCCCCATGTTCGTGATCCTGATGTGTCAAATTTCACCAGGAACGCATCTTGTACACCGCCAAATGAAGGTTGAAAAGAATTTATTGTAGCAATGTTATCAGGAGAGTTGGTAATACCACAAAAATACAGACTGGTACCTGATACGCAACAGCAAATCCCTGATTCAATATTTGAACCACCATAATAACTCCCCCAGATGCGCTGACCAGCACTCGTAAACTTAACAAGGAATGCATCTGTAGTGTCACTTTTAAATTGCTGAAATGAGCCAGGTGTAGCAATATTAAAAGAAGAATTTGTGGTTCCGGCAAGATAGATGCTGCCGTCTTCTGAAATACAGCAATATTTGGAACCGTCATTTCCGGGTCCCCCGAAATAGGTCCCGAATAATAGTAGTCCTGCAGGGTTGAATTTTGCAAAGTATCCATCAGCATTCCCAGCATAGATGGTTTGGAAGGAACCGGAGGTCGCCATATTATTTACAGAGAGTGTTTGCCCCGTTATTATAATATTTCCATTTGGATCCAATGACATTGAGACTGCAAAATCTACATCATTTCCTCCATAATAAGTTGACCATAAACGCTGAGGAACAGGGTCAATCAACAATGTGGAATTTTCAGGAAACCTCTGATCTGCAGAGAAGCCATAAATTCCCTGCCTTATCTGGTAAAACCTGCATTTCACATCTGCTGTCCTATCATTCAGCCGGTAAAAACTATGTGGGATCTCCTCTTCCAGTCTAGCTATGGTAGTTGTTAGTTTCAATGAACCAGTGGAAGTAATATCTATTTCCGGACCCATGATCTTCATTCTGATGGAGCTGAGTTTTCCTCCTGGATTAACCACAAAATTGTATTTAACACCATGCTCCCCATCTGTTAAGAACTCCATGTCGATGCCGGGATAGATGTTTTTATAGGTCACGGTTTCAAAAGACCGAATATTCGTAACCCCCTTGACGGGTGTTCCAGTAGTGTAGCAGTTCCAATAGTTGGGAGAAGTCCCGGAAGCAATAATTTCGCATGCGGGGTTTGAACCAACCAGGTCGAAGTCGATCCTTTGAAACTTGTATATTGCTCCACTACTATCCAGTTTTGAATCCCTGGCACCTGCCGCGGAACGCAATTTTTCATTATTCAATATTTGAAAAAGATCATAACTGAACCCGAATTTTCGTAACTGTACATTCATCCCCGGTGTATTCAACAGGTAAAGCACTGAAGGGTTGGGATTGTTGTACTGGTCGTTGATCTGGCCTTTATTTTCAATAAAATGATTAGAAGATTTTTTCCATGAATTGTTAACAGAAATAATTTCCTGACTGAAGGATAAATACGATAAAAGTATGGAGATAATTAAACCGAAAATGGTTTTGCTTTTCATGGAATAAACGTTGAACCGTCCATCAAAGTTAAGGGCTAAATTTAGCGATATTATTCTAAATGGCTGGATATCTATAATTTGACATAAGGTAGTCCTAAAATTATATTATTAAAGACAGCTCATCGTAATAAAAGTTGTCTGTTTAGCTCTTTCATATTTCTGGTTGCAATATATATTTTCACTCAATATCAATCTATAATCAAACTCTTTGTTACTGAAAAAGTTGAAGTATGGTGCTTATAGAATGAATATATTGATATTTCCACCTAAGCATTTAATGCATGGCGAAAACAAGACACGAAAGTTACAAGTTTTTTTGAAAAAGGAAGGCTGTCATGTCATTAATCAACAGCCTTCCTTGATTGATGACACATTAAGGAAGAGTCAGTACAACAGTACCCCCGACTACAAGGTTATTACTGGTATCCAACTGTCCCCACCGGTATTCATTAGTTCTGCATATCAAACTACCATTGCGCCACTTTTCACAGCGGAAATTCACAAGATAGTAATTCATTGGAAGTGGATTAGGTTTCCAAACCTGAATACCAGGATTAGCTGCATGGAATTGTACATTGTAAGAACCTGGTGAGGCATTTATAATAACTGGATAGGTATCATTATACCAGGTTGAATAATTGCCATCGGTTGTCAGAACTTCAACATAGATACAAAGTCCTGCAGGATTTTGAACATTGTTATCAATTATCTGCAAATTGGCAGTAATTGTCGGATTTATCCAAGTTCGCTGAGAAAAAGATATAGTCGAGAAGAAAGCCAAACTTATGAGTAATATTATTTTTTTCATAACATAATGTATTAATTAATAATGAGATAGTTAATTGATAATTAAGAAAAATGCAAAATATACTGACTGTCTTGCCTGGCTTCAGGACAGGTTTTTATAAAGTTGGTTGTATATTTCCCATAGCTGAGCAAGCCAGACAACTATGGGACAAAAGCTCATAGTTGTTTTTCCCCAGCCTTTGAATAGAAATTCTTATGAAAACGGAATACATCACTTTAAAGAAAATTATTTTCTGTAGGACACTCTGTTTTAAGGATTTGAGGGATTAATCCAAACATCC
>CAYNMU010000155.1:0-1101 GCA_964398395.1 uncultured Eubacteriales bacterium
AGGCGCTTGTTTTCGGCAGAAGAGCGGCGACAGACATAAAAAAATGCCTTGACGCCGGGTTCGCGGGGGCCGAGGTTGAAGACTTTAAGCGTGATTATTCCGGAGCGCCGTTACCCGGGGGTTTGCGTACCGCTATCAGAGAAATTATGCAGAGAGCGTATTTTGTAATCCCCAACCCGGCCGCAATCATTGAGGGGCGCAAAAGGGTTGAGGAGATTTTAAAGCGGCTTCAAAACGAACACTTCGCCGTTTCACCCGATTATTGTGAGGCAAAAAGTCTCGCAACCGTGGCGGCGTTAATATTAAGAGAGGCGGAAGAATTATGATGCAGTTCTATATTGACGACATTATCAAGCGGGCAATTTTGGAGGATATTAACTACCTTGATATTTCTGCCGATTATCTTCTTGACCCCGAGCAAAACGGCAAGGCTAAGGTGCTTGCAAAAGATGACGGCGTTTTATGCGGATTGTCTGTTTTTTTGCGAGTATTTGAACTTTTGGACAACTCTTTCTCGACCGTATGCCACATGAAGGATGGCGACATCTTAAAAAAAGGCGATATAATTGCCGAACTTTCCGGTAAAACTGTTATGCTTTTAAAAGGCGAACGAACCGCGCTGAACTTAATTCAGCACATGTCCGGGATTGCCACGCAGACCGCCAAAGCTGTTAAAATAGTTGAAGGTACAAAGGCGCAGATTACCGACACGCGCAAAACACTCCCGGGGCTTCGTGTTCTGCAAAAATACGCTGTAACCTGCGGCGGCGGAAAAAATCACCGCTTCAACCTTTCGGACGGAGCGATGTTAAAAGATAACCATATTGACGCTGCGGGCGGGATTACAAGCGCGGTAGCTATTTTAAGGTCTAAACTTGGGCATATGGTTAAAATTGAAGTTGAAACCCGAAACCTGCAAGAGGTAAAAGAGGCACTTGACGCAGGTGCGGAAATTATAATGCTTGATAACATGCCGGTTGATATGATGACGGAAGCTGTTTGGGTGGCAAAGAGAAAAGCGCTCTTTGAAGCATCAGGCGGTATTACGCTTGAAAATTTGCGCGCTGTTGCCGAAACGGGCGTTGATATTATATCTTTGGG
>CAYNMU010000155.1:1201-3986 GCA_964398395.1 uncultured Eubacteriales bacterium
TCACATTCCCAAAGCCGCCAGCCGTTTAAGTTTCGGCAGGCGGCTTCAATTGCCTCAATTTCGGCATGTGCTATAGCGTTTTTATTGATTTCCCGCCGGTTTCTCCCCTGCCCGACTATCACCCCGTTGCGAACAACTACGGCGCCTACGGGCACTTCCCCCTCGGCACCCGACTCACGGGCGAGAGAAAGGGCTGCAAGCATATAATCTTTGTCCGCCATCTCTCAGCCTCCGAATTTAATATAATCCATTGTTAAATATAATATTGCGGCAAGCGCTGCTATCATCGGCATGGTAAAAATGTAGTTTGCAAGCCGCCTTCCAACGCTGATATGCACTTCGGGTTTTCTGAGTTTGTATCGATTGCTATTAAGCGCGAAAATCATACAACAAGCCAATCCAACTACAAAGGTCACCGTCATAATAACTGCATAGGGCGTTGCGACGGCGGCATTTGTGTTGCTTGAAATCAAAGAAAATAAAGAAGAAAACAAATTATTGGCAAAATGAATCAGCACACCTGTCCAAAGACTGCCCGTTGCAATGACGAAATAGCCGATTGAAATTCCTGCGATAAACGCGAATGGTGCCTGAACCATATTGCCGTGCATGAGCGCAAATATAAGGGCGGACATTACTATTGCAAACCTGTCTCCGTATTTGCGCAGCGGCTGCATTATTACCCCCCGCAAGGCGAACTCCTCAATAAGCGCGGGAATAAAAGCAATTTGAACAACATACATAATCATCCCTAAAGCATTTGACGGTGCCGGTATTTCGGGGGCTGTCAGTGTGACTCCCACGGAATCCATTAGTGAAATAAGCGCGTTTGTGGCATAGTTGCCAACCATGCAAAACATAAAGCCAGCGGGTATAGCCGCCAGCAAGAGCCCCGCCGAATAAGGCTTGCCAAACAAAAGTGTTTCGCTTCTGGTTTTTTTACTCATAAAAATTGCCACAAGCAAAAACGGCAAAAACACACATGCCACCGAGTAAATAGCGCCAAACGCGTTTTGAAAAAGCAGATTGTTTTGGAAATCATCTGCAAGCCCGAAGAATTGAAGTAAATAGAAAACTAAAAATTGAAGACCGATAAAACCCAAAACACAAAGGCCCGCGGTAACGCTTAAACTGCGAAGCCCCCTTGTTTGCGAGCGCAGCAAAGAGGCATTTGACATAACAGGATACGCTTGATTTGAAGAGTTTTGGTCAAAGTCCATGAAGGTCACCGTTCCTAAAAGTATGTTTAATGCATTAAATTATACCCCAAAAGTTTTGTTTAAGCAAGGAATATGTCCTTGGAGTTGTATTTATTGCCGTTTTGGGTTATATTAACAATATATCAATATTACACGGAGGAAGACATGGATTATACTTTAACAAAAAAACAGGTAAAAGAGTTGCTCAAAGGCAAGCTCTCGCATTACTTCGGTGTAACACCGGAGGAGGCTACCTATGAGCAGTATTATAAAGCACTGGCAATCATACTGCGCGATATGCTCAGGCAGGGAAGCAAGGAGTTTGCCGAGAATGCCGAAAACTCGGGTACCAAAAAGATTTACTATCTCTGCATGGAATTTCTGATGGGCCGTTCGCTAAAAAACAATTTATTCAACCTTAATCTAACTTCGGTAGTTACTGAAGTCTTGGATGATTTTGATATTAAACTGGAAAGACTTTACGATTGTGAACCGGATGCCGGGTTGGGTAACGGCGGGCTTGGCAGGCTTGCGGCGTGTTATTTGGATGCGCTTGCAACCGGCGGCTACCAGTCAATGGGCTACTGCATACTTTTTGAATACGGCATTTTCAAGCAAAAGCTGGTTGACGGCTGGCAAACTGAACTGCCCGATTTCTGGCTGCCGGGCGGAGACGTCTGGTTGGTGCCTCGCAACGAAAGGGCTGTTGAAATCCGTTTTGAAGGTACGGTTCAGGATACTTGGGACGAACATTACCATAATGTTGAACTGGTTAATTATAAGGCCGTTAAGGCTGTGCCTTACGATATGTACGTTTCGGGCAAGGACGGCAAAGGTACGAGCGTGCTTCGTTTATGGTCGGCAAAAGCGCCGGGGCTGGACATGGATATGTTCAACCAAGGGGACTATATGCGCGCGATGGAGCAAAACGCCATGGCGGAGGTAATCAGCAAAGTGCTTTACCCCGCCGATAACCATCCGGAGGGAAAAAGCCTGCGGCTTCGGCAGCAGTACTTTTTGGTTTCAGCATCTATTCAGGATATTGTCCATCGTCACCTGAAAAGCTGCAGTTTAATGAGAGACCTGCCGGATAAAATTGCTATTCATATCAACGACACGCATCCGACTATGGCCATCCCGGAATTTATGCGGATTCTGCTTGACGACTGCGGTTACAGTTGGGACGATGCATGGAATCTTTGCACAGAAATTTTTGCTTACACAAACCATACTGTTATGGGCGAGGCGCTCGAATGCTGGCCTGAGGATTTGGTCAAGCGTTTACTGCCGCGGATATATCAGATTATTAAGGAAATGGATAACCGCTATAGAAGCGTTGTTTGGACCGCTACGAATGACGCTGGCAAGGTTGAGCGCATGGCCATTATATCAAACGGCGTTGTCCGCATGGCAAACCTTTGTGTTTCCGCTTGCCACAGCGTAAACGGCGTTTCATCCTTACACAGCGAAATACTGAAGAAAACAGTTTTTAATGACTTTTACACCCTCACGCCGGAAAAATTCGGCAATGTCACAAACGGTATTGCTTACCGCCGCTGGCTCTGCCAAGCAAACCCCGACCTTGC
>CAYNMU010000156.1:0-3963 GCA_964398395.1 uncultured Eubacteriales bacterium
AACCTAATGGGCGGCACTCGTTCTCGCCTTGCCATTGCCCCCCATCCCCCGACTATTGTTATGATGTGCGGCCTTCAAGGCTCCGGTAAACCTACTCACAGCGCAAAAATCGCATTAATGCTCAAAAATCAAGGCAACCGGCCATTACTTGTCGCCTGTGATATATACAGACCCGCCGCAATTCAGCAATTACAGGTTATTGGCGAAAAGGCAGGCGTACCCGTTTTCGAAATGGGCACAGCAAACCCGGTAACGATTGCAAAAGAAGCAATAAAACTCGCCAAAGACCAAGGCTAAGACTATATTTTTCTGGATACCGCCGGGCGTTTGCACATTGATGAGGAGTTAATGGCAGAGCTTAAAAACATCAAGTCAGAGGTAAAGCCCCACGAAATTTTACTTGTTGTTGATGCTATGACCGGCCAGGATGCCGTTAATGTTGCAACTTCTTTTAACGAAGCACTCGGTATAGATGGCATTGTTTTAACCAAATTGGACGGTGATACCAGAGGCGGTGCGGCACTTTCCGCCAGAGCTGTTACAGGCAAACCGATTAAATTTGTCGGTGTTGGCGAAAAGCTAACCGATTTAGATGATTTTCACCCAGACAGAATGGCTTCCCGCATACTTGGCATGGGCGATATGCTTTCACTAATAGAAAAAGCAGAGTCCGCATTGGATGAAAAAAAGGCGGTTCAGCTTCAGGACAAAATCCGTAAAAACAAGTTTGATTTAAACGACCTTTATGACCAAATCAGTCAGGTGCGTAAAATGGGTTCCATTAAAGATACACTTTCTATGCTGCCGGGCCTCAGTAAAAAGCTTGAGGGTGTGGATATTGACGAGCGCAAGTTCGACCGTTTGCAAGCAGTTATCCTTTCAATGACACCCAAAGAACGGGAACGTCCCGATATCATCAACCCTTCCCGCAAACGCAGAATTGCCGCAGGATGCGGGCTGCAGGTTGAGGATGTTAACCGAGTAATCAATCAGCACAAGAATATGCAAAAGATGTTCAAGCAATTCAGCGGCAAGGGCGGAAAAAACAAGTTCAGAAAAATGGCTATGGGGCAGCAAGGCAATTCCAATTTTATGTAATCTCAATTTAATTTGTCGATTCTTATTAAATTGTAATTATACACTTATTAACTTTTGGAGGAATTTATCATGGCAGTAAAAATCAGACTGCGTCGTATGGGCGCAAAAAAAACACCCTTCTATCGTATCGTTGTTGCGGATTCTAGGTATCCCCGTGACGGCAGATTTATAGAGGAAATAGGTTATTACAACCCGCTTCTCGACCCGCCCGAAATCAAAGTTGATTCCGAAAAGGCTCAGCAGTGGATTGCTAACGGCGCACAGCCAACGGATACAGTCAAAGCTCTTCTTAAAAAGAGCGGCGTAATTTAAAGTATTTTTTAAATTTAGGAGGATGTATGCATGGAAGAATTACTGATTGCAATCGCTCAAGGACTCGTTGATGACCCTTCTGCCGTCATCGTTAAAGTCGATGAACCCACAGAAGATGGCACAATTGTTTATCATCTCCATGTTGGCGACGCCGACATGGGCAGAGTAATCGGCAAGCAAGGGCGTATAGCAAAGGCTATCCGTACTGTCATGCGTTCCGCCGCAACCCGCAGAAACGAAAAGGTATCCGTTGAAATTGATTAAGAGTTTTTTAGAAATCGGTCAAATTGTAGGTACTCACGGGGTTAGCGGGGAATTGCGCGTAAACCCTTGGTGTGATACACCTGATTTTTTCAAAGACTTCAAGATTTTGTATTTCGACGAAAAAGGAGTGCAGGTGGCTAAGGTTGTTTCTTGCCGCCCACACGGCAATATTGTTTTGCTTTGCCTTGAGGGGGTAACCGGTATTGATGCCGCTGCCGCCCTGCGGGGCAAAGTTCTTTTTATGTGCCGCAAAGATGCCCATTTGCCGGAAGGGCGCTATTTTGTGAGCGATTTAGTGGACTGCAAGGTTATTGACGCTGACGACGAGAGCAAAAGCTATGGCGTTCTTACAGATGTCAGCCAAACCGGCGCGAATGATGTTTGGCACATTAAAGGTTCCGATGGCAAGGAATATTTGCTGCCTGCAATACCCCATGTGGTTATTCACACAGATATTGAGGCCGGTATTGTAAAAATCCGACCGCTCGAGGGGATTTTTAACGATGAGGATTGATATTTTGACCCTGTTCCCGGAGCTTTGCGAGGCAGTGCTCAAAGAGAGCATTGTCGGTCGCTCACGCGAGCGCGGCATGGTCGAAATATACTGCCGCAATATCAGAGATTACACTGCCGACAAACACCGCAGGGTGGACGATACCCCCTATGGCGGCGGCACTGGTATGATTATGCAAACGCAACCCATCCACGACTGTTTCGCCTCACTTTGTGAGGATTTGGGCAAACGGCCGCATATGATTTTTCTCTCCCCACAAGGCAAAGTATTAACCCAAGCACGGATAAAAGAACTTTCTGCAATGGACAACATAGCTCTTCTCTGCGGCCATTATGAGGGTGTTGACGAGCGTATTATTGAAGAAATAGTTGATGAAGAAATTTCCATCGGCGACTATGTTCTTACCGGCGGCGAGCTGCCGGCGCTTGTTTTGGCAGATTGCATCACACGCATGCTGCCCGGCGTTTTAGCAAGCGACGAAGCCTTTGAGCAGGAAAGTCACTACTCCTCGCTTTTGGAATATCCTCAGTATACCCGGCCTTACGATTGGCATGGCATGGAGGTGCCTGATGTACTGCTTTCCGGACACCACGCAAACATTGTCCGCTGGCGGCGCGAACAAAGTTTAGAGCGGACGCTAACCAGAAGACCTGAAATGTTAAAAATAGCAGAATTGGACAAAAGTGACAAAGCCTTTTTAAAAAAGAAAGAACAAGAGGGCTCATAAATCCGCTTTTGTTCTTTCTTTTTACCAATATAACATGATTTTCCGTGCATATTGCTATAAATCGCATTAAATTTTTAGTTAAGTTGCACAATCGCAATAGGTCTAAACTGTCATACTTTGGGATACAAGCCGAATTATTCAAAAACGGTCAATAGTTCATGCAATTACGTTGACGATTGTTAAATTTGTGCTATACTATATTTAGCGGTTATTTTCGAATTTTGCGTTTAGGAGATATATATTATGTATGTAAAAGATGTTTTGGTTCAAAATCAAGTAGGCTTACATGCCCGTCCCGCAACCTTTTTTATTCAAAAGGCAAACGAATTTAAATCCTCCATTTGGGTCGAAAAAGAAGAGCGCAGAGTTAATGCAAAAAGCCTTTTAGGCGTGCTTTCGCTTGGCATTATGGGCGGCACTCAAATTCGCATTATTGCCGGCGGTCCGGACGAAGAGCAATCGGTTGATGAACTGGTTAAGCTCTTAAACACTGGTTTTGCTGACTAATCAACGAAAATGTAAAATGCTGGGGCAGACCGAATGGTCTGCCTTTTTTATATTTGCCCTTTTATTATGAAGCCTAAAGTGTTAAAATGGTATCCAAATCATGATTTGGATACGCTTGGAAGAATCCCTGTCGAGCTCCACCCTTCCTGCCGAAAAACGGCACCGGTATTCTTCTGAACCTGAACTTGTATAATATTTGTTTTGAGAGGAGCTTGTTATGTGGAAACCGGATTTTGATATTTTTCTGAAAGCTTTGGAGGGCGGACCTGTCTCACGGCCTGTTTTGTATGATTTTCATATGAGCGAGCATATCGCCGTACCAATTGCCGGAAGCCCCAAAGATGACAGCCCTCTGGCTTATTTTGAAAGAAATGCCAAGGCGCTGGCCATTATGGGCTATGATTATGCGCCCGTCATTACGCCATCTTTTGGCTTTATTTCGAAACCCCATCAAAGCAAAGCAATCACGAAGATGAATGAATCAATTATCATTGAGGGCTGGGAAGATTTTGAGCGGTATGCGTGGCTTGAGCCCGATGAC
>CAYNMU010000157.1:0-3897 GCA_964398395.1 uncultured Eubacteriales bacterium
TGTGCTAACGACCAGATAGTGAGCCTTCCGGGATAGTTGGAATTGGGTGACACTCCGCAAGTGGTTCCCTTGGGAACCAGAAGGAGATGTCACCATGGAAGGGAAAGAAGTTCTGACAGATGGAGTTCCGGAGGAAGATCCGGGACGTATTGATGGGGAGGAAGAAGGCCAGGACGAAGGCTTTGGCCTGACGGACCAAGGGGTTGCGCCCGGCGCCGGGCGCGCGCGCGCGAAAAAATCCGCGTATAAGGGGAAGCGCCGAAACACCGGCCGCTCTCCCCGCACGGCGTATCCCTTCGAGTACCGGCTGCGTCTGGTGAAGATGCATGTCGAGGAAGGGATCAGCATTCGGCAAATCGCCGACGAGCTTGGCCTTTCGACGTCCGTCCTGTTCAAGTGGCTGTTGCGCTATCGCACCAACGGCGAGGCCGGCTTGCGTTGCGGCAGCGGCAACCGCCGGGCCGGCCGGCAGCAACTCCCCGCCGCGGTGAAGACCACGATGGTGGAGACAAAGCGGGCGGAGCCGACCTGGGGGGTCAAGCGGATCTCCCAGTTCATGAAGCGGATGCTGCATCTGCCGGGGAGCCCGGAGACGGTGCGGCGGACCCTGCACGCCGAACAGCTCATCGCGAGCAAGCCGCCGCGTCCGGCCAGGATGCCGACGAAGCCGCGGTTCTTCGAGCGCACGACGCCGAACCAGCTGTGGCAGTCGGACATCTTCACCTTCCGGCTGGGCGGGAAGAACGCCTATCTGATCGGCTTCATTGACGACTACTCGCGGTTCATTACGTCGCTGGGGCTGTTCCGGAGTCAGACGGCGGAGCATGTGCTGGAGACGTACCGGCGGGGGGTCGGCGAATACGGCGTGCCCCGTGAGATGCTGACCGACAACGGCCGGCAGTACACCGCATGGCGGGGAACGACCAAGTTCGAGCAGGAGCTGGCGAAGGACAAGATCCACCACCTGCGTTCGCGGCCGCACCATCCGATGACGCTGGGCAAGATCGAGCGCTTCTGGCAGAACATCAACGGCGAGTTCCTGAGCCGCGCGCAGTTCGACAGCTTCGAGCAGGCGGAGGAACGGGTCGTGCTGTGGGTGAAATACTACAACCACCGGCGCCCGCACCAGGGGATCGGCGGGATGTGCCCGGCGGACCGCTTCTTCGAGGTCCGCAACGACCTGCGCAAGGTGATGGAGCGGGGCATCCAGGACAATCTGCTGGAGCTGGCGCTGCGGGGTAAGCCGCAGCGGCCGTTCTACATGGTCGGGCGGGTGGACGGGCAGTCGGTGGTGATGCAGGCCTCCAAGGGCAAGCTGGTGATGACGGTGGGCGACCGTGAAAACAACCAACGGCAGGAGGTCCTGTGCGACCTCGAAAAAGGACAGGTGGCAACCCATGAAAACCGCAACGGAGAAGAAGGCCAGGACAACACAGCGGCACCGGTTCACGGCGGCGGAGAAATGCCGGGCGGTGCTGGCGCTGTGGACGGAACGCAGCTCGGGCACGGAACTGTGCCGGGCGCTGGGGACGACCTGGAACATGCTGCAGCTGTGGCAGGAACAGGCGATGGAGGGAATGGTGCAGGCACTGGAGCCGAAGCGGTCGGCCCCCTGTGGGAACACGCCGTTGAATCCACGGTTGCAGGGACTGCTGGAGCGGAAGGCCGCGCGGAAGGCGCTGGAGCGCCCGGACAACCCGCTGCCGGCCCCGAGACTGGGGCGGCCACCGAAAGCCCTCCTGAGCCCGCCGCCGGCGCCCTCCCTGCCGTCCCAGGGATGACCGCCCCGATGGAACCGGAGCTGACCCCCGAACTGGTCGCCCGCGTCCTGAGCCTGCTGGCATCCGGCCTGCCAACCGGTTACGGTAGGCCGTGTCATGCGGACAGTGCCAACCCAGGAGGCCGTCATGCAGGAACCCCATCCGCTCCCGGATGCACGGGCCCAGCTCCGTGCGCAACTGCTTCTGGACGTGCTGGCGGGCCGGAAAACGGCCCGGCAGGCAGCGGCCGCGCTGGGAGTCTCCCGCAAGACCTGGCACGAGTGGCAGCAGCGCGGCCTGGAGGGGATGCTGGATGCCCTGATGGACCGACCGACCGGCCGGCCGGCGGCCGAACCGGACCCGGAGAAGGATCACCTCCAGGAGCAACTGCGGCAGATGGAACGGCAGGTGGCGGCGCTGGAACAATCCAAGCGCATCCAAAGCCTGCTCCGTCCCCCGCTGCCAACCGAACCGGAAGCGGGCAGTAAAAAAAAGCCGCCAGGGCCGTCGTGACCGTGAACACCATCACGCACATCCAGCAAGAGGAACGCATCCCCGCCACGCAGGCCTGCCTGGCGGCGGGGGTGCCATATGCCACGCACAAGCGCTGGAAAGCGCGCGTGCTGGCGGGGCTGCCGCCCGTCGGCAAGCCCGGTCCATGCCCCGTCGGGCCGCTCGACGAGGACACGCTGCTGGAGCAGATCCGCGCCTTGGCCCACGGCCTCAAGCGCACCCACGGCACCGGCAAGCTCTACGCAACCTGGCGGCCCGGCATCTCCCGGCGCGACCTCCAGGCCCGCGTCAAGGTGGTCCGCGACGAGGAAACCGCCGCCAGGGCCGAAACCACCCGGCACCTGGAATGGATCCGGCCTGGCAGCGTCTGGGCCACCGACACCACCGAAGTGGCCGTCGGCGGCCAGAAATATCACGTCCAGACCGTCCGCGACCTGGCTTCGCGTTATACCATCGCCCCGCACACCGGCCATGTTCCGACCGATGAGGAGAACGCGCGGATGCTGGAGGATCAGTTCCGGCGGCACGGCGCGCCGCTCTTCCTCAAGCGAGACAACGGCAGCAACGAGAACGGCCCCGCCATCGCCCGGGTGCTGGCGGCCTGGGGCGTCATCCCGATCAACAGCCCCGTCGCCTATCCGCAATACAACGGCGCCGTCGAACGCGCCCAGGACGAAATCCAGGACGCCCTCGCCGCCGCCCTCATCCCCGCCCCGTGCCTCCCGGCCCACGCCGCCGCGCATCTCGGACGGGTCGCCCACGACCTCAACCACCAACGCCGCGCCAGCCTGAAAGGGCGGTGCGCCTGCGAACTCTTCCATCCCAACCGCCGGCACGCTATAGTGACCCGCGGACAACGAAAGGAGGTGGCCGAAGAACTCATGCAAGACGCGGCCGTCATCCTCGCCGAAGTCGAGGTCCCGACCCGGCGGCAGGCACAAAAAGCCTGGCGCCTCGTCGTCGAAGACTGGCTGCTCAACAACGGATACGTCGTCGAAAAAACCAAGGCGGTGTCACCCAGTTCCAGCCCCCAAAAAGGCTCATAATCAGGCTATGCGCACAAGCACCAGAACCACCAGACCCAGGTCGGCCGAACCACGGTCATCGGCGTCCATGGTTCGCGGGTGATTGAAGCGTGCTGGGCATTGGGGACAGAGGACGGATCTACGGTCAGGTTGTTGGCACTTGGTTGAAATGGCATTCGAAGTCCCTGATGACGCGCAGGATTTCGTCGAAACGGGGGACCTCGCCGAAAAACATTTCCTGGCGCATGGAGTCGTAATCCTGCCGCCATTCCGCGATCTGCTCCGGTTGCGGCACGATGCGCAACGTACCTGGACGCAAGGTTGCGTAGTCCAACCACGTCCAACTGAAGAAAATCTCCCGGTGTGCCGCGACGCGTTCAAACAAGCCAGGGCTGGCCATTGCTTTGATGGCGATGCCCTTGTCGATCAGGCTCCAGAGGTCGTAATAGTGCCGGGCCAGCCGGGCATTGCGCGGCTTCCCGGCTGGTCGGTAATTTTCCTCGTGCAACAGCATGGCCTTTTCACAGAACGTCCGTTCGGGAGCCAATACCCGTACTTGAACATCACTGGCCCCGAGAATCGCGGGAAACGCCTCGGCG
>CAYNMU010000158.1:0-3893 GCA_964398395.1 uncultured Eubacteriales bacterium
CCATTGCCGTATTTGGCCCTTCCACACCACGCATGGATACGCCACAATATACGATTATGGAACCCAACACGGTTTACGGCATCAGTAAACTGGCCGGCGAACGCTGGATCGAATATTACTTCAACAAATATGGCGTGGATACGCGCAGTTTACGTTACCCGGGGTTGATCAGTTACAAAACTGAAGCCGGTGGCGGAACGACGGATTACGCCGTGGAAATTTTTTATGAGGCCATCAAACATAAGAAATATGAGTGTTTCTTAGGCCCCGATTCGGCCCTGCCGATGATGTTTATGCCCGATGCCATCAAAGCCACCATCGATGTGATGCAGGCCGAAGCTTCGAAATTGACGTTGCGATCAAGTTACAATGTGGCCGGTATCTGCTTTACCCCGCAAATCCTTGCGGATGAGATAAAAAAACATATCCCGGAATTCGAAATTACCTACAAACCCGACTTCCGTCAGGCAATCGCCGATTCATGGCCTGCCTGCATCAACGATACCGTTGCAAAGAAAGACTGGGGTCTTTTCTATGAATACGATCTCCCAAAAATGACGGAGGTCATGCTGCGCGAGGTAGGTCGCAAGCTTTCTTGAAAACTTCCGGGTCGTCTCATCACTCTTCATCCATCATTACTGGTTGTTTTTCTGATCTTTTTCCAATCACTCCCGATAAATATAATAACCTGACCCGGATCCAAGTCAGTTTTCCGGATCAGATGATCTGCCGTTTTTCAAAGCTACAGGATTATGAAAAGAAATCGCTGAAAGATTATCTGATGACCAGGGTATCCCGTGTTTGGCCGGAGGCCGTTGTTAAAACACAAATATACATTCCTGCCGGGAAATTCCTGGTGTCCAGTTCGGCATTATAAAACCCTGAATTCACCCGTTGATCCAAAATGGTTTCTACTTCCTTTCCGGCCTGGTTATAAATACGCAGGCTGCATTTTCCCCCGTTGACAACCGAAACATGTATATTTGTCAACCCTTTTGATGGGTTGGGATAGATCAGCATGATCGCGTTGGCAGTGGGCTTTGTATCACTGATGCCTACTCCTCCGGTTACCGATTGCCGGATGGCCTGTTGAATATTAGATTTATACAGGGAATCAGCTTTTTTATAAATCGTAACAACAATGTCGCAGTTTTCTGGTATCCAGGCTGTATCAAGGGCCACAATGCAGTTTCGGGTGACAGATTGCTGAGCTGCCCAAGCAGGTCCGATAAGGGAATCACCATTACTCCAGTATTCCATTTTTCTGACGACAAAGTTGTTGAAATAGTTCATTCTGAACGGAAGACCTTCTACATCCCGCGTCGAACAACCGGTATAGGTTCTGTGCATATGCTTGATATTGCTTTCGGTAACGATTACATTGAACCAGAATGAGCCCTGCATTTCCGAAGTGAGATTGGTTGCTTTCATGGTCAGATTAACTCTTCGTGAGGAGGGATCCCAGATTTTCGACTCTATTTCTATTTTTACCGGAGCTTCCGGACTTTGCGCATACCGACTGGCGACGGAATCAGCAATATAAAAATGAGGGGTATCATATCCCAGGCCGTCAATAAATCCACTGGGTTCATACATCGCATGGAATGAGTGAAAGGCGCTGTCGCCCTGATATTTGTTAAAAAAGGAGTTAAAGCTGGTCGAATGAAGGGCTACAATAATGGTTCTTGGCCAGGCTGGCAATACCCGGTTCGCATACATTGAATCCATGCACGAACAGGGACCGCAGTCCGTATCGGTAAGATTATAAATCAGTACATTTCTTGGATTCTGTGCCGGGAGTGTAAAAACGGATACCGCCATCAGATAAAACGCAAACAGGGCTTTTTTCATCGGAAAAAATTTTGGTGTTCACAAAGATAAGACAAAAATACCTGCCTGTCAATCAGCAAACACCTGGATGATTGGCTTTGCATCCGTCTTTTTCATTATTTTTCTTCCTTCTCACGTCCCATTTCTAAGGAGCAACCCCTCCAGATAATGCTGCCTGATGCCAAATAATTCCTTGATCTTACTGATATTCTCAAGAATCTTCCGTTTCTCCGCCGGGTTTTTTGATACCTTTTTCCCAACGAGCAAGAGGTTCTTAGGCGTATGTTCGGTAGAAACAAACTCCATAATGCTGGTTTTGTACCCCTGCGACTCCATGATCATAGCGCGCAGTCCATCCGTGATGATTTCCGCTTGGCGTTCAATCAGGATTCCGTGTTTCATGACAGACTTCAGTTCATTGGTCACATTGAATTCTTTCCGGATCTGCTTATGACAACAGGGGGCACAAACAATCAATGATGCGCCGGAAGTTATTCCTCTGAAAATGGCGTCATCGGTAGCCGTATCACAGGCATGCAGTGCAATGAGAATGTCAATTTTTTCAAGCGGAACCTCAGCGATGGTTCCGGTTATAAAGCGAAGATTGGTAAAGTTTGACTTTGCAGCAAGGTCATTCGATAGTTTTACCAGTTCATCCCGCGATTCAACTCCGGTGATCACGGGTGTTTTGCCAAGTTTGCCGGTGAGGAAATCATAGAGGGCAAAGGTCAGGTAACCCTTGCCCGAGCCCATATCAGCCACATGGAATTGGTCGGGCAAGATGAGCCCCCTGATGGCGGGTCCGATCAGTTCAATGTACCTGTTGATTTGCAGGTATTTGTCGCTCATTTCGCAGCGCAGCTCAAAGTTTGCATTGAGGATGCCTGACTCCCGCAGGTAAATGTTGTTTTCGGTGGCAATCATGCGTTCCTTGATGTGGTCGTGGCTGAAAGTGGCAGCCGGTTTCTGCATGGTCCGGGTGGTTTTTATTTTAATCTTTCCCCTGCTGGCAGTAGATAACTGGATGGTTTCGTTGGTGGCAAACAGATCGGCATTCAAAAAATCCTCCTCAAGACTCTTCATAATGATCGGGACAGCCTCGTCCGCAGAATAATTCTTCGTGATATCCCTGGTTTTATAACGGTACACAAAATTCAACCGTAATCCGGATTTGATCTGAACGAGGGACACGATCATGCTCTTCAATTCCGAAGAAGGGTTCCTCTGTTTCGCGATGACCAGTTTTACCAGTTCCCGGCTGCCGATAAGGGATTTCAATTTTCCTGAAAAAATGGTGATTTGTCTGTTTTTCATATTGTTAGTAGAAAAATTTTACATCTCCGTCTTTTTTATGATCAGCTTATCAATGCGGTTTCCGTCGAGGTCGACAATTTCAAATTCAAACTCTTTCCAGGTGAACTTTTCGCCCGGTTTGGGGATGTGCCTGAGGATGCTCATTGCCAGCCCTGCGAGGGTATCAAATTTAACCTTGTTTTTATCAAAGCCCTGAATATTGAACTCATAAGCGAATTCGTAAAATGACATCTGTCCGTCGGCTAACCAGCTTCCGTCGTCGCGCATATTAATTTGCGGCTCATCGGGGTTGGGTTCGTTAAAATCGCCTACCAGCGCCTCAAGAATGTCATTCAGTGTGACCATCCCCACGGTAGAGCCATATTCGTCAACCACGAGTCCGTAATGGATTTTATTCAGTTTGAATATTTCAAGCGTTTCATACGCAGTGAGTGTTTCAAGAACAAACTGCGCCGGTTTTATCTGGTCTTTGATGCTGAAATTATCATCGCAGATGTTTTCCAGGAAGAGATCCTTAATTAAGATCACCCCCAGAACATTGTCAAGGTCATCTTCACAAATGGGATACACGGAATGCAGTTCGTCGCGCATTTTTTTCCGGATCACCTCCGGGGTTTCCTGAACATCGAGCCACACCAGATCTGAATGGTGGGTCATTAGCGAAGAGACCTTTCGATCACCCAGATGGAAAACACGTTCCACAATGTCCTGCTCAATTTCCTGGACTTCCCCGTCATCTGTTCCCTCCT
>CAYNMU010000159.1:0-3776 GCA_964398395.1 uncultured Eubacteriales bacterium
AACGGCGCCCACACAAAACCATTTCAACTCTGAAGGAGTTTACAGTGATCAGTGACCAGTGAACAGTTACGGGGATGGGGGCATGGGTAATTCCCGAACGCACTACTCCGCGCAGAGGAAGGGTCCTTCGTGGATCTTGTGCGTTTGAAAACCGGATAAAACCACGAATGCACACGAATGGTTTTTGCTCGGGGATTGGATCTTCGGCCATGCGTGCGGCCAACCCTGTAAGGGTTGCAGAACAACTCCCCAGGGTGAAGCGAAGCGAACCCCTGAGTAACGGCGCCCACACAAAACCATTTCAACTCTGAAGGAGTTTACAGTGATCAGTGATCAGTGAACAGTTACGGGGATGGGGGCATGGGTAATTCCCTTACCCAGACAGGAGTCGGACCAATTATGGAAGAACTGTGCATGATCAGTCTGCGACTATTAGTCGAGAGGTTTCCCAAATCGACCCCCCCTTTTATCCCCCCCTTGAAGGGGGGGACCTGGACTTTGGCTTTAACTATGTAGGGTGTACGGTAAATTACTTTCCGCAACGGATATTTGGAAGAATGCAGACAGAGATAATGCAGTAGCGATCAGAATGCAATTTGCGTTAAAATAAGATATTATATATATTCCTGGTCAGAAGGAGGTCCGCATGTCCAGGAAAGCACCAGTATTGAAGTGCAGCGAAGAGGAAAGAAACAAAGCATACGAATTAGCGCATAGCAAAACAGAAGACAAACGATTTGTAGAACGCGCAAAAATCATCGTCTGTCTCTTGGAAAACCCCTCTGTTCAATCAACAGCAGAGAAGCTCTCTCTTCGCCCCAACACGGTCATTAATTGGAGGAGGCGGTTTGAGTCAGAAGGCATTCATGGATTATATGATCGTCCCCGTCCAGGTAAGCCGCACCGATACGGAGAAGAAATCCGTGCGCAGCTGCTTCATCTTCTGGAAGAAGAACCACCCGAGGGCTTCGAGTCGTGGGATCGTACGGTGATTGCAGAACGTCTTGGGGTCTCGGTGCATGCAGTGTGGCGTCTTTTGCGTTCCGAGAATCTGTTTCTTCAGCGTCAGCGCCGCTGGGATGTGCCCACCGATCCGGAATTTGCGCCCAAAGCAGTTACAATAGTAGGCATCTATCTCAACCCCCCATCAAATGCTCTGGTGGTACGTGTCTGCGAACATCCGTACGCAAAAGCGCAAGAGCAGCCCACAGGATACATCCGAACAAACAGCGGCAGGATCGTCCGATCATATGCGGACGCAGGCACTCTTGAAGGATCGCTGCCTTTGAGCACAGCATTACGGATTGCGACCGAGGCCAATCGTGCCTCCGTGTCGAGCCGAAAGCGCAAAATGGATGTTCTTGAATTTCTCGATGAGATTGCTCGTGAGCATTCCACGAAAGAGGAGATTCATGTCATTTCGGATAGGTGCAACGCGAACATGAAGAATGAATCATGGCAGTCCATGCATCCAAACTTCTATTTCCATTTTACGCAACCATCCGAGAGCTGGTTGCATCAGGCCAAGGTCTGGTTCGGATTCATGTCCCGTAACACATTACATGGAAAGGGCTTGCATGGTCAGGAGGATGTGCGCAACGCCATCGACACCTTCGTGCACACCTACCACGAAGCTGCGAACCCTTTTGTGTGGCGGACGAGAGAAGAAAGGACACTGCAGCCACCGGATACAATCGATAATTAACGCAAATATATTTCTTGTATGTATCGGACAACAAAAGGAGATTCTTGTGGTATACCAAACAAAAATACAGATGATCAGGAGAACGAACAGTACGCAATGCTACATCAATGTTCCCTCCTCTCTGGCGCATGGAATGGCATTTGAACGCGGAGAAACCGTAGAATGGAACACCGATGATCCCATGCAGCTCGTTCTCCGGCGCACCAGTCCACCCGTGGCGCTCACGATGCCCGAGGCGCCGGCAACCTCACCGAAAGAAGAGGCAGAGACGTCCCTGAGTCAAGCATTTATGGACATCTTTGATCGGACACGGCCGGCATTTTCTCGGGACAGTCTTTTCGAGCGGTCAAAAACTCTCGCTCTGAGTACCCTCCTGTGTTTGGGGCGTCATACGGTCTCAGGCATGATCACGACCTGCGGCGGGCAGTTCTCCAATTGGTCGGCTTCCTACCGTCTCTTCGAATATGAACGCATCAACACGCAGAACCTCTTTGATGTCTCCCGGCAATGTGTCACCGAAAGTCTTCCTTCCTCGCAGCCGTTCGTTGCTCTCCTGGACGATACCCTGCTGAAAAAAACCGGACGCCATGTGGCAGGAGCATCGTATCGACGTGATCCGCTCGGTCCGAAGTTCCAGACAAATCTGACCTGGTCGCAACGGTTTCTGCAAGTATCGGTTGCAGTGCCCGCTCACCCAGGAACGCCTTCGTCTCAAGCACGTGCCGTTCCTATCGATTTTGTGCACTGCCCTACACCGCGGAAACCATCAAAACAGGCAACAGACGAGGAGCGGGCAGAGTACAGGACACAACTCGATGCGTCTCGCATCAGTCTCCGCGGAGCCGAATGCGTCCAGCAGCTACGCGAACGCCTCGATCTCGATCCCAAGGGGAAAGACCGGCAGCTTGTAGTTTGCGTTGATGGATCGTACACCAACAAGACCATGTTCCGGAACCTCCCCGAACGAACCTGTCTGATTGGACGCATACGGAAAGATGCAACGTTCTACGATCTTCCTCCCGAGGAACCACAACGCCGCGGTAGGAAGACGTCCTATGGAGTGAGGCTTCCCACCCCGGAACAGATGCGGCAGGACCCCTCCATTCCCTGGAAAACGGCAAAGGCGTTTGCAGCAGGACGTACATTTGATATCAAGTACAAGTCCATTGGCCCGCTACTCTGGCGTTCTGCGGGAGGGACCATGCATCTTCGATTAATCATTATCGCTCCTCTCGGCTATCGTCCGCGTGCAGGAGCCAAGGTGCTGTATCGTGACCCTGCATATTTGTTGTGCTCCGATGCGGAGTTTGATGAACAGCAAATTATCCAGGATTTTCTCTGGCGTTGGGAGATTGAAGTCAATTTCCGGGAGGAAAAGACCCTGCTTGGAACGGGAGAAGCACAAGTACGAACAGCGATCGCCGCAGAAACGGTACCACGATTCAAAGTCGCATGCTATGGGTTTCTCCTTCTGGCAAATCATCGTGTTGGGGATGCGGTAGAAAGTTTGCCGGTACCGCTGTGGCAACGTGCTGCTGAGGCGAATAAGACCAGACGCTCTACACCGCAAATGATTGGGATACTAAGATCGGAAGTATGGGGCATGTCTCTGCGTCCCGATAATTTCTCAGGCTTCGTCTCGCACGCCCCATCGGTAATGAAGCCGGAGAATATCAATAAATCCTTAAAAGACGCCGTACTTTACGCATATAGATAGCCAAAGTCCAGGCAACATCTTCGATGTTGTCGTCAGACACATGATAACCGGTGCATGGGAATGAGGTATGTGTTGTCCCGGAGTTTTCGCTCAATCTGTGGAGCGTGGGAACGAGGAATCAGTTTGTACGGAGCAACGCTTTCAACAGAACCCGATCGCTCCATCCCCGACTTTTTAACTTTATGAACTTTACGAACTTTATAACTCTCCTGGCACAACCCTTACAGGGTTGTCCTACTCGTGCGGGCCTCGCCTAACCCAGGGTAGCTCGCTGCGCTCGCAACCCTGGGCTGGAGGACGCAACATCTTCGATGTTGTCGTCAGACACATGATAACCGGTGCATGGGAATGAGG
>CAYNMU010000160.1:0-3699 GCA_964398395.1 uncultured Eubacteriales bacterium
ACCGTTATCCAAAAGCATCGTCGCGAAGAGTGAATGAGTGTAGTAGTCAATGTTTGCAGGCATATGGTGGAAGTGGCGGAGAGGGAGGGATTCGAACCCTCGGTACCGGTTGTTACCAGTACGGCGGTTTAGCAAACCGCTGCTTTCGACCACTCAGCCACCTCTCCAGATGTTTGAAATCAACGACTTATGACGAAATTGGCGTTTCGTGCTTGCTTGGGACATTTTTGGGACATTTTCCTGAAAAGGAGGGTAGAGGGAAATTACCCCTATCCATATCTTCCAAATGACCAAGAGCTATAAGCGTAAGTGGTTTCACAAGGGCGGGATCATACGCCAACGCGGGAATGGTTATCAAGTTGAAATTAACTTCAACTCAAAACGCATCCGGGAGACCCTCGATTCGCTCGATGAAGCCAAGCTCCGGATCGAGCAATTGCATACAGAACTGAAGAATCAGGGCCTCGATTCCTTGGCTCTGACTCCCGAATTGAGGTAGTCGTTTCCCGCGAAATCCTGACAGAGTACGACCGGGTCTTGATCCAACTTGCCCGCAAGGGAGGCCAAATACACCTTCACCCTGATCTGCGAAAGATCGAGAAGGGATACACCCCCGGCCAGATGGTGGAAGCGCTCAGCCTTGCATGCCTGATTGGATGTGAGCGAGTTTCGGACATCGACGGCCTAAGTAGGGATGAGGCCGTGGCCAAGATGCTTGGCTACAAGCCTCCCAGTTCGCGAACGGCACGGGATTTTCTTGACGCCTTCCATGATCCGGAACAGATCGTTCGGGCGCAAAAACGAGCCGTGGATCAAAAGCAGAAGGCCTATATTCCGGAGACGACGCCACTGCAGGAGGGGTTGTTGCGTGTGTTAGGGGCCTCGTCCAGAGCCGTCGCCACTAAGGGATCGAACGTTGAGATGGGCACCATCGATATGGATGCGACCATCATCGAGAGTCGTAAACGGTGCGCCAAAATGACCCATGAGGGAACTCGCGGCTTCCAGCCCATGGTCGCGCTATGGATGGAAGCCGATGCCATTGTGGCCGTCGAGTTTCGGGACGGCAATGTGCCCGCGCGCATGAATCCCAAGGCCTGCGCCTTACAAGCCTTTCAGCAACTCCCCAAAGGCATCAAGCGGTTCGCTTTCCGTGGTGACTCCGCCAACTATGACTGGGATCTTTTGCGCTGGCTTCGTGACGAACAACGTTCCGAGGGGCCGCAAGGCCGGATCGAATTCGCCATCTCAGCCATGATGTCTCAGGAGTTATCCAAGGCTTGCGCCAAGCTGACCGACACTCAATGGACAACCTTCGGAACAGAAGATGACGGAACCATCCGGCAGGCGGCGGAAATCGCCTTTACCCCGACGGAACCCAGCGAGAAATCATGCACCCAAGCACTGCGCTTCATTGGTCTGCGCCTGCTCAAACCCAAAGGGCTTACCTTTGCCGACGGTGCAGACCGCCGGTTCCTTGCGGTGGTGACCAACTCAACCAACCCTGATGCGACCAAAGTCATCCAGTGGCATCGGCAGAAGGCAGGAACCATTGAACATGCCCACGATGAATTGAAAAATGCGCTCGCCGCCGCGGCACTGCCGAGCCAACGCTTTGGTGCCAATGCGGCTTGGTTAATCATCAACGCCATTGCCTATAATCTCGCCAGCGCTATCCGCGCCGCCGTTCCGGATACTGACCTGCGCACATCCCGTCTCAAGGCCCTCCGCTTCCATCTCTTCCATGTGGCGGCACGCGTCATCCGGGATCGCCGCAAGATTACCATTCGCTTCGCCGCCTCCAAATCGTGGATGGCCAATATGCAGGCATTCTGCAAGCAGTTCCCTTGCCGAACCCAGGCCACCGGCTAACGGCGTTTCACCCTCATAATCGTAATCCTAATCACTGTCATCCCATAGGCGACATTTCATGATCAAAAAACCCTGTATTTGCTGATATTTTAGAACCGTTTGCGAGATTGTGATTGTTGAAATTTCTTTCGTAATCGTAATCATAATCGTAATCGTAATCCTTTCCGGGGCAATCGATTACGATTACGATTAAGATTACGATTAGGATTTCTATGGGATGCTAATGAATCCTAATCTTAATCGTAATCGGACTGGGTTTCCCTATTCTAAGTGCGATTCCGCCCGTTGGCTCAAAGAAAAACGATTAGGATTACGATTAAGATTACGATTAGGATACTGCTTGGAATTGGCTTTTATGAAATCTCCCGCAGTTTTGGGGGAGAAAACGGGTATTGCGCCTTCCCGTTTTCGTTCACGATGACAGGCGGGGGCTCGTCATGGGGTGCCCGTTGCCCAAACCTTGACTCATATACAACATGTAAACGTAGGTGCCCTGCGCCTTGTTTTAATAAATATTTGGTTCTTGCTCTTGATGTCATTGTGCATCTGATGTATATAGGTAAAGCAATATTAAACCAATCCGAGTCAGTCGAAGTTTTGAAGGCATCAGTATGGGAAACAACATGGCACAGTTGAAGGTTACTGGAAAACTGCGGAAACGGGGCGCCATCAAAGAGACTGTTATCCGCTGGATCGACGATCAGGGGCTGGCCCCGGGTGCCCAGATTCCCAGCCAGAATGAGTTGGCTGCCACACTTAAAACCACGGTGGTGACGATTCATCGGGCGCTCAAGGAACTGGCGGCCGAGGGCGTGTTGTACCGGATCAACGGCAAGGGAACCTTTGTCGGTCCCCTGCCGGGCTCAAAGCCCCAGGCGAGGACTGTTGCCCTTCTCATGCCGGGCGAGGATATGGATCGTCCTGAGCGCAATCCTGAATATTGGCCTTATGTCCAGCATTTGATAGGAGCGTTCATGCAGGCGGTGGGGACGCAGTGGCACCTGAGTGTGCGGGCGTTTCACCCGGATGTCGATCCTGCCGACGAAGCGCGTGAGTTGGCTCATTATGACGCGGTGTTCTTTCATTATGCCGAACGTCCGGTGAGGTTGATTCAATACCTTGTCCGCCGCAAGATCGTGCCGGTTGTTGCATTGGGTTTGCCTGCGCCTGAGTTGCCGTGCATGACGGTTGACCACAATAAACCGGAGGGTGTCCGCAAGGCTGTATGCTACCTTTCGGAACGTGGCTACAAACGGCTGGCGTTTGTTGGTAGCCCGGAGTATTGGGGCGATCTGGCCCTAAGCGGGTTCCGGGCTGGACTGGCCGACAGTGCCTTGCCGTTTGTTCCCAAAAGGATCGTGAGGGTGGGCGAGTTTGCGCGAGATGGCGTTCAGGGAGTCAATGCCTTGCTGTCAAAACACCTGAACTGCGATGCGATATTTGTCGATTCGGATATGCAGGCGCTGGGTGTGATCGAAGGGCTCCGGACAAAGGGTGTCAAGGTCCCGAAGGATATCGCGGTCATAGGATATGACGGGCTTGACCGCGCCAACCAGCAGCCGCCGTTCTTGACGACCGTCGCGATTCCCTATCGCCGTATGATCGAGGCCGCCCTGGCCGAAATCGATCGCGGCCGCGGCACGCCCACCGCGGTGAAGCATCTCGACTTCGTGGGTGATGTGCTGGAAGGCAAGACGGTCGCATCAATATCCCGGTGATTTTCTTTCACTGTCCGGCCACCGCTTATCAGCGGCGGCTACACTAAAAAAAACTCAAAATTATTCTTCTCGCCACTTGACCTTTCGTTCATGTTGATATATATTGTAT
>CAYNMU010000161.1:0-3673 GCA_964398395.1 uncultured Eubacteriales bacterium
ATCAGATATATGTAATTTTTCATTACTATTATCCAAGTTTTGTTCTAAATTTTTACCTTCTTCCATTTTATTAAATTTTGTGTTAAAAACTACATATATCTGAGTATCGTTATACACAATACTACTTCTGTGTTCCAAATTAAGTTCCGTGTAAAAAACTTTTTAAAAATTATCTACCACACATTTTTGCTTTTCAAAAACATTCACTATTTTTTGAAATCTATTTTACCAATAAATTGAAAAAAATTATTCGTAAATTCATTTAAACCACTAACAGGGTGTTGTTTATATGTAAAATCAATGCCTGGTTTAATATTAGCATCAACGTTCTCATTCACAAATTGCTTAAAGTTCTTAACCTTATCAATCATTTTACGTATATCCTCACTCATAGTTTTTAGTTTATATATAAATAGATTAAAACAATAAAATCCACCGTTATATTCAATTTGTTTTAATTTTTCTTTTTTTGGCCTCGCTCATTTTTAATAATACTTAAACGTACATTGATGCTATTATGTTTCAAAATATTATTTATTGAATGATTGTTCTTCCATCCATCTACGTAATCCAATAACAACATCACCATTAGACCAATTTTCCGGGTCAGCAGTTAAACAAATATCATTGAAGATATAATCAACTATTTGTTGATGATTTTCCGGCTTATCCATATCTATCAAATTCCAAATATTTGATAAAATAAAACTAATTTCACGTTTTTTCAGTATGATTTCCATCTCTATAATTGTTTAGTTAATAATTGTTTATAATGAGTCTTGGTCATGATAATGTTAAGTCTTGGTCGCATATAAGAGCAAGTTAAGGTCACTAATATAGTAATATTTAATCATATTAGTGACCATAACTAAATCATGCTTTTACGTACAATACAGCAACTTTATTAACTTTTTTTAAAGTTGCAGTATAACCATTACTGAACTGAACTGCAAAAGCTGAAGTACTTTCACCAGTCTTTAAGAAATATTCATCACTTGACCAAACATTAGATTGTGGTAAGGTCAGGTTTTCTTCTTCTGCCATAACGTACATTAACATAAGTTCTTTTTTTGTTGGCAATCTGTGACCATTAGGTACATTTGCTTTTGCTTCATCGAAGTTTAATTTCTTCTCATTGAGGGTAAATTCTTTAATTAGTTTCATGATTTAAAATTTTTAGTTAAAATTATTTTTTACAAAGATAAACAAACTTTTTATATTAAACGAATAAATATGGAAAATGTTTCAGAATGAGCATATTATTTACTATTTTTTTATATTATTTACTATTCATATATGTTTTTTTATCTTATCCCAGTACCTATCAGTTTTGCTTTTGTTCCAATCCTTTGCAATTCTTTTGTGATCATTAGGATTAAACTTTTGAGCATAGTACATAAATATCTTTTTGCTTACATCAACCTTATTACAATCAGCCAATTTATAATTACTATGAGTTCTCTGATTATAATCTTTAAGTTTAATAGGTCTGATCTGTACAATCCCGGTTGCCTTCTCTTTATGATTATAGGCGTTAGCATTACCATTAGACTCAACCTTGCAAACTGCTTTCCATATATGTTCATAAGGTTTAATAATTGTTGCTTCCGGTATTGAGAATGATACTTCATATCTTGAAGAATTTGAGTTAAAATTATAATTAATTTCTTCCATTGCTTTACTAACCATCATATCATTATCAAGGTTTAGAACAACCTTTACAACTACTTCTAAATATACTTTTCTTGCCATAGCTATAAAATTTAATTGGTTAATAATACTTATACGTACAATGACATAATAATGTTTCAAAAATAATAACAATAATTAATCATTATTCATATCCAGCACCACACTTATTTCCAGACCTTCTGGGACACTTTCTTCTGTGATAAGATAACCAAATCTATTAACCAAATGATAACCGGATATATAATATATGGTATCGTCAGATTCAATTATGGTCCAGACATTCTTATTATCTGATTTTAGTACATTGAAAACGAAATTTATTTCATCTCCATAGGTTTCAAACATACAACCATCAAAAGCTGCATTAAGATTAATATGATTCTTAATTGGTTTATATTTTTCAAAAAACTCATCTTCTGTTATGTTGATCATTACGTTTTTCATAGCGTTATAGATTTATTGGTTAATATTACTTAAACGAAATCAATTAAGATATGTTTCATTATCTGAAAACCTATTATGTTACCTATAAACATAATTATAACCTACTTTCTTTTGTGCAGTAATAACATTTGCATCGCTAACAGGTTTCCAATTGAGAATTTGTCCGGTTTTCATATCTATTTCCATGTTAACATAATCACCGCAATCACCATCTTCGCTTATACCTATGTTCTCTGGTACATAGCCATCACTATGTGTTTGCTTACCTTTGCTGTCAGTATATTGTGTCCAACAAAGATCAGTATATTGTGTCCAACAAAGATCAGAACATTTTGCCGAAATTATTAGTATTCCCATGATTTTAAGTTTTTAGTTTATAATAGTTGTACAATGCTTATACGAAATATAGTAGTAAATGTTATACGAAATATAATAATAAATGTTTCGATAATAACAATATTTTTAATTAATATTTTATAATTAACAATCTAAATCCTGGAATTAATATAAAAAGAAAAGCCCCTGATTAACCAGATCAGGGGCAATTAACCAACTAAAAACTAATTATGAAAACCAAAACTATATTTTATATTTCGTCATTAAAATCAATTTCTCCATCAATAACCTTCTGCCAGAAATTCTGTGAATTGAGTAAAGTTCCTGTGGTTCCGTATTTAAGATAATTACGACTTGGAACAGTATTACCATAATAATCTCTATGTTCTTCTTCTGGTAGCATACAGGCACCGGAATTTAATACGCACATTGCAGTTCTGCCATAAAATCCCTCTCTTAACCAAGCCTGACCAGAATTAATATCATTCTGTAATTCAGTAAATCTGTATTGTTTCTGTAAGACTGTTATTCTTTTTAGTGATAGTTTTCTTGTTGCCATGATGGTTGGTTTTAATTGTTTTATGATAGTTATACGTTTTAATTTGATTAATGTTTCAATTAAATCGCATTAAATTTATCATATTCTTTCTTTGATATAACCATATAATAATCATATCCTTCAAAAGAATATAACAAATCCACCGGAGAACAATTGCACTCATTCCAACAATAAGTTTCAAAAACCTCATTCTCGGCCACTTTAAGAGCTGCTTTAAGATCACAACTATATGCTTCGTGACCTAATTCTCTGAACGCTGTTGTAACTTCCAAACTTTCTTTGCAACCCATTAATATTAATGCCATAATAAGACAGATATTAAAATTATAATGTTTATGATTTTTTAGGTAATTTATTTTTTGAATTATTTATTAGTACTGATGAATTTCCATACATAGAACCTACTGATGAATTTCCATACATAGAATCTACTAATGAATTTCCATACATAGAACCTACTGAATTATTATTATTCATAATACCTACTGATGAATTATCATACATAAAACCTACTGATGAATTATCATACATAGAATCTACTGATGAATTATTATTCATAAAACCTACTGATGAATTATTATTCATAAAACCTACTGATGAATTTCCATACATAGAACCTACTGATGAATTATTATTCATAAT
>CAYNMU010000162.1:0-3669 GCA_964398395.1 uncultured Eubacteriales bacterium
AAAAAGGCGATGGAACTCGATGTTGCCCTGGCAGGAACGGTTATGCGTTTTCTCACCTCCTGGCTATCCATGAAGCCTGGCAAATGGGTACTCACGGGTTCTGAACGTATGAAACAACGTCCCATCGGCATCTTAGTTGACGCTTTGCGCCATCTTGGGGCTTCCATTGATTACCTCGCAAAACCCGGCTATCCTCCTTTGCTGATCAGGGGAACGGAACTGCATGTCAATGAGCTGATTATTGATCCCGGAGTGAGCAGCCAGTTCTCCACTGCCCTGTTATTGATCGCCCCCTATCTTCCCGACGGACTTATCCTGGTTCTGAAAGGCAAAGCTGTGTCATCCACATATGTGAAGATGACCATTAGATTGATGCGATCATTTGGAGCACAAATTAAAGAGGGAAAAACGCGGATTCATGTCAAATCTGGTTTATATACACCGGGTGATTTCAAGGTGGAATCTGATTGGTCTGCCGCTGCTTTTTGGTATGAAGCTGCAGTATTCGCCGACGAGGTAGATCTTGTACTTCTTGGACTGCAGCAGGATAGCATGCAGGGCGATTCCATTCTACCTGTGGTTTATCAGAATTTCGGCATCATAACCGAATTCACCCCCGAAGGCATTCGGTTGACAAAAATCCGAAAGAAAATTGATGGCTTTTATTTTGACTTTAACGATTATCCCGATATAGCTCAGGCAGTGATTGCCACATGTGCCGGAATTGGCATCCGGGGCCGTTTCGAAGGTGTGCAGCAGTTGCAAATAAAAGAGACTGACCGAATGCGTGCCATGAAGAATGAAATTGAAAAACTCGGGATTCAGGTCGCTTTTTTCGGGGAGAGCGATTTAATAACAGCCGTTGAGATAAAACCTACTAAGCTGGCCTTTCCCGTCGGACTTGCCTTTGAAACTTACGGCGACCACAGGATGGCGATGGCACTGGCACCGTTTGCTCTCAAAACAGGAACTCTGAAGATACTCAACCCCGACGTAGTGGTAAAATCATATCCGCAGTACTGGAAGGATTTGCAGATGGTCGGTTTTGAGATACATTGAAAATGCTTGTTTCCTTTTTTTTCTCCTGTTTCTGTTACATGGTTGGCGTCAGTTACCGTCGGTTAAATAATTTTTTATATATTTGGTAATCTGTAGTATAAGAGAGTTTGGTATTATTTTTATTACGGGTTTAAGCAAGTTTTGTATAAGGATTTCGGCAATTGATTGTTGGAAAGTTCCTCTCTACCTTTGATGAATGAAATAAGATGTAAGGTTTTCCTGCTTTACCGGAATCACAATACCCTGCATTGAAGATCATTTTTCATTTTACAGAATCACCCGGATGAAAAAAACGGTACTGTTGCTGACATTCTCTTTATTAAGTACATGGTTGCCAGCCACAATTGTTACCATAGGCACAGGAACAGCAACGCAAACACAACCCTTTGGCATGTATTACGGGTATGAACGCTCTGCCACGCTCTATTCAGTTACATCAGGATTTATTCAATCCCTTGGATGGTATGTCGGAACAGGTTACCCGGTTAACTGTCCCGTTAGAATCTACATAAAAGAAACCGCTTCTACCTCACTTTCATCATCTTCCTGGACATCTTTAAAAACCGGTTCGACGCTAGTGTATAACGGCGCTTTGAGTTTCCCTGCTTCAGGCTGGCAAACGATCGACGTTGCTGATTATGTTCACACCGGAACAAAGATCATCGTACTTTGTGAATCTAATTACGGAGGGAACGGCTCTCCAATTTACCCTGTTTTCAGATATTCAAATGCAACAGGTACTCATGAATGGTGGCAGGGCGATGACAGTACCACCGTAAATGTCACCCTTGGAACCGTCAATGCTAACAGGCCGAATATCCAGATCACCTATATCAGCTCAGGCAGCACGGTTCCTCCATCGGGGTTTATGGCCAATGCTATCAGTTCATCGCAAATCAATCTGAATTGGGTTAAAAATGCAGCCAACGATAATGTGATGGTGGCATTTAATACAACAAATATTTTTGGCACCCCTTCCGGGACCTATATAGCGGGGAATAACATCACCGGGGGAGGAACCGTTATCTACAATGGTCCCGGCACAGCCTTCAGCCACTCATCAGGATTGAGTCCTGCCACTACTTATTATTATAAGGCATGGTCGGTTCATGGCTCCACGCCAACCTATTCAACAGGAACAACCGCATCAGCAGGAACTTTATGTGACGACATAACCCTTTACCCAACCCTGAATGATTTTGAGCCTGCAATTTTTCCACCGGATTGTTGGTCGCTTGCCGGTTTCCCATGGGTACGTTCCAGCTCAGCCAGTGGCGGTTCAGCAATGGCTGATTTCTACACACTGGTTTCCGGTAATTTTGATCTCATTTCTCCTGAACTGGACATCAGTTTACTTACGGATCCCATCATTACATTTGATCATGCTTATGCCACCTATGATTTACAAGTTGACAAACTGCAACTCTGGTATTCAACCGACAATGGAGCTTCCTATTCATTGTTAACCACGTGGCTTGGTGGGATCAGCGGGCCGTTGAATACAGGCGGAGCAACTATTGTTCCATTTGTGCCAACTGCCGGCCAATGGGCTACGAAAAGTTATGCGCTTCCTGCAGGAACAAACAGGGTGATGTTCCGCGGGATAAGTCTCAACGGGAATAATCTGTACCTTGATAATATTTCTTTCCAGGGGAGCATCCCGGTCCCGGCCATAACATTATGGAACGGTTCAGCTTCCGCTAACTGGGATGTTCCTGGGAACTGGACTCCCGGAGTTGTTCCCGATGGCTTGAAAAATGTTACCATCCCTGTCGTTTCCCCGCATCCATATCCTATAGTTAATGCGACCGGACTTGAATGCAAAGATCTGACCATTGATCCGGGTGCCACGATAACAATTGCCGCCGCAGGTATAATTACTGTAAAAGGAAATATTACGATCCTGGGAACGGGGTCTTTAAATAATCAGGGGTTAATCATCCTCAAAGGAAATCTTGACAATCAAAACCCAAATTAACAATTTCTATACCTCCCAATCATTAATTTTACACTGTTCCTATATTTTTACTCTTTTGTTAGGAAACCATGGCGTGACTACCTCACGCCATTTTATATATTTATTAGATTGACTATAAAGATTATAAGCTTTTATTAATCTGTTTTTCTGATAGTTATCCGTATGTATTTTTTATTGGTTTCACCTATTGCGTTCAGCCCTGAGACACCATAACTTTGCTTATAATATAACAGTATAAAAAATATACATTAATATAAAATAATTTATCATATAAAAAATAAACATAATACATTAATAAATTTAGTTCAACTGACAAATATCTTTCCAATGAGTAAAACCAAATCAAAAATTAAAAATCAGAAACCATTTAAAAACAATTAAACACAAAAAACCATGAAAAACTTAATCAGATTTATTGGAATTACAATTGTAGTCTTTGGATTTGCCGCCAACGCAGCCGCACAGGTCAGCGATGGCGCTTATGCCGAGGCGCACATTATCACGCCACTCACCATAGACAAGGCTGTTGACATGGACTTCGGCAATGTAGCTGTGATCAATTCCCCTGGTACGGTGGTATTGTCAACAGCAAGTACCAGGACGTCAACAGGTGGCGCAACGCCTGTTGCCAA
>CAYNMU010000163.1:0-3641 GCA_964398395.1 uncultured Eubacteriales bacterium
GGAATGATTTAACAGCAATTTGCTGGGTTTGTGCAGTCAGGCTGAGCATCAGCAGGAATAAAAAAACTAAAATATTTTTCATCGGAAAAGATGGGCTATTGTATCATTGATTAAGGAGGTAAAGGTATGAAAACAATGAATCGCTTTACAATCGCGCCATGTTCTTGCCAGCCCGATCAAAAAGTGTTTTGAGATAAAGGAGTGTATATGGGGTAAGGTTGCGCCGGCAGCCTGCATTAGTGTTCGTGCATCGTGAGAAATCAATTAAAATTCAGACACAATTCGAAAACCTGTTGCTATATGACCATCAGAAGGCTTTTGATAAAACCGTGAATAACTTGTACACTTTATTGCTTCGTCTTGCCAGCAACCACCTCTGATAACTTTAAGAGTTCCTGATGAAGGTCCAATAGGATTATCAGAAGGTGAAGTATTATATTCACCGTACCAATCCTGACACCATTCATTAACATTTCCATGCATATCAAACAACCCCCATGCATTGGGTTTGTAGTAACCCACCTTGATTGGAGACCCTTTACCCGTGCCGCCCAATGTATTATAGGATATTTGCAGTTTCTTCCCATCATTACTTTCCATGTGAGCATCTCCGCGTGTCAAATGATTGCCAATATTATAGCGACTTTTTGTACCAGCCCGACATGCGTACTCCCACTCGGCTTCTGTGGGAAGCCGGCAGCCCATCCATGTAGCAAATTCCACTGCCATATACCAATCAATACAAGATACTGGTGCGGACAATGCGAAACCATAGTCAAATTGACCTACTTTGCCAATAGCTTCGCAATATTTATTGTACTGATACCATGTAATCGGATATTTGCTCATTTTAAATCTACTCAATGTAACTTCATGCTGAATTGTATCCCCTGATTCATTTGCAGGGCTGCCCATTGTAAATGTTCCAGAGGGGATTTCTATCCATTCTATTTCTTTGCCTATTCTTGACTCTCCACATTTTGAACATGTTGGTCCTGTCCCTTTGTGTTGGGTTTCACCCAAGTCAGTTTTACAGACTGAACACCATCTGCAATTTTTTGAATTGTTATGTTTGTTCTTTCTTCTTTTATAACATCGGGAGCATTTTTCACAGTTTTTACTCCAATCATGTAAACCAATTTTACACAGTAATCTGTTAATTTTATAAAACAGTCTCATTTTTCACTTATTTATTATTGTTAAATCAAATGTTGTTCATAAGGATTATATATGTCGTGTTCCATGCATGAACGCTAACATATATCGGTGGTTGTCATTTGGCGGTTTGCATTTCATCAAGTCCTTAATTTGTAAAAGTAAACCAAAATTCCCATAGCAATTAAATTGTTATTGAAAATATTCGACACCCCAACCTTTTACAAAATCTATCACCTTAACTTTCAAAGTACAAATGACAAAAAAAGCTCCGGCTATATTCGAAAATAACTTTCACAACTACATATTTTAACGTTCGCAACCACTACCTTTGACCAAACATTAAAAAAACTTATCCGATATGGGTTCAAATCCATCAACCTGAATCATCTGAAAGCAAAGACTGCTGAAATGGCTGGTGCTATTACCAATCCCGACCTGGTCTCAGTGTTGATTAACAGCCCCAACTCTGTTTTTATCATTGAAGATAATGAGATTCTACTCACTTGATGTCGAAACTGCCAATCCTGACCAATCTACGATCTGTCAGATCGGGGTTGGTATATGGGATGATGGAATTTTGGTTGATACATGGAAGTCATTCATTGATCCACAGAACTATTTTCATTGGAGATTCATTGAGGTACACGGCATCACTCCCAAGATGGTCAAAAGAAAGCCAACTTTCCCTAAAGTCTATCCTGTTCTCCGACAAATGTTCGAAAACAACGAATCATATGGTTTAACAGCACCGATCTGTGAATATTAGCAAACAAACGGATACTTTGAAAATATCCCGGATCAGGCAACTTGTATGGGTATGGACACACTTAATTCCTGATGCACCTTATGGATAATCTATAATTTTTTGCAGTACTGTTGAACATTATCCCGGCAGTTTCGTTATTTAAATACAAACTCTGCGCAATCAATGAATCCTGTTCCGTCGATGACCACCATTGGCAAATCCTGTTCCCAACAGTAAACCCGGATTCCTGTTTTCCCGTTAAACTGCTTGCAATTACGGGAGAAGCGAATAAACAGGTCCACTCCTTAAGGGTTGGGACATGCCATCCGGCCGGACAAATTTGACGATTGTCTGTAACAGCAGACCAGCTATATTGATGTCCGCCACCCTGCAAATCAACATATACATCCGTTATTTTCGACCCGTCGCGATAGTGCGTTGTTTTAAGATTCTCCGCCATCCATACCTGGCCGCCAAGAGCCAGCAGCCCGTAAACGTTTCCGTCGGAGTCAACCAGTGTATCGGGTAATTGTTTAAAGAAACTCTTTGGCCATACGGTTCCACCGGAGAGGTAATTTACCGCATGGTATGTCAATTGTGCTTTTGAAGCATCAAACAACTCCTGGCTGCCTTTAATTTTGATCTGTTTTCTGGATAACCGATCGATCAATGCACCAATACCAGCCCCAGTCGCGACATTAATTGTTGCGACAGAGATAAATACAATAGCACCGACAGCTTTATTCAAATCTCTATCACCGAAATCATTGTTCTTGTTCATCAAAATGTCGATGGCGATTCCTGTCACCAAACCTGACGATGCGCCAACAAGGATGCCAATTCCTTTTTGTCCTTTTTTCTGGAGTTGGATCGTCTGTATATGCTCAGCGCTGACCTTCCTCACCTCGAAATTGCCTTTGAACAAGGCATCTTTCTTAACTTTAGGTGATACCAGTATGGATGAATCCCCGACACCCATCAGGATCCCGGAATAACTGTGGTAATTTTTAATTGGCTTTACCCACGTGCGATAGATCTTTTTTTGAATGGTAGAATCGCTTTGTGCATGCACTGCATAACTGCCTGAAATAAAAATGATTAAAATTAATAACCATATTTTCATGATTTTGGCCTTGTTATTGGGTTGATCTCTAATAATCCGGGAATCACATTACCGGGAACCCTGATGTTTTGAGTTAAAGGAGATTAAGCCCGGATGAATTACAAATATAAAACGAAAATTGTGAAAATCAAGAGTTGCATAGCATTTTTATTATTACTTATATACTCAATCAAGAGTATGTAATCATCTAAAGTAATGGTTAATTGTGATATACAATATTTAAAAATCGCAGACCTGGTGGATGAGGTGGCAGTTAAAATCTCAGATGACCACGTATTGTTATATGTGATTTTTCGGAGTATACTCAAGTATAGATATTTTTCACAGACAGTAGGTTTTTCATATAAAAGACCTATATTTAAGGGGAATTTTTACTTCATTGACCATTCGCATTCTAACATGCATTTGTATTTTCCCGGAGTTTATTTAAGTAACAATCCTCTGGAATACCCTTTTCAAAAGTAAGTTTATTCCATCAACGAAAAATTTATGAAAATTTTGCCAATATGAATAAAAACGGATTTATCATAAGGGTTTACAACAAATTACAGCGCATAAATTCACTATTGAAAAAGCGGATATATCCAAACTGCTGTGGATTTCGAATCGTTAGTG
>CAYNMU010000164.1:0-3626 GCA_964398395.1 uncultured Eubacteriales bacterium
AAGAAACAGCCCTAGAGCTGCTTAAAATTGAAAATGAGAAGATAAAACCTAAAGAAAACGTATCTAAGGTAATCTCTAAGACGGCTGAAATAGCTTTGGATTTTTTAGGAAAAACAAAGAACGACAAGGAAAATGATGCGCTTAAAACGGAGATTATTGCTTTGAAAAAAGAAAATAAAACTATCGGAGAAAAATATGATAAGGAATGTCGTTCGTCAAGTACATACTATTTCGAATTGAGGAGCGAAAAAGAAAAAGTGGATTCACTCAAGAGAAAAAACAATAATCTTGAAGGTGAATCCAAAACATTGAAAAAGGAATTGGGAAAGTTCGTGGAAGTAGTGTCAGAAGAGGTTTTGAATTGGTTTGCGACTAACTTTCCAATCCTACATGCAACTGGTCTACAAGAACAGCAAGAACAGAAAAAACAGAAAAACAGACAGCAAAGATTTGAAATGTAAAAAACAAAATCATGAACGCATTTGAAACAGACCTTTTTGATTTCATAGAAAAGCACATTCCAGAGCTTTTAAGCACCGATAAGGCACTTTTGAAGCAGATATTAGAGGAAAGGGCTAAAGAAGCCGCTAAAGCGTACGAAAATGCCATTCATCAAGGTTATCGATACCTTGAAGCAATGGAAATTGCCGTTGAGAATCTTTATCGGGGATTTGACTTCGTCCCGATCCCTATTGTCGAATTGAATCAGTTCGACCCCAAGCCGCATGAATTGAATTAAAAAAAAGCCTATAAGTATATGACTTATAGGCTTTTTTGTTTGGAATAATGACTAATTGCATAGCAAAGTTCCCATTGCCGAAGATGCTGTATAAAACACCTGGCATTTTCCGTCCCCCAGTTGTATGGAAATGGCGCTCATTATCACTCATAATCAACACATTAGCTATCTGTTAATGAATGTTAATGCCGACGAAACCCCTCTTTTTTTGTTTTTTACTTTTTTTTCCTTTCGTCCATCTTTCTTTCCGAAAGATTTTTTCTTCTTCTCTTTTCAGGAAAACGAGGAAAAACTACCGTTTTTCCCCTATAATTTTTCTTTTTTCTCTTTAGCTTAAAGTAAATTTCTTTTTAGTTACTTTTATAGACACCATTCAAACCCTTTGCAGCAAAGGGCTAGATAAATGCTATTGTGTATAATTGCATAGTCTATTGTGTATAATTGCATAGCAAAAAAAAGTCTATTGTGTATAATTGCATAGCAAAAGTGCCAAATTATGTATATACAATAGTGTACTACATTTTGCAACTACACAATAATATTATATATTTGCGCATATTTTAAACACTTATATCAAAATGGCAGCTAACAAGGACGATAAAAAGAGCTTAGTATTTCAGTCAAATGCCTTAACTGAAGGGCGTCAGGATTACAACTTAATTGAAAAGAGAATCATGTACGGAATCCTTCTGAAAAGCAGAGAAAAGTTTATTGATAATCAGAATGAGGGGCAAAAAGATTTGTTTGGAGATTTAGTTATTCATCTATCTGTTTCTGATTTATTGAAGACTGAAACAAACTTAGATAGACTTTATGATGCTGCTGTAAAAATGAGGGCTAAAGATATTAAAATAAATAATGAAAAGGGATTTTTAGTTACTGGATTTATTAATTATGCCAAGCACGATAAGGGTTCTAGCATCATTGAAATTGGCGTTTCAAAACACATTATCCCTCATGTAGTAGAATTGGTGTCTCATTATACTGCATTTGAATTGATAGTTGCAATAACTCTAAAAAGTGTTTATTCACAGAGGTTTTATGAGATTTGTAATCGCTGGAAAAATACTGGATTTGCGATATATTCTATTGACCGATTGCGTTCAATGTTTTGTTGTGAAGAAAAATACAAATCTTTTGGAGAATTTCAACGAGCCGTTCTTGATATAGCGCAAAAAGAATTAAAGGCAAATTATGATGATGGGATTTGTGATCTTTATTTTACATGGAGTATTTCAAAGAAAACAGGTAAACGTGTCGATGAAATTCAAATTAAGATAATTCATAAGAACTCTAAATCACTTCCAACTGCTACTCCAGATGATTTACATCATTTCATTAAAAATCAACTAACATTGTATTTCCCCACGAATAAAGGTTTCGTGAAAAACGTTTTGAAGAAATGTCAAGAGGACTTTGAACTTGCTGAGCAAATACAAAGAAAAATCACCAAAATATGTTCTAAATACTCCGTTAAAGAACGTCCAGCGGTAATAAAACATGTTATTGAAATGGACTTTGAAATATCGTAATTCGTTAAAATTGAAGTTGTGAACCAATGTACATTTTATTATTCTTGCTCGTTTAATAGCAATGGGTATTGCATGAATACTGCTTATTGTGCTTTCAAAAAAGAGTAGAGATTTAGCTTTCGGAAAAAATCACATACCAAAAGAATTTTCGTTCCATTTTTGGTTTTGTTTCCAGGCACTCCTATCTTTTTCTGCTTTCTTTTCCATGTTGTCTGAAATAGCTGTTATTTTTGCTTCTGTAGCCTTTTCTATTGCATTATATTGTTCGTTTGATATCTTTTGTTCCTTGTGAAGTCTTTGGGCCTCATAAAATTCTTTTAAAGCATTTCCAACAAGATGGTTCGTCATTTTGGAGTAGTATTTTTTTACATCCCTGGCGTCTTTTCCTCGTCTAAATTCAATGCCGGCTTCTTCCCATACGTTTGACATTCGTTTATTACCTGTTATGTAATTGAAGTAATCTGTTTGTAATTGGCGTAGTTTCTCTTTATCCCCGGTGAAATCGGTTGCACATAATCTTTTTTCTACCTTTTCACCGTGTCCTTTGGCATTTTTCCACTTAGTTGTTTTTTCAGCCAAGGGTACAACTATGACGTGGATATGGGGGTTAGTTTCGTCTTCGTGGTACGAATAAGAAACTACGTTTTCAATTCCGTGTTTATCTTCAACAAACCTTCTGAGGAAGTCTAAAGTTGAACTTGTATGATAAAATTCTGAAGATTTTCTCATTGCTTCTTCTGAAATAGCACAAACATATTCAAGCGCAACTACTGAATTTTTGCGGCGATGGACACCTTGTATTTTTTCCATTACTGCATCTTCAATAGTTTTTTCACTGTGCAGTTCATCGTTAACAGTATGGAAAAATGCTCCATTGTTTTTTATGTTGCCAAATTCGCTTGGCACAAATTCTCGGTTGTTATGTTTTTGTGTGTGAGCGAGGTCTTCAATGTGAAGATTCTTAACGCGAATAATTCCAAATGCCATGATTTTTCTTTTATGTTTTAAGGGTCAAAGAAGTGAAACTTCTTTGCGAGCATAAAGCCACCGACGCCAGTCGAAGTGGCTTTATATAGCGAGTATACATATATAAAGCTGATAGGCTTTTCTTGAGAGCAAAGATAGTGCTTTTTTGGAACAAAAAAAACGTGGGCTGAGTGGGTGGATGATTGGGGTGTACGGAGGGTTGACAGAGTAGTAAAATAATGAGATTTGGAGAGGATAAAAACGAGTTTTGTAATAATCATTCTTAAAAAGTAGAGTCATGAATACATTTGAAGCAGACCTTTTTGATTTTATCGAAAAGCACATTCCAGAGCTTTTAAGCACCGATAAGGCACTTTTGAAGCAGATAT
>CAYNMU010000165.1:0-3582 GCA_964398395.1 uncultured Eubacteriales bacterium
AATGCCATAGATCAGTTTTGTCGGAAGACTAAATTCAAAATATTCAGGAAACATGGCCTATACTTATCCCCCAATTGAATTGATAAGAACTTGTTTTGACTATATTTGAGTTTAGGATAGCCACGCTTGTATGTCAAGGAAATCTTTGCAGGAAATACAAACCGCAAAATATGGTGCTGCTGTCTGTAGTCGGGCGTGAATCGTGTTTATTGCGGATTGCAATGATGACTTTTTGTCGAGGTTGACGTTTTGTGGATAACAGGGAGGAGCTCCCACCATGGTTTAATTAGAAACTTACTGTCTTTGATGAGATCACCCTTTCTGCCCAAAGATTTCCAGATCGAATCTTCATCTAGCTAAACGACTTTTTGATCCTTAATAATAAAATACAATCCTGCTCCAATTATTACATAGCATAGACCGACAGCTATAATGACAAATTTGGGAATAGCACAGTAAAAGGACACAAGAGCCCATGTCGGGTTTTGAGAACCCAGCATGAGTTGCATCAAGGCGTAATTTTCCGTCGCATCTAACAAAGCTGCCAGCCACAATGTCCAGGCTATCCAAATGCCAGCCGTGCCTATGGTCGATAGCCTACGAGGGAGAGCATTTGCTAACATGACACAGGCCAGACCGATGGAAAAGGAATAGGCAAACATATACAGATAGTCAAGACCAAGCCCGAATAGCGCATAATTCCTGGCATTACCATCCCAGGAATTCATGATGGCCTGAGCTTCAGAAAAATCCTTCGCCAATTCAAATGATACAATACCCATGGGAGCATCGGATGTTTTAAGAGTGACATCCAAGCGGATGAAAATAACCGTCAGTAGCAAAGTAATCACAACAAGCATAATGAGGACACGTTTTTGTGTAGAATCTGATATGTGCGTAAAGGGGTGATAAGGTTTCATCTTCTATTGACCTCCTTGTAATTATGACCCATGTCTTTTCTAAATCCGGTGTTACTCTATTTTTTACATAAATTTAATTTTTATTTCCGGATTTAATTTTAGCGTTTTATATTTTCCTTTTATCCAATCCTTCAACCCGGATGCATACCATTTTGAAAACCTTCTATCGCTGGGACCACCGGCCATAGCTGAAAAGAATTCTTCTTTCGCGAAATCCGTGACAAACCTGAAAGATGGAGCAAACGTTGTTTCCCTGTTTGCGCTTCTGTAAATCTGCCCTTGATGGATAGTCGCTCGACCGCCGATTATCGTAACGGGCCCCCTGTCAAATCCCAGAAATACCGGCAGCTTTCCACCGAACATAATATGCTTGAATATAACCTTCTGGACATCTCCCCATTTTTTGGGTTTTATTTTTAATATTTTTTCCAATGACCTTTTATATATGTTTTCCCTGGTCTGACCGTTAAACCAGGATGAAGTTTCCTTTAATAAAATTCTGTCAAAATTCAGGTAAAAATCCGTAAATGTACCCGTTTCCTTTTTCAGAAAATCGATCACTTCAATTCCCATATTATTTTTACCGAACACCTCCCGGTAAAGCTCCTTATAAAATTCTTCAAAAAGATAGGCGCCTTCGGATTCCGGATTGTATCGGCAATCCCAGTCTATCAATATTTTGCCATTTTCAGTATTGGGTAAAAGCGGTTTTACTATTTTCATAAAAGTTTCCGCCTGAATAGAATAAACATCCATGTGCATCTGAAAAATGTCTCCTACTGAGAATTTTTTATCCTTACTTAATAATTGCGTTATCCTTTCCGCCCTGTAATGCCCCATCGGCATATTGATCGGTTTTATATTACCATATTTATTGAGATCATTATTTGCTGTAACAAAAATCCCATCAGCCGGATTTATAACACGGGGAAGGTTTTCAAAGCTTTCAAATCCGGTCCAGTCATTTTTCTTATTCCATCCGGGCAGCGGAATAAAGCCGCTAACACCATCGCGTCTTTTCGGCATTAACCCGCTCATCTGGTATCCGATATTGCCTTTACTGTCGGCCAGTACAAAATTCCATGAACTTTCCACCTTGCCCACGCAATTCATTCCTTCTTCAACAGTCCCGGCATCCAATAATTTTAATATATTGATTATGGTTACTGCCCCTGATTGACTTGTAGCCCATTTTGTTGCGAGGTAGGAACCTTCGATAGACGGATCTCCGTCTAATACCCCGTGATCATTTTCATTGAAAACTACTTCAACAGATTCCTTACCTTTCCTTTTGATAATTTCATTCCGTGTCTGGAAAGGCAGCCATCCGCCTTCTTCACTAAAGAATTTATTATCCTTGCATTTTTCTATCCAGGAATCCTCGGCGTCCATGAAAGAATAGGTAGCGCCCCAAGATAAATCATTGGACCTACCGATGAAAATCCCCGGAACACCGGGCATGGTGGCGCCATAAACAAACCTGTCTTCCTGTTCAAAAAACAATTCATACCACACATTAGGAAGCCTGTTCACTTCCAGGTGGGGATCATTTGCCAGCATAGCTTTCCCGGAAGTTGTTTTTTTACCTGACAACACCCAGTTGTTAGAAGCCATCATTCTGGGAACTGCGATATTCCATAACTGATAATTTGGCACTACTCTTTCATTTAAAACAACGCTCTTCAAAAGGTCAATATCCAGTTCGCCCAGTATCCCCGGAAATAATTCTTCAAGCTTTTCACGGTTGATTCCTGCCTGAACCATTTCTATAAAAAATCTTTCCATTTCTCCCTGAGATTGCGATAGTGTCAGATAACCGATCATTCTAGATATTTGAATTATATCTTCCATTTTCCATGGCTCAAACTTCATACCTAATAGTTTTAGTTCCCCTGGAAATTTTCTGGCGAAGGCTTCATTTGCTCCATCGCAATATGCAGTTAAATATTTTCTTGTTTGCTCAGGTAATTTTTTTAATTCTTCCGCTACATATCCTGCCCAGTTCATTTTTCTGAAAAATTTATCAATCCCTACCATTTCATCGCTGGAATCCAAGAGTTCCGCTGCTCTACCCTGTCCAAGCGTTCTCATCATGATCATCTGCATGCCCCTGTCAATCGCGTGGGCATAACCTTGCCCCCAGAATAAATCTTCTTTTGTTTTGCCCTTTATGTGCGGGATGCCGTGTTCATTCCTGTAGATATTTTCATTAACGTTCATAAGAAAACCTCCGTAAAATATTTATAAAATTTTATCGTTTCTCTCCAGAAAACTGGTGTTTATGAGACATATAGTATTATTACCGGCTGCAAAATCAAGTAACATTCAAAAACAAATTGTCTTCTGCCAGGATCAGTTAATTAAATTTTCATTATCCTTAAATTTTCCCAATACCGCAATAACCGTAAAAATCAATCCGAATACATTGATGCCGATGGCACAATGCCATGCAAATCTTGAACTGTACAAAGATATGTCATTTATAATATTAAGACAAACGATATACCCAATACTTAATGCCGAAATTGCCATAAGAATTCTGAAAATCTTTATTTTTTTTCTAAACCCTAAAATTAAGACCAAACCGTAGAGCAAGGCCAATGAGCCGTCAATTAAAGGATTAGCAGGCGCTAATGTTGGTTTGCCTGATGTTAAATTAAGA
>CAYNMU010000166.1:0-3562 GCA_964398395.1 uncultured Eubacteriales bacterium
GGCAGCCGATGGCCGTGAGGCCGTAGAAATGGCCGGAAAGCTCACCCCGGATCTGGTGCTGATGGATCTCCATATGCCGGTGATGGACGGCCTCCAGGCAACGATGTTACTGCGTCAACAGGTACCTGACAGCCGCATCATCATCATGACGGCGAATGAAACGGACTCCATGGCGAGTTTTTGCCGAAACCATGGCGCACACGGCTTTGTTTCGAAGTATCAAATGCTTAACTCTCTGGCGGTTGAGATTGAACGGATATTTCCAGCAGGCACACAAGCCCTGAAGCCGGAAAAGGTGATTAGTCTGAAATAGTATCTTTGGTTCGCTTCATCCAGTTTGGACGAATCAGAAATCGATCCACTCTGAATGTCACACCCAAACAGAGCAGCACGGATACCAGCAAAACTATCGCATTTGGCTCAGGGGTCGCAATTTGATCGTAGCTGAACTCCAGATTATCAACGCCAAAAGTAACTAAACCGATTGAGTCGAGGGGAGTTCTAACGGAAAAGCCTAGCAATGAAACGTTTGTAATAGCATCTTGAAAACTCACGCCAATATTCGTGGATGTCCAACCTGACAGGGTATTAAAACTGACTGAAAGATTCTCCCAACTGGCTGAGGGAGTTGAAAAGACGTATTCCCAAGTGGAGTTCCCTACAGCCGACTTGAAATATAAGGACTGAAGTGAATTAGGCCCAAATCCGAGGTAGTCGAACGAGAGAACCAAGTTGTTATAATCACCGGTATAGCCTACAGCTCCGTTAGCCACACTATCAAAATCGACACCCGGGAATCCTCCAAAGTCAAATTGGATTTGCAGATATCCATTCGGATTCCCATCGACAGGAGAAGCGGTAACCATAGCGCCCCCCCCCCCTACACTTCCCCACCCGAGTGGATCGGTGCCAACCCCGTCCCATGTTACAGGCACGCCGACCACCGGTGTCGCGTGACCTGTTGAACCAAGCCATACCGTCAGCAGACTAATGATGATTAATTTCAAACCCATCGGTTTACCTGTAGTTATTGAATAGAATTCAATTTATACCAATATCTTAAACAATACCGCTTAAGCGCCCTTCCTGCAAGCAGTATTGAGGGATCATCATATGCCGGAGCGGCTCACCGAGACGGCGCCCAGTCTCATCCAGGAATCAACCTACTACTAGTCGATCCGGCGCACCTCGGCCTTGTAGAAATATGGGCCATTGTTTGTAGCAGTAATGTCTACGATAATGTTTTCAGGGGGGGTAGCATCTATTTCCTCGTTTCCAAGCTTTACGAACCCCTCCGCCAGATTCGTGGATCGCCAGACACAGTATTTTCGATTCGCCGAAGACTGCCATTTTAACACCACACCGTTATCCGATTTATTTTTAATACCTTCCGATCGCACGGTGTTAAGTGCTAGCCGGAAAACATTCGTTCTGTCTCCGGCAGAAGATCCGGCAATCCATTCATCCAAATTACACACTCCATCGCCGTCCAGGTCGCCCTCAGGGAGCGCGACACATTCTCCCGCCCCATATCCAGACGGATGCGGGAATTGCGCCATCCACGCCCCAAACTCAGGGACACCTTGCAACGCGAAATCATCCAGTCGATAAACCTGAAGACTCATGCTCATATTTCGTTCAATGGATACACCCACCCATGTCACGTTCCGAAGATCATTTTCCAGTGCGCCCCACTCATTGCTCCCATTTTCGCTCCCCATCCCCACCGGAGTCAGCGGAACCTGCACAACCATCCATACACCAGTTTTCACATCCGGTACGCGATAACGCCACAGACGTTTTGTTTCGCTGTTATAAAGCAGGGCGCTCACTTCCGCCTTGCGGTCACACAAAAGCCTGAAACACATCCCCGTCACACCCCCGAGCAAATAATTTCCCGTAAACTTTCCTTGAGACGCATTAGTTCCAGCCTCAAAGATATATTCCTCCGGGGGAGACTTTATCGACTGCTTCCTGAACGTTATCTTAAGACCTGTATTTTCAACTGCGAGCGTCCCCTGCTGTTCATTTACTGCATCATAATTTATCCAACCGGCGACCGTTCCGTTATCCCATGTTTCCGGCAACCCCACCAAGACTGAATACCCGTGGGTACTAGGCAGTGCCATCAGTAACAATAACAAGACTTGCCGCAATCCGATCCCATCTATTAACGCAGTGAATTTATTGTTCATAACAGTTTACTCCTCTGCAATGGTCCAAGTGAAGCCATCCCCACTGTGATAGTAGTAACAGGCATCCCCGGCCCGTAACGTCACATCCCATGCCGGCGCTGTTGCTCCTGAGCGATACCAGTACCCGTCTGTGTTCAAGAATAGGGATACCGCATTGGTTCCCTCCCCCACGATCAACTGGTCTGCTGTCGTCCATGTTGGCCCTTTTTTTGCACCATTTGCCGCAAAGCCCCACCCCGGGACGGACCCTTGAGCCTGACTCCTCGGCGTGGCAAACGGCCATGCAACAAGGTGCCAGTCTTTTGCACGAAACGCGACGGTTTGAGTATTGGTGCGCATCAGCCCGGTATATATCGCCACATCATTAACCCCACCGGACATACGCTTGATCCAGAATCCCTGGCAGGGATTGATTTCCACCGCAGCGGGCACCCCATTGATTGTCCACTGGCGTTGACTATTCAATCGGAGCGAATGCCAGCCCCCCTCTGAACTCATCGCATAAAGCCTATCACCATTGTTATCGTCCCCGTAAAGCCCTACCGCCAACTGTTGGCCTAGCCCTGAATCCAATCTATTGGAAGAGTCAACCTCGACAGGCATTGATGCCCTGTACCAACTTCCCGTCACCATCGGCTTGATGTAGACACCATAGGTGGTCAGGTTCGTACTGGATACGCCAGCATTGGCAATCACTACTCTATAAAATCGGGAGGAGACAGTGGTGATGACGTCGCTATCCGTGAACACATAATTAGGCGGAGCAGAGGTAACCGTATCCAGCACCCGCCAACCATTGACTGCACCTCCATCGGCCGCAATAATTGAACACCAATCGTTGGCTTCCATATGCATAGTAAGCTTCACATCACCATCCTGAGTTTCGATTTTCGAAATACCGGGTGAGCCTGAAATTCCAAGAATCGTGACCGTCAATGTGCCCGCTTCGCTGATAAACGAGTAATTGGCCGCCGTCAACGAGCCAATCCCTGCCGTGATGGCGTAGTTGCCTGGCGATGAGTTCAAGCCGGCCAAGGTCATTAGGTCAGGGATTCCATTCACACCACTATTATCCAAAGTTTCACCATTCGCGAACTCGGAAAAGGAAGCCGTTAAGAGCGGATTCGCTTCGCCAAAGGGCCTTGTTTTGTTGTCAGCTGTTACAGTGATCGTCTTCTTGCTAACGAACAACTTGCCGTTAACCGGTGTCACCGTGTAGTTCGCCAGCGTAGCGCCTGTCGCGGCTGGCACGATGTCGTAATCACCCACCGGACTTATTCCCGTCGCCGTTGTGCTGCCCGTCACCGTAAATGTCTCACCGTTTTGCTCGCCACTAAACGTCCCCGCCAGATCACCATTTGCTGCGC
>CAYNMU010000167.1:0-3497 GCA_964398395.1 uncultured Eubacteriales bacterium
GGTATCCTTCATCGTTTTTCAAATTGGCAGTTTAATTTTATCCTGAGATGATTATTCAATATGTGATCGTCGGTTTAATTGTGCTTTTAGCCTTTTCCTCAATGGCTGTAAGGTTATTCCGTTTTTTTAAGACCCCTGATTCTAAATGCGAAGGATGTAGCGGATGTAAATTGCGATCATTTATAAAAACCAACGATCATTTGGTAAAACAGGGCGTTGAATAATTGGAATCCTGTTATAATAAAATTTTCACTACTTTAGGAAACCACTTATCACTCATGAATATTAATGGGTTAATCAAATGCATTGCATAAAAAATTTACCTTTGGCATTCCGACGGTATTCTATTGTTATTATTATTATCACGATTTGCATCAGCTGAAAGGAGATTATTTTGATAAATTCTGTCACAAAAGAAATAAAACTAGTACCCATTGAAAAGTTTTCAGAAGAAGAACTTATAAAGGGTTTAGAACAGGGAAACAGAAAAATTATCTCATTCCTTTACAAGCGAAACATGGCAACGATAAAAAAAATGGCAAACCAGTATCCAAAGATGATTTTTGAAGCGGAAGATGTTCTTCAGGAAGGCATGGCCAGAATGATAATGAATGTCAGAAGTGGAAAATTCCTTGGAAAAAGTTCCATCCATTCATACCTCTACAGTATTTGCAAGAATATTTGCTTCAAACAGTATGCTGGAGAAACATTTGTTACATTCGACGAATCAACGCCCGACCTTGCCGAAGAAAATAATTCTGAATACTTTGATCTTCTTCAATTAATTTTAACGGCAAAACAAAAATTGGATGAAAAATGCCTTGAAATTATTGATTTACGTTTCCGGCTAACGGACCTTATAGAGCGCTCTAACAGCAAGGCTAAGCTGATGGAATTTGAACAAATCGCTCAATTGATCGAAATCAAAGCGGATAATGCAAGACAGCGGTTTTCCCGGTGTCTGGAAAAATTTATTTCTATCTTAAAAAATACACCCGGATTGGAAAATAAACTAATACACAGAAATCATGGAAACTAATGCAAGAGATATTGAACTCATTGAAAGGTTCCTCGACAATGACCTTTCTGAAGAAGAAGCTACATCTTTCCTGAGACGGATTGATCAGGACCCCGAATTTGCAAAACTGTTCAAACTAAGGAATGTCCTTCCTGATGTACTTGCCGATGCAGATAATTTTGCAAACATTCACGAGGAGGTAAAGTCAAATCTGGAGGCGAAAGATCATTTTTTGTTTTTTTTCAGACATCCTGCGCAATTTGCTTTGGCAGCTGTTGTTCTTCTTCTCATTGCGACGGCAGTAGTCTTTTTTGTTACAAGCGAAAAAGGGATCTTTCGCTCTGACAAATCAAGTAACATTGTCAACCGAGATAAATCAGTCAATATTGAAAAAAATGCAGAACCTGCATCAAAAGCAGCCGAAGATTATGCAGAAATCCCTATCGACAGGGCCATTTTTACAAACAATCAAAAAATGATTTTTAAGTTCAGGCCCTCAAAAGACAGTGCATTGCGGTTTGTAATTACACTGACCGGGAAGCCGTTCATTATTTATGAGAGGACGTTAAGACGTGGACAAGATTCCATAGAACTTTTACCGGGCACATTCAGACCTGGAGCTTACGTATGGCACGTCGGAAACATAGCCAACAAACGTATGTTCATTGTCAAATAAGGCATTAGATATCTGATGAAAAAGGGGACGATCATACTCTGGCTGATTTTAATACTATTACCTGGACTAAATACTTTTGCTCAGAGAATAGACTTTAAGGATAGCCTTCGGCAACAGTTTCAAAATTCTAAAAATTTATATACCAATGATTTTTACAGGTTTTACAACCGGAATGATTCCATTTTCCTCTTATTTCTCAACCAGACATGGACAGAGTTTACGGTTTTTAAAGCAGATCGCAAACCACGACCAAAACCCATAATACCACCGATAGCCCCAAAGACCCTTGAAACTTTTGAATTACCCAAACCATCCCTCATCATTCCAATTCCAATATTTGACACCATTGATTCCCATCCCGGCGATCAACCTCCTGAATACAATGACCTCAACAAAGTCTCCACTGATCTCAATTACTTTGACTTTTTAGGCCAAAAAGTTGGGATCTCAAAGGTAGAATCTCAACCAATTTATATCCCGAATACCAAGTCAAGAATCATAAAATTCTTTGAGAACTATACGCAGAACGAACGTTTAAATAAAATCACCAAAGAGCTTTTTATTCTCTCGAAAACAAAACAATTAAACGATTGGGGATTTTTCTATCTGCTGAGAGTTGCATCAGCTTCGGTTTTCAAGAACCTGAATGATCAGGTTCTTTTCACCTGGCTTAGTTTACAATCATGTGGCTATGATGTAAAAGTTGCCTACAATAAAGAGGATATTTATTTACTTGCAGCATTTAAGGAAAAGCTCTACAGTACCTTATACATCAATGTATCTGGGAAAAAATATATCATTTTGCTCTTTCCTGCACAGACCCCTGTGGCGAATGGATTATTAACTTATGAACAAGATTATCCGGGAAAGCCGCAGCGCCTGTCTACCTTTCTGACAAACTTACCCAAATTTGCAAATAATCCTGAATATAAAAAACTTCTCATTGACAAGGACTCCATTACAATTTTGTTAAATATTAATTTAATTGATTTTTTCAAAGACTATCCTGATTGTGAACTTGCGGTTTATTTCAACGCCCCGATTTCAAAAAATGCGATGGAGTGTTTCGATCGGAAACTCAGTCCGATTTTTTCAAAAAAATCAGAAAAAGAGAAGGTTTCAATCCTTCTGAAGATGATGCACGAGGGCTTTCCCTATAAGATTGATGAAGACCAGTTTGGTCGTGAAAACTATCTTTTCCCCGATGAATCGCTGTTCTACCCTTTCACTGATTGCGAAGACAGGGCCGCTTTATTTGCCCAAATGATAAGCCATTACACGACTTTAACCCCCATCGGGCTTGAATACTCCGACCATGTTTCAGTAGCAGTAAAGTTCACAGAGCCAACGGCAGGGGACTTCATCCTGGTAAATAACAAAAAATTTCTCATTTGCGATCCAACGTACATTGGTGCTGAAATCGGGATGGCTATGAATTCAATGAAGAATTCAGCCCCCTCAGTAATTCCTGTTTTTAAAAATGACCAGTGATGAAAACTGTACAGTTAACAATACCGTTCCCAGTATTAATATTTGTACTCCTCATTCATTTATCAGCAACTGGTCAGAGAACATATACCATGGAGGGGCAGGCTCAGGTTCGTATTGAATCAAATATGACCGTTGAGCAGGCAAAGGAGAAGGCCAGGGAATTGGCCATGATTAATGCGATTGAACAGGTACTGGGGACATACATAGAACAAAATACGGATATTTCAATCAACGACGGGCGTGACAAGTACAACATCATTGGGACAACCAGAGTCAAAGGGGATTGGCTTAAAACGATCAGGGAAATATATA
>CAYNMU010000168.1:0-3483 GCA_964398395.1 uncultured Eubacteriales bacterium
CAGAAGAAAGGGTAGCTGTCCAGTGAAAAATGATTCCAGGTTCATTACCGAATAAAGGAATATTGGTCGATTCCCCGGTGCATATTGATTTTAAAAGAGGCGGACTGTTTGTAACAACCGGCACCGGAACCGATATTAGTTGTACCGTATCTTTTCCGGTGCATCCATTGCCGTTTGTGACATTCACGCAATAGGTCCCGGCCACACCGGTAGTAAAAGTCTGGCTGGTTCCCAAGATCAGCCCTGAGCCGACATCCTTCCACTCATAACTGCATCCGGAACAGAAACCAGCATCGAATGTAGCGGAATTGCCTGTGCATATAGTTCTATCGGGACCTGTAAAAGGTTGTGGACTTGGATAAATGGTGATGGTGCGCCAAGTCGTATCGGTTCGGTTATCATTGTGCCTAACATAAAGTTCAATCACATATGTACCTAGGCTGGAAAATAAATGAGATGGTGCGGCCAGATATGAAAGATTCGATCCTCCCGAGGCAGGATCTCCGAAATTCCACCGGATTGTATCTGCCTGAGGCCAGATATCACTTGAGAAGTGCACAGAATCCATTTGGCAGTTTCCTGCAGAATGAAGATAGGCTTTGTATTTTTGTAAGAGCTGTGGTAAGCCCCAATAAAAAATACCACTATTCAGAATAATTGAATTCTTTTGAAAACTACAATTTATTCCTTGCAAATTTGGGCTATTGATAACATCAATAGAATCTGTATTCGTCAATCCACTATAAATCTTCCCATCAGGCCCTAACTGTAAACCATCATGATATGGATGTATTCCGTTAAATGTTGAATCAATAAGGATAGCGCTTTGACAAAATTGTGCAGAGTCAATTAGTTCAGAATTGTATTGGAATAATAGATTTGTAGGAAAATTGGATGGTAATGAAGCCGTAGAATGTGAAATAACATATACAAATTTTGAATTTTGGGAGAATTCACAAAAAACAGGTATATACTTTTCTCCTCTGTACATGGTATGAAATTTAAATCGCGGAAATACGACGCCAGAGGACGATTGAAAGGTGCAAAATTCTGAAATTGTATCAGCGTTATAAACAGTCATCAATTTCTCCCCGTCTTGTGAAATCTTTGTTGAACAAGTACCAGGATTATTACCTAACATTGGGTTGTTTTCCAAGCTTTGGCTAACTACAGGAGTCGTGTTCAAGCCTGAGGTTGTTATAAGGTACGAATTATATGATTGGGGTGTTTGAATCCTTAGAACCACCCAAACATCCTTGTTGTTTTGATGTCTCGTACCATGGATTGATGAATTAGCATTTTCTGCTCCAATAACTGGAATATTCTTTATACCAGATATTATACCACCTAAACCACCATCCAATTTCGTATTTATTTTCGAATAGAACAATCCTTTCATGAAAGGGAAAATGTTCCAAGGTCCAATTGTAAAAAGCATGTAGATGCTATCAGTCCCTATGGAATTAACACAATAAGCAGGTTGTATCTGATAACCCCCGTATAGGCCAGTTCCATTTTGCATAACAACATTATTTTTATTCCAGACATTTCCTCCATTGGAATAAAACAATAGATTTCCTAATGAATCTGAAACACTTATGGTATAAAAATTAGTAGACATAGCACTGCCAGATACTGAAATAGGTGGCGAGGAATTGAAATCCAGCCCGGCATTTAATCCAAAACGCCATTGATTGAATTCTCCTTGGGAGAACACATAAAAGGGCAATAGCGAAATAAATACAACAAATAGGATATTACCTAATTTTCGCTTCATTTTGCTATCACCCTTTGAAAGAATGAGTCTACTACTAAATTTCAGTTCAAATTAATTGAAGGTTGCAATTACGTTTATAGTATTGTTGTAATAAAAACTAGAATTGAACCATGCAGAATAGATTGGGTTGTTATTCGCGGCAACATTGTTTCCATCATATACATCTGCTCGTAAAATATAAATATTTGCCTGTGTATCAATTGGAATAGTCCAAGTCAAACCAATGCTGTTTACATCATTTGGGTTCAAACCATAAAAAGTTGAAGATCCAACCAAATGAATACCACCCAAATTGTAAACGACAGTTATAGTTGCATAATAGGATCCAGCTGCCGTGGGTGTTGGATCAGAAATCTTCAATTCACATGTCTGTGCAATTCCAGCTGAAATGAATGCCAGAAAAAAGAATGTCACAATAATGGCTTTACAAAATTTTGCTTTCATGGATTAAAAAGTTTAAAGGTAAATAATTATTTTGGCTTTAAGGAAAATATGATTTGTGTTTTTTACCCATATTATTGGGAAAACACCAATGAATAAATTAGTTATTGCGCCTACAGTTAATTGACTTCAATAAACTATAGGCATAAATTCGGCCAAATTATTCTTGCCCAGTTTTTGAATCGATATTTTGATCAGAAATTTTTTCATAGAGATTAATCACTCAATTTGTAACGATGGAATACTGAAAATAAAAGCACTGATTAATATTCAAGAAAGATAAGAATGTGTTTGTTCATATCTCGGGTATCATTTGTCCATAAAGACGTTACACATTTGTGTAATTATTCACACAGATAGAGGCGATGCCATCTAATAATCAACGGAAAACAATTCAGAGCCGGTCACCTTTTAGGTGACAGAGATTTTGAGTTGATTTAGAAATCAGGGAAATTGGAGGAATATTTGGTAAAAACAGCTCGATCGAATGATGTAATTCTCGCTGAGTTGACCCACTTTAATAAAAAACCAGATTCCTTCTTTCGAGAAGTGTTTCAACTTTGTTGTCTTTGACAAAAATAATGTATCATAATTTGGTTCTCAAACCGTCTAATCTCTAGTACACCTCACCGGAAATGCATTTGCCCTGCTCGAAGGATACAACGATACCGAATAATCGTATACATTCAACCCATGCGATATTCCTTTTGTGGCATTCCACGGGGTGGATGACCAGAAAAGAGTGGCAAACCCGTTGAAACTCCAACTTGAATTCAGATAAAAGACTCCGCTGGTCAACGCTTTGAATCCGTTAATGTTCATATCCTGCAAAGGTTTGCCTGCTAAAGCATTACCCAGATAAAAGTTGAACAGGGTCGTCCAATCAGTCTCAGTCGGAACATGCCAACCAGGTGGACATAACCCCTGTCCCGCAGGGGTGTCATCATATTTCATCATCTCATCCCATTGGTAAAGTCCACCATTGTTTGTACAATTGAGCGGGTTGTCATTGTAACAATATTTTTCGGCGATACAGTTGTCAAATTGAACCTGACTGGGTGAAATCTGGTTGCCATAATTCAGATTTGCTGCCATCCAGCATTGTGTGCCAATCTGAACAGTCGGATAGGTCTTGGCATCCCGGATATCTGTCAGCGTATTTCCACAAGTAAAAGGTGCAGTGGATTGAACAATGATTGTTTTCGTTCTGTTGGCACTGCATACAGCTACATTTGTGTAAGTATAAACAATGCTTTTCAATCCAG
>CAYNMU010000169.1:0-3455 GCA_964398395.1 uncultured Eubacteriales bacterium
CAGCTATTGCCAGGGAAGCGGCGGCTTACCGGTTGGTCTAGCTAATTCAGAATTAGGCGTGACTTATACCTTATATAAAGACGGTACTGCTCAGGTTCCAACTGTAGCCGGTACCGGTTCAGCCATTACCTTTGGCAACCAACTCGCAGGAACCTACACTGTTTCAGGGACTAATGGCACTGGTACTACACCAATGACCGGTAGTGCCGTTTTTACTGAAAATCCTGCAGTGAATGTTAGTGTTAGTATTGTTTCTGACGTTAATAACATTTGCGCCGGAGTTACTGCTAATTTTACAGCTACACCAGTAGGCGACCTTACCCCTGCTTACCAATGGTATAAAAATACGTTACCTGTAGGACTCAACCAGGCTACATATTCAGTTATTCCAGTTAATGGTGATGATATATATGTAAAAGTCACTTCGGCTATTGCATGTGCAACACCAACCCCGTCTTCTAACCATATAATCATGAGCGTTAGTACACCAGGACCTGCTTCTGTAACTATTGCTGCAAGTGCCAATCCATCCTGCGGTACTGCATCAGTAACATTCACAGCCACACCTGTAAATGGTGGAGCTGCAACGTATCAATGGTATGTTGGCGCTACCCCTGTAGGTACAGGCGTTGCCACCTATTCTTATGTTCCTGCTTCCGGTGATGCTGTGCATGTTGTTATGACTTCAAGCCTTGCATGTGCTACGGGCAGCCCTGCTACATCGAACACAATTAATATGACAGTTACTACACCTGTTGTAGTAAGCGTTACATCAGCCCCAAGTGCTAACCCTGTTTGTGCTGGATTTCCTGTTACATTTACAGCAACTCCCACTAATGGTGGAACACCTGCCTACCAATGGTATAAAAATACGTTACCTGTCGGAGCAGGCCTTGCAACATATAATTATGTACCGGTTAACGCTGACCAGGTTTATGTTGTAATGACTTCCAGCCTTACATGTACTACAAGCGCTTCGGCCACATCTTCAACCACAGGTATGGTAGTGCATGCACTTCCAGTACCAACTATTACCGGAGCAGCTTCAGCATGCGTTAACTCAACAGGCAATGTGTATTCAACCGAGGCTGGCAATAGTAGTTATAGCTGGCTGGTTTCAGCCGGTGGCAATATAACAGCAGGTGGAACAACAAATGCTATTACTGTTACATGGACCACAACGGGACCAAAAACTGTAAGCGTTAATTACACCAACGCAAACCTTTGCACTGCAGTTAGCGCAACTGTTAAAAATGTTACCATTAATGCTTTACCAGTTCCTACAATCACAGGACCACTTACACCAGTTGGTGTTGGTACAACTCAGGTATATACTACCGAAGCAGGAATGACCAATTATTTATGGACAGTTTCAGCCGGTGGCACACCAACTGCCGGAGGTACCCTTACCAGCAACTCTGTAACTGTTCTTTGGAATACAGCAGGTGCTCAATCGGTAAGCGTAAATTATACAAATCCGAATCTTTGTACTGCTGCCGCTCAAACAGTATTCCCTGTTACCGTTGTTTCTATACCACCGCCAGCCGGAACTATCACAGGTACTGCTACTGTTTGCCAGGGATCAACCGGTGTAGCGTATTCTGTTGCTACTGTTCCTAATGCTACAGGGTATGTATGGACACTGCCTTCAGGTGCTACTGTTGCAACTGGTGGAAATACAAACTCTATCACTGTTAACTACTCCTTTACCGCATTATCAGGTAATATTACAGTTTATGGCACCAATACTTTTGGTAATGGCGCTCCATCACCAAACTATGCTGTAACTGTTAATGCAGCAGCAGCTCCTACAATTACAGGGCTTGCTACTCCTTGTCTCAATACTTCACAAGTATATACTTCACAAGCCGGAATGACCAACTATCTTTGGACTGTTCCTGCAGGAGGTACAATTACTGCCGGTGGTACAGTTACTAGCAACACTATTACTGTATTATGGACCGCTGTTGGTGCCCATACTGTTACTGTTAATTATACGAATGGTAATGGCTGTACAGCTGCAGCTCCTTTTTCTTTTGCAGTTAATGTGCTTGGAACTTCAACCCCAACTCTTTCAGGCCCTGCAACTGCCTGTAGCGATGGCGGACCAGCTATCTATTTTACCCAGGGTGGACAATCCAACTACCAATGGGTAGTTTCGCCAGGCGGTACTATTATTGCCGGTGGTACTACAATGACACAGTCAGTTACTGTACAGTGGAATGCTTTAGGCGCTCAGTTTGTTACCGTTAACTACAATAATGCCGGTGGTTGCGCAGCAAGCAGCCCTGCCTTATTGAACGTGAGCGTGAGCATGACACCAGCTACGGCAGGTGCTATTAATGGCCCGGCTGTTGTTTGTGCCGGTGCTACCGGAATTGGTTATGATGTACCAGCAATTGCGAATGCCACTTCCTATGTATGGACGCTTCCTGCAGGCGCAACTATCGCCAGCGGTGCAGGCACACATGCTATCACTGTTAATTACAGTGCCACAGCTGTTGCAGGTAATGTTGCCGTACACGGTATCAATTATTGCGGAGAAGGTGCTGTTGCTACCAAGGCTATCACCGTTAACCCACTTCCGGCTGCTGCAGGAACCATTGCTGGTTCTACAACAGTGTGCCAGGGAGAAATTGGTGTTGTTTATTCGATAGATGCTGTTGCTGATGCTACAACTTACGAATGGTCAGTGCCGGCAGGTTCCAATATTATTTACGGAGCAGGTACTGCTTCTATCGTTGTTGACTACTCAAGGGTTGCCGAAAGTGGAATAGTTTCTGTTTTTGGAAGTAATGATTGCGGTGCAGGCAGTAGCGCTACTCTGGAAATCACAGTTAAGCTGATTCCTGAAACACCTGTTATTACTTTCAACGATTTAACAGCTCTCCTTACCAGCAGCGCAGCTACTGGCAATCAGTGGTATGTTGATGGTGCTATAATTGATGGTGCTGTTGAATCTACCTATATGCCAACAATGGCAGGTGAATACTATTGCATCGTTACAATTGACGGTTGCTCTTCAGAACCTTCCAATACAATTTTGTTCACCGGCATTACTGCAACTGCTACCAAAGGAAATTTTGAAATCTTCCCGGTTCCAAGCAACGGTTTATTCACAGCTACCATGGCTTGGCCAAGTGCTGAAACATTCTCCATCCGCGTGTATAACAGCATCGGAAGCCTTGTATTTGAGAAGAAAGATATCCTGGTTAACGGCGTAACAAAACAAGTTGTTGATCTGCGCCCGATGCCAAATGGTATGTACTCTGTTACATTCACTTCCGGCACCAACAATATCATCCGCAAAGTGATGGTTAACCGCGACTAATACTAACACGAATACGGTCACATTTATTTGTACGACCGATGAAAAGGGTTGCCAACAGGCAGCCCTTTTCTTTTTTTTATGTGTCTTTTTTCTATGTGGACTATGAGCCTATGTGGTTCAAAAA
>CAYNMU010000170.1:0-3420 GCA_964398395.1 uncultured Eubacteriales bacterium
CAAAAATAGGGTTTATCCTTTTCCCATAAAATATGCTCGTGGCCGGTGGCTTACAAGAAGTTTCGGCTTCTGTTGACAAGAATATTGCTGGGTTCAAGATTTCAGAAGTTGCCAAAACAGAAACTCCTGACAAGGGATTGATCTATGAAATGGACTTGAAGAAAAATAAGGAAGGGTTTGAAGTCCAGTTCTCACCCAAGGGTGATATTTTGAAGAAAACACCTTTGAAGAAGGAAAAGTAAGTGGAAGAAAAACATTGATTGAGTGATTAATGCTTTCTATGGAAAAGCCTACCTGAGATATCGGGTAGGCGTTTTCCTTTACCGTTAGTTCGTACCTTTGCTGTTTAATGAAGTAAGCATTTTTCGAATTATCATTTTCCCTAAACTATTACGCATATGAAAAAAACAATCATTTTATTGACAATTTTCAGCATTTCCCTGATAACCTTTGCCCAGAACACCAGCAAAGGAGGGAACACGAACGCCTCAACAGAGAAGAAGGCGATGAAAATTGGAATAGTTATCTATTCCAATGATGCTGAAACGGTTTGGAATGCTTTCAGACTGGCAAACTATTCACTGGCTGAGGGCGACTCAGTTTCCATCTTTTTATTAGGAAAAGGGGTTGAATCCCAGACGATTTCGTCAAAAGATTTTGATGTAAAGGAGAAAATGGGTGATTTTGCATCCTCAGGCGGCAAAATATTTGCCTGTGGAACTTGTTTGAGGCAGCGAAATCAGGAGGGTTCAAAACTCTGTCCTGTTTCATCTTTAAGTGATTTGTACGATATCATCAAAAAAAGTGAAAAAGTGTTGACCTTCTAAAACCCGATACGATGAAAGTCCTGATAATTATAAACGATGCCCCATACGGCACAGAGAAAGCCTTTAATGCCCTGCGTTTGGCTACACAGATTTTAAAGGATTATGAACCAACGGAACTGTGCGTATTCCTGATGGCTGATGCGGTTGGCTGTGCCATTCCAAATCAGAATACTCCCAATGGATACTATAATATTGAAAGAATGCTCAAAATCGTGGTAAACAAGAATGGGAAAGTGAAAATCTGCACCTCGTGTGTAGAAGCCAGGGGACTTAAAGACTTAAACTTCATTGATGGTGCAGAGTTAAGCACGATGAACGAATTGACCCAATGGATAATGGAAAGTGATAGAGTGATCACATTTTAGTATTCACGGGTAATTGAAAAAGGAAGTTTAAAACACCCCGCCAAGTAAAACAATTGATGGAACCAGAACAAAAACTTTATAGAAGAGCGTTTCAATTAAGTTTATTCACAATCTTTTATAACATTGTTGAGGGAGTTGTTTCAATGATAATGGGTTATCAAGATGAAACTCTGACATTATTCGGCTTTGGAGTAGACAGTTTTATAGAAGTAATGTCTGGCATTGGGATTGCCCTGATGATTCTACGCATAAAGCAAAATCCTGATAGTTCAAAAAAACGATTTGAAATAAATGCTCTGAAAATAACAGGAACTGGCTTTTATTTGTTGTCTGCTGGATTACTTATCGGAATAATTACAAACATTATCTACAGGCATAAACCTGAAACAACATTGTGGGGAATCATCATTTCATTGGTCTCAATCATTGTGATGGTTTGGCTAATGGTGGAGAAAAAAAGAGTCGGAAAAAATTTAAAATCAGAGCCTATCATTTCTGACGCAAATTGTACAAAGATTTGTATTTATATGTCTCTTGTTTTACTTGCTTCAAGCCTTATCTATGAGTTGACAGGTTTTGCGTATGCAGATAGCATTGGTGCCATTGGATTAATGTATTTCTCTATCAACGAAGGCAAAGAGGCATTTGATAAGGCAAAAGGGAAAATCTGTGGTTGTGATGATTGTTAAAATTGAAGGTTAATAGTACATGTATCAAATATTCATAGGAAGCCTTATTCTAAGCACCATTCATGCCCTGATACCCAATCATTGGTTGCCATTGATTGCGTTAGGAAAAACTGAGAAATGGACACAAAACCAAACTTTATTGGCGACCGTCATCACTGGCGTAGCCCACACCCTGAGTACAATTATTATCGGTATCGTTGTCGGTCTTGTCGGCTATAAACTCTCAGAAAAGTATTCGCTAATTTCGGAAACTATTGCTCCTGCTATATTGATTGGCTTAGGATTGATTTACATAGCCATCGATTTTAGCAGTCATCAACATCAGCACAATAAAAAACCGATCGTAAACGACCAGAAAAACAAATCCAGGTGGGTTGCTATTCTAACTTCATTGAGTGTTGCCATGTTCCTTACACCGTGTGTTGAGATTGAAGCCTATTACTTTCAGGCTGGTACCATTGGTTGGATTGGAATCTTCATTGTTTCGGCAGTCTATCTCATGACAACATTGGTGGTTATGCTTTTTCTTGTTTCATTGGGAATGAAAGGTGTCAGTACCTTTAAATCAGACTTCCTTGAACATCATGAGAAAGGCATTACAGGGGTTGTATTGGTGGCGCTTGGTCTATTGGCTTTTTTTGTGAAATTTTAGTAGAATTGATATTTCTTGTTAACCAAATCAAAGAAATGAGCACTATTTTGATCGAATTTCAATTCTTTGACGGCTGCCCTAATGCCGATAGTACGTTGCAACACCTGCATGAAGTAATGGCAGAACAAGACATTTCGGAAAACAATCTGAAATTAACATTAGTACCTGGCATTGAATCAGCGAAATCGCTGAATTTCCAAGGGTCACCAACAATTCTTCTGAACGGTAAGGACATTTATACTGGCGAAGAACCGACTGATTTCAGTTATGCGTGTCGGATCTATCAGTTTGATGGCGAACAAACAGGGGTGATTCCAAAGGAGTTTATCAAAGCAATTCTTAGAGGACTTTAGGCTGAAAAAACCGAACCAGAATAATTTTGAATAGTGGTCCATTTAGGAGTATAGTTGGACTGGGCGGCGGCAGCATCTGTCAGCACTTTGACAGCCCAGCGTTCAACGCCACCACATAAAACACTTTTAGTTCCGTCTTCATTACTTTCATGAGCAAATCACCCAATCTGAAAAATGAATGGTGCCAGGAGCAGGAGCAAGATTAACTTCATGAGTTTCCTAATTAATGTTCAGTGTGGGTGCTGTATAAATGGCAGCAAAGATACTGAAAGCTCTCAAACCAGAGTGGAATGAGGGCTTTTGTTTTTTCGGGTCCCAAATGGGTACATAAAAGAGATTTGATAGGTATTCAAATTGGACAAAACGGAGAATCTGACCACCTCAACCTATTGGCAATCTATAAACTGGGGTGGTCATATTTTTCCGGCGAAGGCTGCTCAAAATGAGGGTTTTTCAAGTCAATGAGCTTTCTAAGGCAGCTGATATATTCCGGGTCAGTACCGCAGCATCCTCCCAGCACTGAAGGCCGGAAAG
>CAYNMU010000171.1:0-3408 GCA_964398395.1 uncultured Eubacteriales bacterium
CCGCATGAATGACGTTCAGTTCGATCATGAGGTTTTCATAAATGAACTGTCCGCGGTAGGTGTTGTTGGCCTGAATGCCGCCGACTTTCGCCGCCACCAGCACGACATATTCCGGTTTTTCTTTGGCAAAAAATTTTTCGACTGCCTGCTGGTTGATCAGATCGAGTTCATCAATAGAACGTCCGAGCAGGCCGGTGTAACCGTGGCGATCAAACGCCCGCCAGATTCCGCCGCCGACCAGTCCGAGATGTCCTGCTACATAAATTTTAGAGTCTTTTTTCATAAACTTTTTTACCCGCGAACCGTTTCTCTCTCCTTGCAGCGTGGAGGCCGCTTCGTGTTATTTAGGCCCGATAATTCAGCTTCTGGAAATTTGCAATCCGGTTTTTGAAAGGTCGAGGTCAACAAAGCGGGCGCGAGAGTTCAGGGGATTTTCTTCCAGAAGCTGCCGGATTCGAACTGCCCGGTCGCGGTTTTCAGCCAGAATGAGCATATAGCCGCCGCCGCCAGCCCCGGCGAGTTTCAATGCGGCATAATGCCCTTCAATCCGATCTATCACGGCCTGCACTTCCGGAGGATTGGTTCCGTCATCAAGAGCCCGGTTGAGATCCCAGCTTCTGCGCACGACGCTGATAAATCCGCGCCAGTCGTCCCGTTGAGCAAACTCAAAGGCACGGCGTCCGTTCTCCGCAATCTGCCCGATCAGACTGAGGACTCCAGCATGGTTTAAAAACATGTTGCGAACGATCTCGCCAAGAAGATTATGAGCCACCCGGGTGATGCCCGTGTAGTAAAGAAGCATCTTCCCTTCCTGCAAAGCTTTATTAAAAAATTCGCCGGGCGCGCGGCGCACAATGCCATTTTGCCGAAGACCGGGCAGGGTTTCGATCAGCTTAGCCCCCGGCATCAGACCGCCATACTGATCCTGCCAGCCGCCGCCACTCCCAAGCATCTGCTCCAGCGCGCTGACTCGCCGGACAATTTCCATGCAATCCCAGCCGAGCCCGCAGAAATCCGCCAGTCCGCCGATCAGCGTTCCAGCCAGAATGCTGCTGGTGCCCATGCCGGAGCCTTTGGGAATGGCCGCCAGCAAAGAAACTTCTATGCCGCCGCCAAAACTCTGTAACTGTTCTTCCAGCGTCTGAAAACGTTTCCCGTTAAAGTCCGGATGAAATCCAACCAGTGCAAAAGCTGCACGGGCAATCGAAAAGCCCGACCCGATGCCGCGCCAGCCGCCGACATCCTCATACGTTAACAATTCTTCTTTCAGGCCCAGATCGATCGAGCGAACGACCAGCGAAGCATCTTGCGTCCGGCGGACAAATACCTGAACCGGAGGCTGGCCATTGAGGTTGACCGCCAGGTTAAACACACTGCCGCCATGTTCCAGACAGTACGGAGGCGTATCGCTCCAGCCACCGGCAATGTCGATACGTGCCGGACTGCGCGCCCAGACGATTTGATCTTCCATCACAGAACACGCCGGCACCACCGGTTCCGCATACAACGGTTCAATCAGCAGTTTACCCAAAAGGCTAAACGCCTTTTGCCGGCAGACTTCAGCCTGCTCCAGTTCGCCGCGCGCCTTCAGAACGGTTGAACGGAATATCTGATCGTGCACGGAAAGCAGCCGGTCGCCGCGCCAATTGATCTCCTCTTCCGGAACCAGCGGCAATCCGGCGCGAGCGTACCAGTCTGCGGTCCGACTGATATCGAGTTTATAAAACAGGCTGGAGGCCCCGTGCCGGGCCATGATAGGCAGTGCTTTTTCAGTCAAGCGGTTGCGCTGGGCGTAAAGCCGGGGCAAATCCGCCCGCTGCCCCAGTTCGCGGGCGGAAAAACGCTCAGCCTGAAGCCAGCGGACTTTAAAGATTCCATTATTCTGTGAATCGCCAGAGAGCAGCCACTGAATGAATTCGCCATCGGCCCCGGCCGTTCCAATGTTTGGAAAAAGTCTGGCCGTCTGCAGATCCTCCTCGGCAGCCAGCCCCGCTTCTTCGAGCGTTATCCCGCGCTGTGCAAACCAGCAGGCAACCGGGGCCCCCATCCAGCAGGTCTTTTCAGCCCCAAGAGGTCCGCGGAAAGCATCGTCAAAACCGTAAAAACGGATTGCAGACTCCCCTCTGCTGAGCGGCACGACGTCAAGGCACTGCCCATCCGTCAGTTCAATATCCCAGTCATTCTCCGGTACACCGGTGATGACATGCCTGCGCTCAAGCTTCCAGTTTCCGGCGATGCAGCTGTTCTCGATCCACAGCTGTTCGTTGGCTTCGCTGCGCCGGGCATCAAAAACCGAGTTAAGTACAAACTGCCGGGGCTGCCCGAGCGACGGAACGGCACCGAGCCGGGTTTGATCCATGACTTTGTTTTGCAAGGCATACGACGATTCAATGATGTCGATGCTCTTTCCGAAGTGATGGAACTCTCCGTCCTTGACCGGCACAACAGCAACTGTAAGAGAAGAGATCATTGCATCTGCCGTTTCGGGTTGCGACCCAAGATGCAATGCCCATTCCCCGTAAAGATCGTACGTCGAGGGAAGACCGCCGGAGAACGTTTGAGAAACCTCATCCCATCCGCAACGGTTCAGCAGACAGCGCACCGCACGCTCACTCAACAGCCAGACGCCGACATCGATCAGAAAAAGATGGTCGCGCGAAAGTTCGCGGATCCGGGATGGCGCGGGTTTTTGTAAAAATTTCACGAGCTGTTCGGGGTTCGTGCGGTCGCAGAACATCACCCCGAAATGGGCGGCCTGCTCCGGCGAAGTCCACATACCAAGAAGCACCACATCCGCATCGGGAATTCCATCCACAGTCCCGTCGAGCAAAACGTCCCCACTGGCAACAGCTATGCGGCAGCCGCCTGCTTTTTCGAATACCCGGTGCAGGAACGGTTCCTGCATATCGAGCAACGTCTGATTGAGCCGCTGCCCATACTTCCAGCGCAATGCGGGAACCGGCATGAAAAGTTTTCCGGTCGCGGCGTATGCCGGTAAACGGCGACTTTCGCCGCCGGAATGTATTAAGAGCTTAGTCCCATCTTCCAGCCAGCGGGAAAAGCCGGCCTCGCCCGAAGCGCGCCAGGCCTGCTCCAGTAAATACGCCGTGCCGCCGCCGGATCCAAGTTGAGATCCGGGCGGATCAAATGTCGCAAAACAGCGCGCTGCCAGTTCTGGAACACACTCAGCAAAACTCCCGCACATATTCGGCGGTAAAGAAAGATAGAGGTTCGGCTTCATGATCTGTCGGATTGCCTTCGCTTGGGTCGCGAACAGTTAAAAGCCCGTTTCGTAGCAGGGATTATCCAGCAACCGCAGGTCGCCTTTAACCATTATTTCAACCAACTCTTCAAATTTGACTTTCGGTTCCCAGCCGAGCTGTTTTTTGGCTTTGGCCGGATTGCCGA
>CAYNMU010000172.1:0-3370 GCA_964398395.1 uncultured Eubacteriales bacterium
CCTCGAAAGGTGCCGGTCGAATGTCAGAACTGGAATAAAAACTTGAAACCCTTCGAGCGGTTGGCTAACTCCAAACTTTTTTTACTTTAGGCACTCCAAACTCCAAACTTTAGGCACTTTTTTTACTAAGCGGAAACCCTCGAAAGGTGCCGGTCGAATGTCAGAACTGGAATAAAAACTTGAAACCCTTCGGGCGGTTGGCTATACATTTGTTATAAGGATGCCAAAACGTCATCAAGCACGTTAAGCTGCAATGCATGCTTCGCAGGGTTTAACTTTTTTAACATGTTAATATTTAAAAGTTTCCATTGAACACCTGGAAATTTGCTAAAATCATAAGGAAACCATAAGGGTTCGCCCAGAAAGAAACTTCGCAAAAATAAACGGTCCTGATCGGTCATGCTTTTACGAACAGCATCAATCAGCTTATCTCTGGTGGCTTCAAACATTTCATATGTAAATATCAGATCTGTCATGCCTCCAAATTGGGATTCTAAAACCCTTCTATGATCTGGTCGTGATGGATTAAGCAATTCTTGAAAAGGCCTTTTGCTGCTAAGCATACAGAAAATGACACCTGTTTTCAATTCGTCACTATATACCGATTCATCCAGAAGGTTACTGATATCAAACAGATCCCGTGGGTGTTGCCTGTCGAGGGCTGCTACAATTTTACCCCCATATAACTGACCGAATGGAACAATCTGGATCTCGCAATACATTTCAAACAATTCCTGCGCTTTTGGGCAAAGGTTTAAAATAATCGGGCTACCAGATACTCCCCGGTTAATTGTGTTCACTTCTACTTTCACATCGGATCCATCAGAACCTGAAAAACGCATTTTATAATCTTCCGATTCAAGTATAGGTTCCTTTACGCTTATACCTGGGATTACTCGTAATACTCTGGATCGTAATGCTATAAGCTTTTCTCTGATCGCTCTCAGATCCTCTTCTCTTTTATCAAAAGGAAGCCATGTAAGGTCGATGTCAACTGAAAGCCTGGGCATATTTCTGTGAAATAAATTAATCGTGGTACCCCCATGCAATGCAAATGACTCTTCCTTTGCAATTTCCGCTAGGATGCGTACAAGCAGCTGGACCTGTTTTTTGTACCTGCTATCGATCATAACATATTTTTGGGCACTGTTATCTGATATTCAGAAACATATGCACCATTACGTGAAATAGCTCTTTTCCCTTTCCCCAGGTTCAGGTTTTCAGCCCGGATATCTTCCAGCCACTTATGTCCGGCTTTTTTAGCCAGAAAAAGAAACAATCTGGTCACTTTAACTGAATTACATTGTTCCAGCACTGTCTGAACAACATTAGGGTTGAGGAATGACAAACCTTCCATTAATTCATAAGCCTCTTCCAGGCTAAAACGATCAGGAACCATTTCGAGACACTCAATTAGTGCCCGTATGGGATTTGAAATTTTTATCTCTAATCCCGCCTCTGTCATTTGAGTTAACCCTGTCTCTGGTGGAAGTACTGTCGTATTTATCAGAATAGGTTTTGTATCCCATATGTTATTCCGGAGCCAGACCGGCAATTTTACCCCCCGCGGAGCGAAAAGTAGAGACTCTTTAGCATATAATTCAATATAATGTGCGAGGCCATGCATTCCCATTGCAGTTCGGCCACCAATATGTATCATCATACCTCCCTGATACTGAAGACTAAAAATAGCACCAGCCAGGGTTAATCTATCCCCGCTGCGCTTCATTGCCCCTTTTCCTATGGCTGTCAGCCAGCCGCTTTTACGGTATCTTTGCTGCAATTCGTATGGATAGCCTTTACTACATAACCATGATGACAATAATACCACGCCTGGAGGTATGTCTTGTAGTAAAAGGTTTATTTTTGTGCCATTATTCATACCTATTGTATAATTATGAACACAAAGTTAAACTATTTGATCCAGCTAATTTCATTCTGTATTCTTATAATCGGGATATGAAACCATCCTCTCATCCTCAAATTATCTCATTATCTCATTATCTCATTTTCAAATTAGACACTTTAGGCACTCCAAACATTTTTTACTTTAGGCACTTTATCATAACTTTAGGCACTCTAAGTACTTTAGGCACTTTAGGCACTTTTTTATCATAACTTTAGGCACTCTAAGTACTTTAGGCACTCCAAACTTATTTTTCTATCGTTTGCTCTTTAAATGAAGGATGTTCAAGTTCATTCGCCCATAGGTGAAACGGCAGGGATGTTATGGTTTTGTTATCGATAGTAAAGGAGTCTGACTGATTTTGCGTAATAATTCTTGCATCTTTAACGCCGAAAAAATCCATAGCTTCAAGCAAACCATTCAATTCCCTGTCCATGTTATTCTGGTCTAATTGCCAGCAGACCTGATAAAGGCTGTGGAATTTACCATGCTGAAAAACAACGAAATCGCATTCCTTTTTGCCCGAAAAATAATAAATTTCAGCCGATTGGCGCCGCAGTTGAAGGAAAACCATATTTTCGAGAAGCCGTCCATTATCTTCGGTGAAAGAAACTGAGTTTATTTCAATAAAACCATTATCAATGCAATACACTTTTTTCGCGTTAACCAACTGTATCTTATGAGAGTAACTAAACTTAGGTACAAAGAAGAAGAGCCAGGCATCAGCAAAGAAGGATAAATAATCCATTATGCTTGAAGAGGAACTGATCTGAAATATTTTTCGCAGGCTGTTTCCTGTTATAGGTTTCCCTGCATTCGATACCAGCCATACAGCAAGTTGTTGCAATACCTGTATGTTTTTAATATTGTAACGGATGGCAATATCCCGGATAACAATATCATTAAAAGCAGTCATCAGTACTTCGGGTAACCTGGTTTTCAGGTATTCGGGAAAACCACCACTTTTCAAGTATTCGCCTGATGATAACAGTCCATTTTCCTGACCGGTAAATGCAAGGAATTCACTGTAGGAAAAAGGAAAGAGTTCTTTTGTTACATGTCTTCCTGTAAGTTTTGTACCCAATTCTTTGCTGAGCATAGAAGCATTTGACCCGGTAATAAAAATCCTATACCCTTCATCCAGCCGAAACCGGACAAAATTTTCCCAGGTATCAATATTTTGTATTTCATCAAAAAAATAAGCTGTTGCTCCTTCCTTTATAGCTATTTCGTGCAAGCGGTTAAAATCACTCAGGTCGAAACCTGCAAGGCGAGGGTCTTCAAAGTTAAGGTAGATGGAAAGGCTGCTGTTGGAATTAAAAACCTGATGTAATAAAGTACTCTTTCCACAACGTCGTATCCCGGAAACTATCAATGCATGCGAGGAAAGGTCTGCCAAATCAGTCATCTTACGTGGCAACCCCGGATCCATAAGGCTTAACCTCTCTTTTTGAGAGTTAACGA
>CAYNMU010000173.1:0-3346 GCA_964398395.1 uncultured Eubacteriales bacterium
CAAAATGCTTTCTTTTTTTTCTCTTTTTTTCTTTGTCGTTGTCGCTGGCAGGGGGGCAGGTGCTCAAAAAAAGAAAAGCAATCAAAAAAAATAAAAACCCTTAATCAAAAAAGCCATGAATGAAATCGAACACGAAGTACAGCCAACTGCTTTTGATTTGGAGCAGCGGGAATTACGCAATGAGCAAAACAGGCTCGATCACGAAAACTACCAGCGTACACTTCTGGCAGTTATCAACTTTCTATACTTCACAGCAAATTTCAAGGATCTATCTTTTGTCCATAAAATTTGGGATGGCGAAGGGCTCGGCCAGCATATGCAATCTAAAATGGATGGCATTTGCCAAAAATATTCGGCACTGGGCTATCTCCCATCTGCTGCTATTATTGATTTTTTCTTTCTGTTGTCCCGCAATCACCAGGAAAAGTTTGTCGCCTGGGTGCAGTTCAATTATCATTTTTCAAGCGATCACAAATAATCCGGGGCCGGGGTACTTCTGGCCTTTTCAAATAACTAAAATCTCAAATTTATGAAACATTACAAAAACGATCCGCACCCTTTAACGGTCAAGTTCCCATGTTCATGCGCTAAATGTAGCGCAAAATTAATTAGAGGCTCATTCGCCTACTATTGGCCCAGCAGCAGAAAGCTATTTTGCCCAACGTGCGGCGAAGCGGATTTCAACTTATTTCTATCATCTGCCGCTGATGAAGAAGTTTATCAGGGAACCGGCAATCCTTACTAAGTATTAACTAGGTCCTGCCCGGGAAACCGGGCTGGCCTTAAAATCAAAAAAACATGAAATGGTTTCAGAATATTACTACGCTCGACGACCTTCGCAAACTATACAGGAAATTAGCTTTCGAGCATCATCCCGATAGGGGCGGAGAACTCCAAAACATGCAGGAGATCAACAATGAGTATGATATAATGAGTGCCCGGCTGATCAACTCAAACACCGACTTTTCAGAGAACCGGAAAACCTATGAACACCAGGCATCAAAGGACATGCGGGTAAAACTCGATGAAATCTTAATTCTTGACGGAATTATCATTGAGATCATGGGCTCCTGGATATGGGTAACCGGCAACACTTATCCAGTAAAAGACCGGCTAAAAGCCGCTGATTTCAAATTTTCCCACAACAAAACAGCCTGGTACTGGCACTTCGGTGAATATTTCAAAAACAGCCGCAAAACGTTTGAGCTTGATGATATCCGCGCACTCTGGGGCAGCGAAGAAGTAAAACCTGAATCAGGGAAGAAACATTTTGTAAACGCATAAATCCTAATACAAAGGTCCGGCTAATCACCGGGCTTTTTTATTCTTTATTTCAGTAATATTGTATTATTCCATACATTTGAAGATATATAGTATAACAATTGTCTCACATGTTCAGCTATAAATGGACGGGTTTGTATGATTAAGTCATACTGAGAAACGAGTTGAACAGACTCAATTGATCGTTCAACATATCGCTTAAAATGATTGAAATTTATTAAATAAAGTTGAAATTCGAGGAATGCTGGTTATTACTAAACTAAGTATTAAGAAAATAAGTAATATTGATTATGCCAAGAGGAAGACCAATAAAAGAATTTCAGGATTATATTGTGACTGCAGAACATACACATGCTTCTCATGCTGACTATCTAAGAAGCCCAGCAACAGCATTTCTGAAGTATACAATTGAAGCTAAATCTGCTATTGATTTAATTTCAAGATCGTTGCCCAAAAAACAAAATGGCGAATACACAACCGATAGTCGGGACACATTGCAACATTTAATTATTGCTACCTTACCAACTATAATAGGCCATTTTGAAACTTATCAACGTTATTTGTTTGCAGGAATATATGATAAATCTGTCTTCCTAAATACTTTTAATACTGAAACCATATCAAGGCATCTAGAGAAAGATTTTAATGTTTCTATCAACTTAAATAATTTAAGTTCATATAGATCAGTCGGATTTGCTCCGATTGGAAGACTCCTTTCAGACAACTTACCTGGCTGGCAAGATCCTGGCAAAGTAAATCGTTATTTTAAATTGTTTTTCCCAAATGTTAATGTATTCAGCGCGGCTGATTGCATTAAATTAAAAACATTATATCAAATAAGGCACTCAATTGTGCATACTGGTGGAACAATAACCTTACCAGATGCTCAAAAAGTTGATACATTAAAAGGAAAAGGAGATACACAATTAGCATTTGAAAAAAATTTCATTTTTGAAGTTAGCAGAAAATTTCATTCAATTCTAAAAGATGCTACATATAGGTTGAGAGATGCTTTCATTGCAGATTTGGTTCCTGAAATCACTCCTGAAGAAAGAACGAATGTTGATGATTTCTTTACAGTTTCTTCTACAGTTGCAGTATGGTTACGATAAAAAAGACAGTTTACAATGACACGCTTGGCCAACCAAAACACACCTTACCAAGCCCGAAAATATTAGCTGCTATGTTATTCAAATAAGATAAGCAATAGAATGAAGAATGAACTTGAAAGCAAAGTGTCCTTGCATGAGGTTTTAGTAAAGACTTCATATCTTACTCAAATTACAGAACTAAACGACAAGAATTGTGAAAATCCTGTTGGCTTTGGTTCAGGATTTATTGTAGACTATGATGGCGATAAGTTTTTTGTAACAGCAGACCACACAGTTCATGTTGATGATTATCGGGGGAAGGCAGAACAAAGGACATGGAAAGATTATGTAATTTCAATATTCAATAATTATTCGGATCCTGAAAATTTCCTATCTACTGCTATAACACCTTTGGGCGGTTTTTACTATATGGAGCAATTTCGTTTAGACAAGCCAGCAGACATTCCAAGACCTGTTGATGTAAGCGTTTGTAAAATGAATGAACTTGTATTCAAGTATCCATTTCTGACTGATGGAGTAAAGTTTTTGAATAATGAGTCAATTAGAGCAGGTGAACATAAAATTGCGATTAAAAAGGAATGTTTTGGCGAACCTGCTTTGGGGAAAAATTATTTTGTTTTCGGCAAAATAAGGACAAAACTAATTGACAATATTAGAATTCACTGGGAGAATACGTTGAAAGAGTGTTTGAAATTTGTCTCTAAATCAGGTGATTTTCTTTTATTTAATACGCCAGAATTGATTGTTGACGATGAAGAATGGGAAGGGTTAAGCGGTTGTCCAGTGATTAGTGAAGATGGTACATGTGTAGGAGTATTATGCGATGAATTAAAGAATTCACATTCAATTTGGGTTATGCCTATTTCAAAAGTAAAGCTTTTAATAGAAGTTGCTATCCAGGTAGTGTTTAATTAACTGTGTAAAGGCGCCCGCGGCAGGCGACCAAGAATATG
>CAYNMU010000174.1:0-3275 GCA_964398395.1 uncultured Eubacteriales bacterium
TCTATGGTGATTGCCACTTTCAGGCGGCGGAAGCCGCATTGCAGACGGCCTACACCGAAATTAAGGCCACAAAGCCTTTTGCGGTCTGCCCGTGGTGTCGAGGGACATTGTCTGAAAACTGCCGTGGGTGCGGACAACGGGGAGTACTCGGTGAGTTCCGGTGGAATCAGAGCGTCCCGCCGGAGTTGAAATAGGAGGCCTGATATGTGGAACAGTTACGCGAAATATAACCGATTGGAGACGGCGTTGAAATCACGCGGTGTTGACCCCGAAGCAATGGAATTGCGTCAGTTGATGCACGCACTCGAAAAGCGGACGACCGACCGCAAGTTGAACAACCTGGTGTGGGATATTATCGGCATTTTGGAGCCGCCGCCTTGCCACATGTCGCACTGCAAGGACTACGGCCACTCGGGCGCGCCTATGAATTGCGCGGCGGGAAAAACTCCGGGGCGGTGCGCGACCCTGCGGAAGTTCAAGGCGAGGAAAGCATTGAAGGCGACAATATGAAGTTGCGACCCTATCAGAATGAGGCAGTCCGAAGCATCGAGGCGGAATGGAAAGACCATCGGTCTACGCTGCTGGTGCTTCCAACCGGAACCGGCAAAACTACGGTATTCTCAGAGATAATCCGGCGGGCCTTCCCGCGGCGCGCGCTCGTGCTCGCTCACCGGGAAGAACTGGTTTTCCAGGCGCGCAACAGAATCACGGCCATGACCGGCTGGCGGGTGGATGTTGAAATGGGTGAGGCGCGGGCCGAAATGGCCTGCATGTTCGGCGGGCCCCGGGTCGTGGTGTCCACCGTTCAGACTCAATCCTCCGGCGGCGACGGTGGCGGACGGATGAGCCGGTTTGATCCGCGTCTTTTCGGCGTGGTGGTAATCGATGAGGCGCACCATGCGCCGGCATCGAGTTACCGGAAAGTGCTCGACTGGTATGGGACCAATCCCAACCTGCGAATCCTGGGCGTAACAGCCACCCCGGACCGGGCGGATGAGGAGGCACTCGGCCAGGTATTCGAAACCGTGTCCTTCGACTACGAAGTGTTGGATGCCATACAGGATGGGTGGCTCGTACCAATCGAGCAGCAGATGGTACATGTCGAGGGGCTCGACTTCTCCTCATGCCGGACAACGTCCGGGGATCTGAATGGGGCCGATCTGGCCAGAGTGATGGAGTATGAGAAAAACCTGCATCAGGTTGTGGCGCCATCAATCGAGATCGCCGGGAACCGGCGGACCCTGGTGTTTTGTTCCTCGGTGGATCATGCAGAGCGCGTCTGTGAGATGTTCAACCGGCACCGCGATGGTATGGCCGCCTGGTTGTGCGGTAAAACCGATAAGGAGGAGCGGCGGAAGATCCTCTCCGATTTCAGCACCGGCCGGGTGCAAGTGGTTTGCAACTGCGGTGTATTGACCGAAGGGTTCGACAATCCCGGCGTCGAGGTCGTCATCATGGCACGGCCGACTAAGAGCCGTGCTCTGTATGCGCAGATGGCGGGGCGCGGAACGCGCCCGGCGGATGAGATCGCCCACCAGTTGAACGATCATGAGTCGCCAGAAGCGCGGCGGGCACTGATTGAGGCTTCCTGCAAGCCGTCCTGCCTGATAGTCGACTTTGTCGGCAACAGCGGACGGCACAAGTTGATGACGTCCGCTGACATCCTGGGGGGAAACATGAGCGAGCATGCTCGGGAACTGGCCATAGAAAAGGCGCGTAAAGGCAAGCCGGTCCGCATGAATGAGGCGCTGAATGATGCGGCGGAAGAGATCGAGGCCGAAAAGCAAAGGGAGGCGGCGCGCCGGGCATCCCTCACCGCCAAGGCCAAGTTTACCGCCCAGACCGTCGACCCGTTTGACGTGTTCCAGGTCCACCCAGTGGCCGAACGGGGCTGGGATAAAGGCAAAAAGCTCAGTGATGCACAGGCTGCCATCCTGCGTAAGCAGGGCATTGACCCTGACAAGATGCCATACGGGCAGGCGCGCCAGATCCTCAATGAACTCTTCCGGCGCTGGGATGCCGGGATGTGTTCCTACAACCAAGCGAAAATCCTGCGCAAGCGCGGCATGCCCACCGATGTCACTCGGGAGGCGGCGGGTCAGATGATTGACGGGATCGCCGCGAAAGAAGGATGGAAGAAGAAGGAGAGTAACCATGCGTGAGATTGCGCCACATGAAAGACATTCCTCCTACATTCTGTACAAGGCTAAGCGGGCAGGCCGCAAGCCGTCGCCACGGCAACAGCGGATTCTTGACCAGATGCGCCAGGGCATCTGGTACCAAAGCGAACCCCCAAAGGACCGGTGTGATAGTTGCCATGCCTTGGTCGTGGCTGGTTGGTTAGTGGAGGCCCGCATTGCCAAGATGGGCAATGAGGGGAAGTTGGTCGAAAAGACCGTAGATGATCTATTGCTTGATATCGTCCGTAGCCGGCACCTGGGAGAACCGCTGGTGATGTATCGGCTTGTAAAGGATGGCGAATGACATCCTGGCACCGCGTCTCACGACAACACCCCTGCCCCATTTGCGGCCATAATCGCTGGTGCGGGTACGATGACGAAGGGGCCGTCTGCTGTATGCGTGTTTCCTCGGAGATGCCCGCCAAGAACGGCGGATGGATTCACAATGCCACAGGCACCAGAAGCCCCCCACCCCGCGCGGCCTCGTCGATGGGTTACGAGCCGCCGGATTTCAACGCTGCCCTGTGGTGGCAGACCGTACGCTTCGTCATTACCTGGAACCACATGGAGTCCTGGTCCAGGAAGCTTGGCCTTCCCATTGACGCCCTGGACGTAATGGGCGCCTGCACCCTGGGCCAGATGCTCGCCTTCCCCATGTATGACGGCACGGGGCAGATCTGCGGGATCCGGACGCGGAACCGGGATGGCACAAAGCGGGCGGTCACCGGCAGCCGGGCCGGTGTATTTCTGTCCCCGCATTACGACGGCGACGAGCCGTTGGTATGCGAGGGCCCGACCGATGCGACCGCCGCCCTGGCGCTGGGGTTCTGGTCGATCGGGCGTCCCTCCTGCACCGGCTCCGAGCGCCATGTAGTGGATACGTGCAAGCGTCTGGGCATTAAGCGCGTGACGATCTGCGCCGATGCCGACGGGCCCGGGATCGCCGGGGCCAAGAAACTGGGTGATGTGCTGCAGGCCGCAAAGATCGTCACCCGCATGGTGACGCCCTGCGGCCACAAGGATTTGAGGGATTGGTTCAAGGCCGGGGCCACGCGCGCCATGGTTGACGCGCAATGGTCCCAGGCGGAATGGAGG
>CAYNMU010000175.1:0-3268 GCA_964398395.1 uncultured Eubacteriales bacterium
AAAACAGACGTTGATATTAAAGCACTTACAGGGAGTTTCTCAGGAGCTTTGAAGCATCTTCGGTGTGCTTTTTTCAAGAGAGAAACTCCCACCAACCAGCTTTTTGTCACGAAGACACAAATTCACAAAGTGGCACAAAGAATTTCTTGAACAAGCTTTTCCTTCGTGATTCTTCGTGTCTTTGTGCCTTTGTTGTCCAAGGGCCTTTATATTCCCCAGGGGGGCCACGAATATTCCCCACCTTTTGCGGTATTTCACCGATAGTATAATCACTGTAAAAACAGCAATCAAGCGTTTTCAATTATGGCGATCTTGCGCGTTTTACCGGTAGTGATTTCCCCATATTATGCGTTTTCCATTTTCGGGGCGAATCTCTTCCGATACGAGGGTCCTTCCATCACAATTTGATAGGATGTGTGCGCCAATCTGTCCAGTATCGCGTTAGCGATAATGGGATCCGGAAACATGCTCCCCCAATCGGTAATCGCCCGGTTGCTTGTCAGAATGGTGGATTTGCATCCGAAGCGTTTGTCGACAATCGTGTATAGCCGCTCCGCCGAGAGTTGATCGAAAGCCTTGAATCCAAAATCATCAATCACCAGGAGGTCGGCACGCAGAATGCGCGTCATCACCTGGTGCAAGCGGTTCTCAAGATCGGCGATCGCCAGATCGCTGAAAAGCTGACTGAAGTTGTAGTAGGCGACCGAAAACAATCGCCTGCATGCCTGATGGGCAAGCGCCTTGGCAAGATGTGTTTTTCCGATTCCCGTGGGCCCGAGAAAGAACACCCCTTCGCCGCGTTCAATAAACCGGCATGTGGCAAGATTACGGATTACTTTTTGATTGATGAGAGGATTGAACGCAAAATCGAATGTTTCAAGGGTCTTGTCCGTACCGAGGCCCGCCTCGTGCAGCAGACGGGATACCCGTCGCGCTGTCCGGGTTTCGAGTTCATCGGTCAGTATCATCGACAGAAAGTCGGTAGGGGAAAGATCGTTCTGGGCGGCTTCGAGAAGCCGCACATCGAGGTTTTCGAGCATCCCCGACAGCTTGAGTTGCCGAAGCTGCATGCGAAGCTGTGAATAGTCATTCATAGGATTGTATCCGTAGGTAGTGGTGAAACAGTGTTGGGGGAATGGGGGTGTCGCCGATGCACATCGGCGATACGCGTGTATGCAGCGGGAAAGAGGCGGTGGAACACCGCAGGATTTGCTGCATTTCCGGCGTGTTTCCCGCGAGGGTAAGAACCGGTACCGCAGCGGTACGAAAAGCGGTGCTCTTCGGGGCAACGATATTTGTTGTATTGATCTGCACAGCCAGACTGCTCCCTCGTCGGTTGCGGAAGCGCCCCTTCATCCTTCAGGCTCCTGGCTGGACGTGAAGTAGCTCAAATCACGGACGAAGGCAAGAGTTTCTTGAGACATGGTGATAGCCGAAGTCGGGTTTAGTTGCTCCTGGAGAGATACCAGCAACGCCTTGAACCGTTTCGGCGAAATCCGGATGGTATGGGTGACGGCAAAGACGCTTGCCTTGTCCATCAATGCGTGATCGCATGTCTTTCCCAGAGCGAGCAGCCCCTGCACTTTCCGCAGATTGCTAAAGGCAGCGTCCTTCAGCATCGACAGGATGAGACGATGAAAATGCGGGCCGATGCCTTGCGCCTGCGTCAAGATGGCTTTATGCAGACCGGTATCGAGTACTGCCTGAACATTCGTGGGGAAAACGCTGATATCCGTGTGCCGGGTTGCTTCCGTGATGAGGTATTGCTTTATCAGGACGTCCTTGTAGTAGACATACAGCATACGCTGTGTTACCCGGGCCAAGACCTCCTTTCCGATATACGCCGTTGGAAGAGCATACGTTTTCTTGTTGACCTGAATGTAATGGTCCGGATGCACGATTGCGTCCTTCCACAGCGCCACTTCAAATGGTTCCGAGGGGAGCGGTTTTCCCGCCGGTAGTTCCTTTTCCAAAAAGACGGGGTAGGGCTTTTCGTGGGTCGTGCCGTGCTTTCGTTGTCCATACTCCTCGATGCACCAGTGACGAATCAATGCGTTGAGTTGCTTGATGTCCGCTTCAGGATGGAGATGGATCAGGGATCTGACCGCTTGCCGGATCGTCTGTACGTCACGCTCGACCTTTCCTTTGTCTTTTGGGTGTCGAACGCGACAAGGATCAAGAAAACAGCCATAATGTACCGCCAGCTCCTGATAGGAACGGTTGAGGACCGGATCGTAGAGATCAGGTTTTATTACGCCGGTCTTGAGATTGTCGAGGTTGATGCGCTCAGGGACACAACCAAAATAGTCAAACATCCGCACGTGGGAGCCGACAAAGCTTTGTTGATTCTGGGTATACACCAGCTCGACAAACTTGTGACGGCTATAGCTCAATGTGCCGATGAACGCAGAAAGCCGGCGCCTGCGTTGTGTGTGCGGATCATGGGTGTAGCCCATTGTCGCATAATCAATCTGCACCTCGCTTCCCGGGGCAACTTCAATACGACAGGTGGATTGTTTCGGATTGATGGCAATCTGATGCTCCCGGACAAAGCGCTTAAAACTGGTGTAGCTGACCGCTCCGGCAAGATTGTGTCGTGATGATATGATGTTAAACGCCGATTTCGGTTTGACCGGATTCTCCTTGTCCGTAACGAGTCCGATGATCTCTTGGAGAAACGGATGCAGGAGCGCTTGAGCCTGCGCTGCACGGCCTCTCGATACGCGGCCTGTTGCAGGATCAGGTGCGCCAAGTATCTGTGCAAACTGTTCCCTGTCGGGCAAAGGCGAATCCCGGGAGATTCCCTTCTCTTGTGCCTGTTTGATATACCCTCGGATCGTCTTGCGATCGTACCCCAAAACCTTTGAGATTTCAGAGATGGTTTGTTTGTCGCACCAGCGACGAATGACTTCCCAAATTTCCATGATGCTTCTCTTATAGTAAGCCACCGCAGTCTCCAATAGTGAATAAATGACGATTGGAATTACTGCCGTAGAAATGAAAGAAAAAATGCAAAAGGTGGGGAATATTCGTGGCCCTGCCTGGGGAATGCTTTTGGCCCCGGGGTGGGGAATACTTTTGGCCCCGCCCTGGGGAATATGCTGGCCCTCAGGGTGGGGAATACTTTTGGCCCTGCGTGGGGAATTGTAGTGGCCCTCGACACTCCCGCTTTTTGCCACTAAGACACAAAGTCACAAAGAGGCACAAAGAATATTTAAACAAGCTTTTCCTTCGTGATTCTTCGTGTCTTTGCGCCTTTGTGGTGGAA
>CAYNMU010000176.1:0-3250 GCA_964398395.1 uncultured Eubacteriales bacterium
GAGTGACACTTGTTTCGCGAAGGTCCTCATCCGTACCGATAAACATTACGTCGGTAATCCGGAAGCCAAGAATTTCATTGGCTTTTTCGAACATCTCTTTGGCCAACGGGGAATTTTCATAAAGGTCCTTGCCCATACCGACAAATTGAGCGCCCTGCCCGGGAAAAACATATGCCTTCATAATATTTTTCTATTTTGCCATTTTATTTACGGGCTCCTAAAAATCTCAGTAGAAACATAAAGAGGTTAATAAAATCGAGATAGAGGGTAAGCGCCCCGAGAATACTGAGTTTTCGTGTATTTGCTTCGCCGTATTCACCAGCGCCGGCGCCGATTCTTTTCAAACGTTGTACATCATAGGCAGTAAGCCCGGTGAAAATTAATACACCGATGATGCTGATGATGTAGTCCATCGTGCCGCTTTGCATGAAAAAATTCACCATCATGGCGATTATTAATCCGACCAATCCCATCATCATAATAGAACCGAATTTGGTCAGGTCGGTCTTTGTAGTGTACCCGGTTACCGCCATGATGCCAAACATCGCGGCAGTAACTGCAAAGGTTTTATAAACCGAAGCAGCAGTATATACGAGCAGGATAAAACTCATGCTCATGCCCATTAAAACGGAAAAAGCAATGAAAAGTAGTGTCAAAACGGCAGGCGATAACCGCTGGAAACCGAACGACATGAGCAACACGAAACCAAGGGGAGCTAAGGTAACAATCCAACCGAGCCCTGTCATTTTTCCGGTTTCAATATCCCTAAGGCTATTCACCAGCGATTCGGACGAAGCAAACCAGTAAGCCGTAACGGCCGTAACTATCATCGCCAGAAACATCCAGCCAAAAACCTGGGTCATAAACGATTTGGCAACAGTAAGATCCTGTGTGCCCTGCTGCGCTGAAAAAAAACCTCTGTTATTAGTTTGTTCGAACATCTTTATTTCTCCTTATTATTTAAATTAATCAATCATTCAATCATTCAGTCAATCAGTCATTCAGTCATTAGTGCAACTTTGTGCTAATCAGGTGTAAGAATTCTGCCCGTGTTTTATCCCGTTCAAAGGCGCCAACGAAATCAGACGTCGTTGTGACAGAATTTTGCTTCTGGACACCGCGCATGGCCATACACAAATGTTGTGCCTCAATTACAACTGCCACCCCCAGTGGTTTCAGTGTGTCGTTAATGGCGTCTTTGATCTGCATGGTAAGCCGCTCCTGTACCTGAAGGCGGCGGGCATAAATATCACAAACCCTGGCAATCTTGCTCAACCCGGTTATATATTTATCGGGTATATAAGCCACATGGGCTTTTCCGATAAAGGGAACCATGTGATGCTCACAGAGCGAGTAGATCTCGATGTCTTTGACAATGACCATCTCGCGGTAGTCCTCCCTGAATTTTGCCGAACTCAGAATCTCCCTTGGATCGAGAGCATAACCCTGGGTTAAGAACTGAATGGCCTTTGCCACCCTCAATGGGGTTTTCTCCAGCCCTTCCCTGTCGGGGTTTTCACCAATCAATCGCAAGATTTCCTTGTAATGAAAACTCAGCTCTTCAGTTGTTTTTTCGTCGAACTCCTCTGATTTTTCGTAATTCGGTTTTTTCTTTAGTGCCATGATAGTTAATTATCGGATTATTCACCATAATATTCTATGATATTGTTTTCCGACTGCTCGAGCCGTACACAATACAATATGCCTCCAAGTTTGCTGATCCCTTCTGCAAGTTCTTTCCATATCCCTATGGCAACATTTTCACTGGTAGGTACCTTCCCAGTCAGAAAATCAACTTCCAGATTTAGATTTTTATGATCAACTTTTTTCAGGATTTTATCATCAATTAGTTTGCTCACATGACGCAGATGAATGATCAGCCCTGTTTTGCGATCAACCTCTCCTTTCACGGTGACGTAGAGGATGTAATTGTGCCCGTGCCAATTGGGATTAGAACATTTTCCAAACACCTCAAAATTCATTTCATCAGTGTATTCCGGCAGAAACAGGCGGTGAGCAGCACTGAAATGTTCCCGGCGTGTTATGTAAACCATTTCGGATGAATTAGTAAACAAAGGTACAGCTTTTTTCCTGAACGGATATCCCGATATGCCGGATTTTATCTTATTATGAGGTGCAAAGAACCCTGTTTGATTTACGATTCAGGGGTTGCCGGATGGGTGTTTTTAATGATGCATACCGCCTCGAAAATGGTGTAACACAGGTAAAGAACGAAAAACCCCAGCATAAATGGAATGGCATCTTTCCGGTTGATAAACACATAAATGATCATCACCCCGATATAGAGCGCCAGCTTGATGATAATCGTCAGCAGAAAAGTGTTTACAAACTTTATAAACCTCTTGTTAAAAGTTTGTTGCAGGTAATAAAAGGAAAGAAGAGAGGTGGCAATGAAAAAGAATACCAGGAATGGCATTGCAGGCGACATATATGTTTTCGGGAAAATAAATGTAAAAATAAGCACGATGGTAATTATAACTCCCGAAAAAATCAAAAGTTGTTTTAGGTATTTAAGGAAGGCAGAGTTCATGGCAAAAAGGTAAGCAAGGTAATGATGAAGGTTTTGTTACTTGCGTAAAAGATCCCTGGTAACAACATAGATTGAGAGTGTAACAGAAATAATTGACAAAATCACTGTCAGGATAGGCTTGGTATGAAGCCAACGATCCAACCCGAACCCGGCAAATACACCCAGCAGGATGATAACCAGCATTTGAATGGCCATGCCGGAGTAACGGGCATATTCGTTAAGATTTTTCCGGGGGTCGGTTGTCATTTGAGGTTGGAGGAAATTTTATCTCTTTAAGGCCACCCTGGTCCATGCTACAAGTGCCGGAAAACTTTGCTCCCGGCTCAATGGCTAACTTCCCTGTAATGATGTCGCCGCTAAAACGGGCCGTTTCCTTCAATGTAAGAAGTTCGGAAACTTTAACCGAGGCTTTGACTTCACCCGAGAAATCGGCATTCTGGCATTGAATTTCACCATCGATCTTTCCTGTAGATCCCACGACAATTTTGCCTTTGCATTGTATGGTTCCATTGAGTGTGCCATCAATCCGAAAATCGCCATTGATCTGGATCTCTCCTTTAACCACCGCGCCCGGACCTAAAATATTGATAGTGGGCATTTCAGGTTCTCTGTTTTTTGACATAAAATTTATTTTTAACACTGGGGCTTATTTTTGAATCGGGTAATTCTTTTCGAAGAAACGAAGATATTGCAAAATAT
>CAYNMU010000177.1:0-3237 GCA_964398395.1 uncultured Eubacteriales bacterium
AGTGACTGTTAAATCCGCATAAGAATATCCTTCTCCAGCATTTGAAACTATTACAGATACAATTGACCCATCAAGTATAATTGGTGTTAATTCTGCACCTATACCATCCCCATTTATCGAAATAATAGTTGATAACCCATCATCATAACCAATACCAGGATCTGTAATTGCTATTGAATCTATTGTTGAATCTATTTGAATATAATTGACAATTCCATCATATAATATTGCAGTAGCAGAGCAACAATAATCACTAGTTCCAGTAAAATAAACTACTGGTGATGTGTAGCCAGTACCTCCAGTAACTACACTAATACCAGTTACTTCACCATTATATACTATTGCTGTTGCTGTTGCACCAATACCAGTTGGATCAACAACAAATACTTTAGGAGCACTGCTGTAGCCACTACCAGGAGATACTGTATAGCTACTAATAACACCCAACGTTAAATTAGCCGTAGCTGTAGCTTGTTCTGTTCCACCACCATTAAAATATATTTCTGGTTCTGATATATAACCTGAACCGGAATTTGTCATATTTATTTGTGTTACTTTATTTCCAGCAACTACTGCATCAGCCGTAGCTCCACCACCCAAATAATATGTAAATGCACTACTTGCAATATTTTGATTAGTAGATCCTAATGATAAGACACAACCAATGATATAATCTTTATCAGTATTTGGATAATAGTTTGTAATGGATGCAACATTACCACCAGTGCCACCAGCCAAAGCATCAGTACCAGCTACAAATGTAGTGCCACTTTTAGTCTTTAAAGTAATGTATCCCATATCAACACTAGTTGGATCTATTGTTGGTAATGCAGCAATAGCAAGAGCCTCACTTGCATAACCAGTGGCATTACCGGCAGCTGGTGTTACAGTTATTGTCCCATCAAGAATTATTGTTAATCTATATAATGCCCATTTATCAATAGTAACGGTTTGTGCTGATATTGCTGTACCTGCAACAACTGTTGTTTTTGATATTGGTGCCAATGTATTATGTATATGAATTAATGGAATACCAGTATAACCTATACCATTTTTTACAAGGAGATTCTGTGCCAATACAGCTTCAGAATTTGTTCCATATTTGCCACTGACTGGACTATTACTGCTTAATGCTATGGTTGTATTATAAATCATTTTTTGTGGCACTGTTGATACTACAGTTGCCCCTGCTTGGGAAAATGTGAAACTTTTAGAATCAGGTACGCTATCAACAGTAACGCCAGCACTATCAAACCCACCAGCTCCAGCAACCACAACCCAATTCTTAACATATCCTGTTGTATCGGAAGCATCAGCTCCAGCATGTGTATATTCAAATTCTTTTAAATTAATAACATTAGTAATTGCAAACTCACCTAAAAATCCAGCGGCAGCACCAGTTATTGCTATAGTATCACCTACTAGATAATAATTATTATTATCTGTCTTTACGGTAACAACACCAGTAGTTCTAACTATAGTATCAATAGTAAAAGGTGCTTTAAAATTATGCACAGATAATGTACTTATAGTGACTACATCGCCAGCATCTCTAGCAGCATCAAGAATTCCAATAATCGGAAGACTGATAATACCAGCAGTTGTTGGAACTACTTCATTTACTCCAAATTGATTAAAGGCAAATGTGGTTGAATTTATATACTCATCAACAGTATATGTACCATCAAAAACACCACCACCTTCGGAAATACCAGTTAATGTTACTATATTGCCTTTGTTTAAATTATTTACATCATTAGTAACCACAGTAACTACATTATCGAGTCTAGTTACAGTCAATATTTCTAATGTATGTGATGTTGCTGTGCCTATATTAGCAAATATGGTAGGTGCAATAGTTACGATAGGTGATGCATTAAAAGTAATTACAGTATTGCTGGTTGATGATGCAACAATATATGTACCATCAATAACTCCGCCAGTGCCAGATAATGTAAAAGATTTACCTACTACTAAATTGTGTGCAGTATCAGTAGTAAGTGTAGCAACTCCAGCCACACAAACAACTCTATGTAACAATTTTGTAGTTGTTGCTGAATAATCCACCCCAGAATTTAAAACTTCAACTGAGCTTATTTCTTTTGTGATCGAATCAATCTTACCTAAGAAGTTTCCAGAAATACCATCACCAGAAACATATAGCTTCAATGGTGAAGATACGGCATAGTTTATACCACCATTTGTAATTTCAACATAATCTATAGCACCATTACCATAATAAGAAGATGTTAAGACATTATAGACAGGCATAAAAGAAGCTGTTAAGAATTTTCTACGAGTACCTAATTCAATATGATATAGAAATTTCCATTTATATCCATCAGATGTTGTATATGGGTCAACTGAAGTGTGTGATGGCATAACAGTAGATGGCAAATTGAGATTGTTGTAAAGGCATTTATATACATTGTTATCAGTTGTTAAGACATAAAACCTACTATGTCTTAAATGGTATGCGCCACTATTAGATAACGTATTTGAACTCATAACCACTTCAATGTCAGCATTTTGTCCAGTTCCGGTTGAATCTATAATAGTAACTGAAGGAGTGCTTGTATAATTCATGCCAGCATCTACAATACCAACGCCAATAATTACACCAGATACTATAGAAAGAGTTAATGTTGCATTAATGCCACCACCACCGACAACATAAGCAAATGTAGAACCATCAACATAACCAGTGCCGCCATTATTAATCTGAGTAGCAGCAACATAAGATCCATGCAATGTATCATCATACATATCATATGTTATACCAGATGTCCAATTGTAGCGATCAATAAGGATTCCAATATCAGATATTGGAATCTTTTTAGCATAGACTAAATTATCTCTGATAAATGAATCATAAGTCAAATTATCTTTAACTATCTGCTCATCAACTGTTGGTGGGGTTGTTTTGCCTATGAAGCCGTAGAATGTACTTTGAATTGTTTGCAATTCATCAGTCATAGAATCTGATATGTACTGGTATAAATTTGAAAGTACTGTATTTGACATTTAATAATTCCTTTAATAGTATTTGGTTATAAAAGTATTTATAAGAAAAATACTTGACATTTGAAAAATTATCTGCTATAATATATATTTAAATTGATTAATAGGGGATTTTTATGACAGTAGTAAATAGAGAACATGAAGATTTAATAACACAAGAATATTTGAAGAGTATTTTAGAATACAATCCAGAAACTGGAGATTTTATATGGTTGT
>CAYNMU010000178.1:0-3226 GCA_964398395.1 uncultured Eubacteriales bacterium
GCGGCGAAGAGATATACAAAGCCAAATGCACCGTGTGCCACCAGGCTACCGGGTTAGGAATCGAAAACGTGTTTCCACCGTTATCAAAGGCTGATTATCTTCTGGCTGACAAAGCAAGAGCTGTTGCTCAGACCCTGAATGGTTCGAAGATTGAAATGACAGTGAATGGAAAAAAATTCACCCAGGAAATGGTCCCCCAGGTTGAAACCAAGGAGGATGCTGTTGCTGTTATAAATTACGTACTGAACAATTTAGGCAACAAGGACGGATATATTACAATGGCCGAAGTTCAGGGAGTTGTGATCAAGCCGCGGCAGGCGCCGGCCAAATAAAAGCTCCGCCCCTTACCAACTGCCTCCGGCTCCACCTCCGCCAAAACTGCCACCTCCGAAACCACCGAAGCCGCCACCACCGCCACCACCAAATCCGCCTCCGCCGCCACTGAAATCACTCCATGAACCGCTATGACCGCGTCCCATCGAACCAAGCAACCCGAGGGCTGCCCAGAAGGGTAAACTTTTTCCCACCGACATGCCGCGTGCACGACTACCACGGATCATGGTAAAGACAACAACGAGAATGATCAGGGGGATGAGCATTCCGTAAGGGCTCGATTTCCCAGATCTTCTCTTTGTATATTGAGCCGCAGTATACTCGCCTTTCGAAAGCGAAATCATGGTTGTAACTGCAGCATCAATCCCTGCATAATAATTTTCAGTACGAAAATTTGGAATCATCTCATTTTCAACGATCCGCTTGGCAAGTGCATCAGGGATGGCTCCTTCGAGGCCATAACCGGTTTGAATACAGGCTTCTCCTTTTTCGTTGCGATACTTGGGTTTAACCAGCACAACAGCGCCATTATTCTTCCCTTTCTGGCCAACACCCCATTTTTCTCCGATCAAACGGGCAAATTCATTTATATCATACCCGTTCAATGATTTAACAAGAACCACAACGATTTGCGTTGATGATGAATCATTGAACATGACAAGTTTATTTTCCAGAGTCTGCATTTCGTCGCTACTCAGAACTCCGGCAAAATCGTTCACCAGCCTTGGCGGATCCGGCTTAATGGGAATATCCTGACTTTTTATTGTCCACGAAAAAGCGAACAGTAAAGTCAGAAATACCAAAACCCTTTTATATCTAACCATCTCCCTGAAACTTAACACTTAATCACTTAACACTTAATCACTTAACACTTAAAATTATACTAGTCTTTTCCAAACGACAGTTCGTCAGAAAGTTCATTCACATCATCGCACTGATGAGGGAAATGCTTTTTCAGTTGCAACCCGGCAGAGGTAATCGCCTGGATCAACCCATCGGTAAAACGACCTTCTCTGAAATGATTCAGCATGTTTGCTTTGATATCATCCCAGTAAGTATTGGGTACAACCTTGTTTATTCCACTGTCGCCAATGATGGCGAAGCGACGGTTTTTCACGGCCAGATAGAGCAATACTCCATTTCGCAGGACTGTTTTTTGCATGCCAAGATGCCTGAAAACAAAAGCTGCCCTGTCCATCACATCTCCTGAACATGTATTTTCAATGTGCACACGGATCTCGCCCGATGTATCAAGTTCGGCGTTCATAATAGCCTGCCTGATATCTCCCTGATCCTGTTTTGAAAAAAAATCTATAGCAGCAGTACCCATTGGTTTTGATATTTACTTGTTAATCAAATAAATTAGCCATCGATAAAAATCAACAACGTTCATCTTTTTTTCAATAAGGCTAAAACTGAACCTCAGGCGCTTTTTCTGCGCCAGCCTGGGACTGGAAATATGCTTTTTTCTGGAAACCAAACATCCCGGCAAACATACTGTTCGGAAAACGCCTCAGATAGGTATTATAGGTTTGCGCTGCCTCGTTGAACTTCATTCGCTCAACAGTAATACGGTTTTCGGTTCCTTCAAGTTGTGCCTGAAGCTCAGAAAAGTTTTGTGTGGCCTTGAGTTCAGGATATTTCTCAACAACCACCATCAGCCTGCCAAGGGCAGAACTGACGCCGTTCTGGGCTTCCTGAAATTTCTGAAGAGAGCCTTCATCCAGATTCTTGGGATTGATTTGAACGCTGGTGGCCTTTGCACGTGCTTCAATAACCGCAGTGAGTGTTTGTTGCTCAAATTTGGCAACTCCTTTCACGGTGTTCACTAAGTTCGGAATCAGGTCGAGTCTTCTCTGATATACATTTTCGACATTCGCCCATGATTGATTTACACCTTCCTCTTTGGTAACCAGATTGTTGTTGATGCCGGTTCCCCATGCGAAGAGCAGAATAACCACCCCGACAACTACGATAAGGATGATCCAACCTTTACTTAATTTCATGATACAATGGATTTAAGGTTAATTCAAAATTCAATTATCAAAACTACAATTAAAAACTTTCATTGAACACAGTTATACGGCTTGAAAAGTAATTAATAATTAATAATTATTAATTACTTTTTCAATGCCATCTGTTCGGTGCTGCGTTTAATAAACTCAGCCAACTCCTTACCTTTTAGCATGTTTTGTGCAAGCAAGGCGAGGTCAAACAAATGCTTTATGGTAGCCGATTGTTTTTCATTGTCAGGTTCAAGTAATAACCGTCCAACTACCGGGTTGTTTGAATTGACGATGAGGTTATAGTTTTCAGGCATTTCTCCCATAAACCCGTAACCACCGCCGCCACCAAGCGCCGACATATCCTTCATGCGGCGCATAAATTCATTCTGAGTGATGAACAGGGGCAATTCTGTCTGGCTCAGACTTTCAAATGTAATGGTAAATTTTTTGGCGTCTATCTGTTTTTCCATCATTTCCCTGATTACCTTCTGTTGATCTTCATTGAGTTTCGAAGGCAGGGCATCTTCTTTTTTGATGAGCTTGTCAACCGTGTCTGAATCAACCCGGGTGAAACGTGTTTTTTCTAATTTTTGTTCAAGGGTATTGATAAAATGGGCTTCGAGGATGCCATCCATCAACAGTACATCATATCCTCGCGCTTTGACCGACTCAATGAAACTATATTGTTCATGCTGGTTTGTGGCATATAAAAAGATAAGTTGCCCCTCTTTGTCTTTCTGTGCCGGTTTGATTAAATTTTCGTATTCCTCAAACGTGAAGTACTTATTGTCGACATTTTTTAACAAGCAAAACTTTTTGGCCCGGTCGTAGAATTCGGGTTGTGAAATGATCCCATATTCAATGAATACCTTGATGTCATCCCATTT
>CAYNMU010000179.1:0-3212 GCA_964398395.1 uncultured Eubacteriales bacterium
GTTAGGTTAAAAGATCGTTCCTGACCTTTTCCAATCGTTTTTTAACGGAATAGCATCAATTATTTATTGGTTGATCGAATAGAAACAATCTAAGTTGTTGGTTTCAAATATCAAATTTTATTTGCTATATATTTGTTTGCATGGAATATTAATTTCAACCTTAAACCTGAATTCTATGAACAGACAAACAAAAATCAGACAAAATGATTCGAATGTATCATTTTCTGTGGCTTTTATTGTAATCTTTTTTGTTTTATTCACTTCTGGTTATACTCAGAAAGTCGTAAACATCGCTAAGAACTTCGACACTATTGTGATGCCCATTCCTTTATGGAAACCTGATAATGGACTACCTTATTCGGTTAATGAAATCCAAATATTCAATATGGAGACCAAACAGGTTACTAAACAAACGATTGATGATGAATTGATAAAATATCTTCAATCAGCATCCTCGATGACAGGTAAAATTGGAATTAATCAAACAGAAGAACCGGAACCAGTTCTTGATAACTTTAATGATTTGACTTTGATTTCAAATACATCTTCTTATCCCTGGAGCGCTCAATGTAAAATTTACATCCACTGGGGTACTTCTGTTTATGTTGGATCCGGCGTGCTAATTGATTCCAAGCATATATTAACAGCGGGTCATTGTGTTTATGATCAATCAATGGGTTGGGCTGACTGGATTGAGGTAGTACCTGGATTCAATTCACCCAGTCTGCCCTTTGGAAATGCGACATCAATTAACATTATGTCCTTTTCAGGCTGGACAACAAGCGGAGATTACGATTACGACATGGGCGTTATAGAACTGGACAGAACTGTGGGAGCCTTAACGGGCTGGCTGGGATTTGGATACAATACCAGTAATACGTTCTTTTCAAGCAATACATTTCATAATCCCGGATATCCCGCAGAATCTCCTTATAATGGTTTATACCAATACTATTGGTATGGAACATACGATGACGTTTTAACAGAGCAACTTGATTTTAGTAAATACTGCTATGGAGGGCAAAGTGGAAGTGGTTCATATTACATAGATGGAAGCAATAACCGTTGCGTTTATGCAGAGTTATCCCATTATCATGGTTTTCCTTATTATGAATCCAGCCACATCAGAATAACTTCCGGAAAATATACGACCATGCTGAATTATATTACCGGAAATACACCTACGGTTTATAATTTGTTACCCTTAAGTGTTGTTGCAGCCCCTCAGACAATCCCTCAAGGGACGCAGCTATCGTCGCTCGCATATTATGTTCACAACTATTCGTCGGCTTCTTATTCAGGAACTAAAACGGTGAATGTTTATCTATCTTCAAATAATGTAATTTCTACCGGTGATATTCTGATCGGAACACATTCCTTCACAGCTACAATAGGGGCGAAGGCAACAATTTCTATTAATGGTACAAGTAACCTTGGAACAATTCCGGCTTCTACAACACCAGGCAGCTACTTTATTGGAATTATTATTGATGGTCATCCTTCTGATGGACAGGATGCTTATCCGGTTACGGTTACTTGTTCAAATCCGACACAACCAAGTGTTATTTTTGGAAGCAGCTCACCGTGTCAGGGTACAAGCCAAACATACAGTGTAACCAATATCAGCGGCGTTATCTACACTTGGACTGTTCCTTCAGGGTGGACTATTAATTCAGGCCAAGGCACAAGTTCAATTACTGTAACCGTAGGTTCCAATTCCGGAAATGTTGGAGTAACACCTTCAAATTCCTGTGGGAACGGATCCATCAGAACGCAGTATGTTACTGTGACACTACCTCTACTAGTCAGTGTATCAATTGCGCCAACACTCAATCCCGTTTGTTATGGGACAATGATAGCTTGCATTGCTACTCCAACAAATGGGGGTTCTTCACCAGCATATCAATGGAAGAAGAACGGGGCGAATGTAGGAACCAACAGTCCAAATTATACTTTTACTCCTGTCAACAACGATGCTATTATCTGTTTGTTAACGTCAAACTTGGCATGCATCACTGGCAATCCTGCCACATCAAATCCAGTTACTATTATTGTTAATCCGGCACAACCAGTGAGTGTTTCGATTGCCGCGTCAGCGAACTCTGTTTGTACGGGGACTTCGGTAATTTTTACCGCAACCCCGACCAATGGAGGAACATCGCCTTCCTATCAATGGAAGAAGAACGGAACAAATGTAGGGTCGAATACTACGACTTATACTTATGCTCCTGTCAACAATGATTTGATTACATGCGTACTGACTTCCAATGCATCTTGTGCAACAGGCAACCCTGCCACATCAAATCCTGTAACTATGATTGTTAATTCGGCGCTACCTGTGAGTGTTTCGATTGCTGCTTCAGCGAACTCTGTTTGTACGGGGACTTCGGTAATTTTTACCGCAACCCCGACCAATGGCGGAACATCGCCTTCCTATCAATGGAAGAAGAACGGAACAAATGTAGGGACGAATACTCCGACTTATACTTATGCTCCTGTCAACAATGATGTGATTACATGCGTACTGACTTCCAATGCATCTTGTGCAACAGGCAATCCTGCCACTTCAAATCCAGTGACTATGATTGTTACTTCAGCATTACCTGTGAGTGTTTCGATTGCCGCATCTGCGAACTCTGTTTGTACTGGGACTTCGGTAATTTTTACCGCAACCCCGACCAATGGCGGAACATCGCCTTCCTATCAATGGAAGAAGAACGGAACAAATGTAGGGACGAATACTCCGACTTATACTTATGCTCCTGTCAACAATGATGTGATTACATGCGTACTGACTTCCAATGCATCTTGTGCAACAGGCAATCCTGCCACTTCAAATCCAGTGACTATGATTGTTACTTCAGCATTACCTGTGAGTGTTTCGATTGCCGCATCTGCGAATCCGGTTTGTACTGGGACTTCGGTAACTTTTACCGCTACTCCGTCTAATGGCGGAACATCACCGTCTTATCAATGGAAGAAGAATGGGACGAATGTAGGAACGAATAGCCCGAATTATACCAATACTCCTGCAAACAATGATGTAATAACATGCGTACTGACTTCCAATGCATCTTGTGCAACAGGCAGCCCGGCAACATCAAATCCAGTGACAATGATAGTAAATTCGTCACTGCCTGTGAGTGTTTCGATTGCTGCGTCAGCGAACTCTGTTTGTACGGGGACTTCGGTAATTTTTACCGCAACCCCGA
>CAYNMU010000180.1:0-3160 GCA_964398395.1 uncultured Eubacteriales bacterium
TTATCACCTGGGATCCGTCAATTCCCAGATATATGTTAGATTGTACAGTTCCCAGCTGGCAAGCTATTGAAACAAGAGGCTGTGTAATTATTGATACGGAGGATTTTGGCTTGGTGGCAGTACTTCCTATAGGCATGTCACAGATATGTTCGGTAAAATTTGAGAATAATATTCAGGTAGGTACCAGGGTGAAAAAAGGGGATATGATGGGGTGTTTCCTGTTTGGCGGATCTGATATTGTAATGATATTTCAACCAGGTGCCGGATTTGAATTGGAACCATCAGGAGGCATGAATGGGCAGTCATATCAACATATACTGATGGGCGAAAAATACGGTGTACTTACAGTATCGAAATAACTATTCCTGGCATAGATGGTATCATTTACCTTTTTACATTATTAACTTCAACAATGAATAATAATGTCAGTAATAAAAACACTAACTGAACTACCCATCCGGAGAGTAGTGGGGTGCCAGAATCCAGAAGAATTTTTAAATTCTGACTTCTGTATTCTCCTTGGCAATTTAGAAATAAAGTAAAAAAAAAGCAGCAAACCGAGAGGAATTAAACCAAAAGAAAGAATAAATAAATAAATAAAGGAGGCAAAAATGAAATATTTAAGTTTTATGATTATGGTGATGTTTATGAGTTTATTTACATCATGCAAAAAGTCTTCAGATAGCCCTGATATTTCAGGGATAAACCCGTTTTCCAACGGAGGCAGCGAAAGAAATATGATCGTTGTTCTCAGCGATATGCACATGGGGGCAGACCTTGCCTATACTGCATGTAAAAATAACAGGGGGCATCTTGTAAAGTTGCTTCAACAAATTAAAGCGGCTCCGAATGTTAAAGAGCTTGTTATTGCAGGCGACCTGATTGATGAATGGTGGGTGCCTGCAACAGTAAACACTTATTTGGGAAATGGACAAAGTGGTTTTGTACAGCGTATCGCAGCGACCAATTCAGAAGTGTTTGCTGCCCTTAACCAGATAATTCAGGAAAATAAAATTATTGTTACTTATGTTCAGGGGAATCATGATATGGGAGTAACTGCTGCTAATGTTGACCTTATTCTCCCGGGCATACATCAGGCGCGGGATGCAGAAGGGTTAGGCACTTACACTCCGGCAAGTATGCCTGTTTTGGCCATTGAACATGGCAACCGCTATAGTTTTATCGCCGCACCTGACCCGATTTCAAATTCAGATAGCGCGCCGGGTTCTTTTTATCCAACAGCATATTTTGCCAATAGAATACAAACGACCCATTTTATGCAAAACTGTTCAGTATCTGGCGACACTTTAGCCGAAATAACCCCGAATACAGTGGTTTCTGAAAGCCAGACTTTAGCGTTTTACAAATGGGAAGGTTGGAAGGTAGGGTTAATGCAACAATTTCCTATTAAAAATAAATTTGATGAAAAGATCATTGTGACCAATATTAATGGATTCACAAAAACTTATTCAGTCAACGATCTAGTACCTTATCAATTAATTCCTGGAGGATTTATTGATATGAACCTTTTCAAAGGGGTATTTGACAACTGGGAAGAAAGACAAACCATCAACAATGTGGCAGTCCATATCCCGGTTGCAAGGGCATTTGCGAACCAGGTTAATACTGATAGTATAGATGTTCAGGCAAATATACAATACTTTAGTAATCCAAACTCCACTATAAGAATCGTAGTTTTTGGACACACACACATAGCCAAAATCATTCCTTACACCAATAATGGGATAAAATCAATCTATGCGAACTCGGGAACATGGGTTGATGAAAAGTCAGGAGTAGGCGGTACAACGATGAATTTTGTAGTCATAACACCACAAAGCAATAATGCGTCTTCTCAAACATTTGTAAAACTTTACAATTTTGAAAAAGAAGTTGTAACAAAAATGGCAGAAGACTCATTACGTTATTAACGGTGGACCGATTTTTATATGGCAATTGTAGATAAGTAAAAACGTATCGGACATACCAACCGCACAATGAATAAATTCAGGAACGAAATAAAATCCCAATTGTAAGATAATTGATCCTGCTTTCTTCGCTTTACTAATGAATAATAATTTCAGAAAGTAAATAATATTTGAAACAGATGGACAAGTATATAATTACAGATAAACGCCGCTACTGGACAATGATGGCTGTGATATGTTTCGGTGCCATGATGACAAACCTTGACGCCACGGCCATCATTGTGTGCCTGCCAACAATTGCCGGGGAGATGAACCTCTCGCCGAGTCATGCATCTGTAATTGTTCTTGCCTACCTGTTGTTTGAGACTGCGCCACTGATGGTTTTCGGCAAAATTGGCGATATATTTGGTGGCCGCCGGGTACTTTTGATAGGTTTTGCACTATTCACTTTAAGTTCCTTCTTCTGTGGTACAACATCCAGCTTGTGGCAACTTATAGTTATGCGTTCTTTACAGGGCGTTGGTGGGGCAATGATCATATCGGTTATGGTTGCTTTAGCTACTCTACATTCTCCTGCATCCAGGAAGGGACAGGCGGTTGGTTATATAATGATGACCGCAGCTTTGGGTGTATCTCTGGGTCCCACAGTTGGTGGGTTCATTGCCAATTACTTTGGATGGCGATATATCTTCTTCATCAATGTGCCGCTGGGCATAGTGGCCATAGCTGCCGGGTATTTCTTTCTGCCCGGGCATCATCCACCAGCGCCGGATAGACGCTTTGATTTACTGGGAGCATTCTACCAGACCGCATTCCTGCTGTTGCTCATCTTTGCCGTGAATCAGGGACTTGAATATGGATGGACCTCGCTACGTATCCTCTCAGCTTTTGGAGGGAGCTTGATCATGGTGTTGTTATTTATCAGGAGGGAGCTAAAAATCGACAATCCAATCATTGACTTAAAACTCTTTACCAACCGCAACACACTATTTTCGTCCCTCAATCTCTGCCTCTCGATGATGGTGTTTGGTGGTGTACTCTTCCTTATGCCGTTTTTTCTATCGCACGTGTATGGTCTTAAAGCCAATATCATTGGCACTATACTGAGCTTAATCGCTTTTGGCCAGTTTCTGGGTCCTTTTGCAGGGCGGCTTGGCGACCGCAAGGGACACCGTAATATCATTCTGGCAGGGGTCTTTCTTGGGTTGTTAGCTTTTGTAATGTTTTTCATT
>CAYNMU010000181.1:0-3130 GCA_964398395.1 uncultured Eubacteriales bacterium
GGTCGAACAGTGATGGAGAGGTTATCTTATTTGCATAAATCTTTTGACGTTACCAATTGAGGGAATTGAGGGACATGTCGGGAATTGAGGGCGTGCGGGGGGGCGATGAAACGGCAGGCGTTCGGCATATCGGGGAGGCGGGCGGGGACCCGAGGGAAGCAGAAAACGGTATTAACGCCATCCCCAATCGGGCCATACGGTGCCGAACCTGTCGCCGGCATCGATGGCGGGGAAATCGGGCGGACGCGAGGCCGCCATCGGCTGATAGTTGAGATAGATCGGTGTCGGGGTGGGCGTTGGTGCGGCCTGTGCCATGGCACACAGCCCCCGGTCCCAGTACGTCGAGCCGTCCGAGCCGCAGTAGAGGATCAGGTCGTCGTCCGTGTCGAACTCGGGGAAGTAGACCCTGAGCGTCGTTTCGTCGTCCCGCGTCAGCGTGATGTAGTCCCCCGCAGTGACGGTGATCGTCGCCGCGTCCCGGGCGATATACACCCCGATCGGCATCGACGGATACGCTCCCTCGTCGGTGTATCCGTTGTTGCTGTCGTAGATGGTTCCCAGGCACACATTGATCGGATCATCCGCGAAGCCGAAGAGATAGATGAATCCGTCGGTGACCGAGCGGGGCGCGGCTATCTCAAGATTGTCGATGTGCGCCAGCGCCAAGGGTTCGTGGCAGGGCGTGTTCGTGATTGTTGGGGTGATCGTCGGCGTCGGGGTAATCGTCGGCGTCGGGGTAATCGTCGGCGTCGGGGTGATCGTCGGCGTCCGTGTGATCGTGGGAGTGGCCGTGGGGGTATGCGTTGGCGTCTTCGTCGGCGTGACGGTGGGGGTGGGCGTGATCGTTGGCGTCGGCATGCCGCCATTGAGGGCGTAGAAAACATTATCGGCCCCGCCGAGGTAAATGGAATGGTCGGAGCCGAGCGCAGGGGACGACTGCGGCTGCCCATACCCCGGCAGGGCGAAGGACCAGAGCATGCCGCCGTCGGAGTTGAGAGCCCAGAAGGTAGCGATGCTTGAGTCGCCGGAAGTGGCGAAAAAGACCCGTGCGGAGCTGTCCACCACCGGGGAGGTCGATATGTTATACCCGACGCGGTAGCTCCAGAGGAGTGTGCCCGTGGAGGCGACGGCATACATGGTGTTGTCGACAGAGCCGGTGTAGACCGCCCCGCTCGGGCCGATGGCGGGGTTTGGATAACCGACCATATCCCCCATGACATAGCTCCACCGCAGCGCCCCGTTCGATGAGAACGCATTGAGACGGCCTTCATAGGAACCCGCGTAGATCGAGCCGGCCGCATCGATCGACGCCGATCCGTATATGATCCCCCCCGTCCGGAACGACCAGCGGAGTGTCCCTGTCGAGGCCAGCGCGAAGAGGCTGTACGAGCTGGGGCAATACAGATGCCCCGCCCCTGATGCAATGGCGGGAGTACTGTAGTAGATGGCGCTCCCCGTGTTATAACTCCAGAAGAGGGCTCCGTTGTTGGTGAGCGAGTAGATGCGATTATCGAATGCACCGAAGTAGATTCTGTCATCATCGCCCACAGTGGGTGAGGAGCACGTCTGTCCGCCTATCAGGTAGCTCCACACCATTTGACCGGTTGTCCTGAAGGCAATGACATCGCCGGAATGGCCCTGTTGGCCTATGAGGTAGACCTTGCCGTAGCGGTCGCACGCGGTTGAATCCCCTTCCTGATACCCTGCGTAGAAGGACCATCGCAGTGAACCGTTTGAGGCGAATGAGTACAGGTTGTTGTCGCGCGAGCCGAGGTAGACCGCCCCCGAGTAATCGATGGAGGGGGAGACGTTGTCGATGCGTTGCGTGAAGCGGTAGCTCCATTTGAGGCCTGCGTAGGGGGAGCCCTCGTAGCCGGCGAGACCCGTGTGGGCGGCGTTGCGATGGAGCATCGGCCACGGGTTCTCCAGAGAGGGTGTCGGGGTGATCGTCGGCGTCCGTGTGATCGTCGGTGTGGGCGTAATCGTGGGCGTCCGGGTGATCGTCGGCGTGGGCGTGATCGTCGGGGTGGGGCGCGGCGTTTCCCACTGGTCCGTATCCATGACCACCGCGGGGAGATACGTCCCGCTCACGGTATAGGATGTCCCGCCGTCGGTGACGACGAGGATGTCGCCGATGGAGGGGCATTCCGATTCGAGCGCGCACGGGCAGGCCTGGCCGCTCGCCGTGGTGCGGTATACGGCCGCCCCCGGCGCGGTGACTCCCGTCGCGCCACCGGGGCTCGAGCTGCAGGCCGTGTAGGTCGCCCTCCCGAGAAGGCGGTCCACGGCGTCCTGTGTCGGGTGATTGTAGTTGGTGCCCCCGTTGATGAGGGCCAGCTCGCACTTGAGCGCGTTGACGTACGTCGCGGAGGAGCTGTACTCGCTCCCGTGGTGGTTGACGTGGAGGACGTCCACGCCCGCCCCCGAAGCCAGATAGGGCTCATTCGGATGATACGGATGGCCCGGCCCGTTGACGTAGTCGATCAGGGAGTCTACGAGGTTGTCCTCCCGCCCCGATTCCAGATCTCCCGCGGTGAGGTAATCGAAGCCGCCGTACTCGATAAGGAGGGCGATGCTCATGTTGTTCGACTCGGAGCCGGGGCTGACGTAGGTTCCGTCTATGAAATACCCGCCGACGGTCACGCACGTGGCGAACGCACCGCCGCCCAGTGTGATCACGGTCCCGATGGGGATCGCGGTCCCCCGCCCGAAGCCGGAGTTGTCGCCGCAGTGGTAGATCGTGCCGGCCGAGTAGCCGTGATCCAGCACGTAGTTCAGGCCGCCGTAATGGTCGTTGTCGTCGTGGGAGGCGATGACGTAGTCGATCGTGCGGTCGCCGACGGGAAAAATACCGTTCAGGTAGGGAATGACCTCGTCCTGCCCCTTGCCGCTTGTTCCACCGTCGATGAGGACCGCCGTCCCGTCGGGGCCGATGACAAGCTCGCACGCGCCCTGGCCGACGTCGATGACATGGATCTGGAGATCAGCGGAAAAAGAGGGAGCGGCAAGGAGAAGGCACAGCATGCTCAGCAGATGCACCACTGTGCGGTTCACGATAGTGGTCCTTGTTATCGCAAGTCAGTACTGTCCGGTTATAAGGTAAACAATTGCAGTTGGTTGTGACATTGGG
>CAYNMU010000182.1:0-3107 GCA_964398395.1 uncultured Eubacteriales bacterium
GCGGTCTCGATGAACTGGTCGATGCCGCAGAGGACGCGCTCAAGGGAATGACCGTGGTGAAGGAAAAAGCGGTGATGCAGCGATTCCTGAAAGAGTTGGTCAAGGATAACGGTGTTGCCTCGTACGGCGAGGAGAATATCAGGAAAAATCTCGAACTCGGCGCCGTTGAGATACTCCTGCTGTCAGCCAGCCTTCGAAAATCCAGGTTAACAATCAGGTGCCCAAGTTGTGGCCATACCAAAAACTATACCGTAGTACTCCAGGCAGGTAAAACCGTTAAAGACCTGGAATTTGGTAACTGCCCGAAATGCACAGCTCCGATGGTCCTTGATGAAGAAGTAGATATTATCGAGGAACTGACGAAAATTGCCGACCAGAGCAATGCAAAGGTGGAAATAATCTCAGATGATTTTGAGGAGGGTTCAATTCTTTTTACAGCTTTTGGCGGTATTGCAGCCATATTGCGATACAGGACAGGGTATTAATGTTTCTTTTGATGTATACAACGATTGAAAACGCGCTGAAGTCACGGACCGGTCTTCAGGATGTTCAGCTGACCGATGGTGGGGAGCACGCGGACCTGGCCTCCACCGTGGCGTTCACCCTCGCAAAGGAGAGGAAGATGAGCCCCGTAATAATCGCAGAAGAGCTGGCACGGGAGCTGCGCGGTGACCCTGCGTTTGAACAGATCCAGATCACGGTCAAAGGGCCCTATATCAATTTCCTGTTCGGACAGTCCTATGTAAGCAGGACCCTTGAAGAAGCGGTGAAACCCGGGTACGGTAGCCAGCCACCAAGACGGGAACGCGTTGTCCTTGAGCATACGAGTGCAAACCCGAATGGCCCGCTCCATGTCGGGCATATCAGGAATTCCATATTGGGAGATACCCTTGCACGCTGTTTCCGGAAGGCAGGGTACAGGCTTGAAGTCCAGTATTATGTCAATGATATGGGGCGGCAGATCGCGATCGTGGTGTGGGGGTTCGATCACCTCGATACCGGCGCAATGGACGGAGAAAAATCTGATCACTACGTAGCGAGGATCTACATCGCTGCGAACAGGGGACTTGAGTCCGACCCCGGGCTTGTGGCTGAAGTGGATACCCTGATGCAACAGGTGGAACGCTCCGAGAAGGCAACAGTCAGGAAATTTAGGTCTGCCGTAACACGGTGCCTCGAGGGTTTCCACGTAACCATGGGGCGCCTGAAGGTCCATCACGACCGGTTTGTCTGGGAGAGCGATTTCGTAAGAAACGGTGACACGGAAAGGTTCCTTTCCAGGCTCCACCGGCTCCCGGAATACCACGAGGACGGGAAAGTCTGGCTTGACCTGAACGCCGCCGGGTTTGAAAAGGAATACGTGCTCAGGCGGACAGATGGGACCACCGTGTATGCGACCCGGGACCTTGCCTACCACATGTGGAAGGGTAAAAATTTTGACCGGGTCATTGATGTGCTTGGGGCGGACCATAAGTTGATCGGGGGGCAGCTCCAGGCGACCATGCGCCTGGTAGGAGAGAAAGCCCCGGATATTATCCATTTTGAATTCGTTTCACTCCCTGAAGGTGCAATGAGCACCCGGGCGGGAAAATTCGTTTCGGCCGACGAACTGATGGACGAGGTGACAAAACGCGCATTTGAGGAGGTCACCGTCAGGAGGCCCGAACTAAACGAAGATACACGCAAAAATATTGCCGTTTCAGTCGCAATTGCAGCAATACGGTATGATATTGTAAAGATTTCTCCTGAAAAGAGTACCGTATTCAACTGGAAAGAGGCCCTGGACTTCGAGCGGCAGAGCGGCCCCTATATCCAGTATGCACATGCACGGGCATGCAGTATCCTTGAGAAGGCAGGGGAATTTTCAGAGGCTTACGATTTGAAAGACCCGCATGGTATTGCACTTGCAAAACACATCGCAAAGTTCCCGGCGATAATCGAAGAGGTGGTACAGGACCTGAAACCCCACCTCCTTGCCACCTACGCCCGAGAGCTTGCTGACCAGTTCAATGCGTTCTACCACTATGAACCCGTCCTGAAAAGCGAGGGCATCACGCGGCAAAGCCGCTTGACTCTTGTAACGGCAGCGAAAAATACACTCAAAGAATCCTTGGAATCTCTTGGTATCGATGCAATCAGCACCATGTGACGCCCTGAAGAAGCAGGGCTACCAGTTTTTTTCCGAAACGTCGACTGCCGCCGTGAAGCCCTGCCTCTGGTGCAAGCGTGCACTGAAGGGAGGGGAGATGTGCTACAAGCACCAGTTTTACGGGATAGACAGCCATCGCTGTGTGCAGATGACCCCTACCCTGCAGTGCAACCACCGGTGCCTCTTCTGCTGGCGGTCATTCGAACATGAAATGCCGGGGGAATCCGAGTGCCCGCCGGAAGAGATCATCGGGAACTTCAGGCGGCTCCAGAAGAGGGCACTTTCCGGGTACAAAGTCTCCCCGTATGTCACTGAGCAACGGTTTTCGGAGGCGCTTGCACCGAAAAACGTTGCAATTTCACTTTCCGGCGAACCAACACTCTATTCCAGGCTACCGGAATTAATCAGCCTTTTCAACGCTGAAGGCTGCACAACGTTTCTTGTCAGTAACGGGACCCGCCCGGACATTTTAAGGCAGTGCCGGCCATTCCAGATGTATGTCTCTCTGGTAGCCCCCGACCAGGCCACCTATGAGCGCGTCTGCCGGCCTGTGGAAGACAGTTGGGAGAGCGTGAAGGAGAGCCTGGCGGCCCTCGACAACCGGCGATCAGCAATCCGTATTACCCTTGTACAGGGCATAAACGACATTGACCCCGGGGGGTACGCACGCCTGGTTGCTGACTCGGGAGCAGATTACATCGAGGTAAAGGGATACATGTATCTTGGTTACAGTCGAAAACGGTTGCAGCGAAGCAACATGCCTGAACATGCACACGTGCGACAGTTTGCGGAGCAGGTTGCAGAGCATTCAGGATATTTTATAGCTGATGAAAATTCCCTCTCACGGGTTGTATGTATGGAGCGTGAGTCATGAGATTTGATGCGGATTCCGTTAAAAAAAGATCAAAAGAAAATTTTGAGAATGCATGGCACGAGGGCCCGTCAGTCCTGACGCCCC
>CAYNMU010000183.1:0-3099 GCA_964398395.1 uncultured Eubacteriales bacterium
TCTCTTTGTGGGTGGTTACCTGGTAGCGCTCCATGATCCATTCGATGGCGCTTTTGCCGTTTACCACGTATTCATAAGCCCTGGCGGGAATATTTGAAATGGTGATCTTGCTGTTGTAAATGATCGTATCCTTTTGGTCTTTTTTTGGAAACCGCATCTTTTCAACGGTGTAAAAACCATTTTCGGCTCCGGTCACAGTGACGCCTTCATAGGCCGGAACGGATTCGTAATGGATGTGCAAATCAGCCAATTTGCGCCCGGCTTTGCTGAATGCCCAGAAATCGAGGACATCCTCCACCAGCGGCAACCGGGGCAACATCTTCTTCAAATCGTTGGCAAACCGCTGCCGGTACTCCGGACAGTGGAGGAAGCCATACACATAGTAGAAAATATCCTCTTTGCTCACGTTCCTGCCGTACATCTTGTGCGCCCGCTCGAGGATGAAATCGGAAACGCCATCCCGGCGGATGAATTCTTCTGCTGAAGTTTCATCAAAGAGGGTGAGTGATGATTTGGGGCGCTCTTCAAAATAAAAAAATGGAAAGCATTGGGAATCACCATTATAATGGAGATTAGCAATACAATCAGTAATTAGTACAGCAATATTATCATTTGAACTTGATGACACACATATCACCAAATTTTCAACAGTTTCTCGAGGGAAGAATACTTCATTCAGCCCTGGTCTCTCAATAAATGGCTTATGAAAATACAAACACTGTTTGCAAAATGGGCGATAACTGCTTTTAATTATCGTCTGGTTATCAAAAGTATGCGCTATTGATTTTTCAATATCATTTTTAAGATTAACAGACCAACTAATTTTGGATGGGTTAGAATCAATTTCCTTGTTAATATCTTGTAATTGATTTTGTACTTTCAGCCTATCGATTCTAATTCTCTCCTGATTATAGAAATTTATCATCCTTTGCATATTATTAGCAATGGAGATTTTTGAGAAGTTATAAGTCCAGGCATCTCTCGAAGTATTTGCACCAACAGCATAAGTCGTAAAAAATGATTTGCATTTGGGGTCAAACTTTTTCTCCGGAGCAATTGGAATAAAAGTATTAAACAAATCATTGCGATGGTTTATCCAATCCCCATGTTCATTGGTTTGAAGAGTTTGCCAGTTCAATCCCGGGCTTTCAACCGATTTGAATTTACCTACAATAGCAAGTTTTTCCTCCCTTGACAGGTAATCGCCAATGTCATAATAATGGATAGATGCTTTGTTTGTTGATTTTTCCGGATTTTTCACCAACAGAGTAATAGCAATGGGAGTGCGAGAACCGGAACCAAAAATCTTACCCCCTTCTTTTCTTGAAAGTTCACCGCTGGTTCGCTGGTTACCCCTTAAATTGAAGACATATATTGCGGAAAACTCTTTTTCAATGTATTTCCTAAAACCATCTGTGCTGTTGCCATCCAGCCAGGCACCATTGGAAACAAAGCAAATTATCCCGCCATGCTTCGGATCTAAACGGTCAGAGCTCCAACGAAATGCTTTGATGTAAGCATCATATAATGATTTATTAAGACCGGCGGAGGATTCTTTTGCATATGTTTTGGCAATATCAGCATCAAGTTTCGGGTAACTTTGATTCTGCGCATTGTCATTCGCCGATTTCTGTCCTACCGAATAAGGCGGGTTGCCCATGATCACCCTCAAAGGCGCCTTCTTCTGCATCTCAACCCGTTCAGAATTTTGCGGGAACATCTCTGAGAACATCTTTTCGCTGTCATCGGTCTCACCCAATTGGAACGTGTCGGTCAAACAAATACCATCAAATGCCTGGTATGTTTTAGAACCATAAGCCTCATGAAACGCATTTTCAATGTTGACGGCAGCAATGTAATAGGCCAGCAGCACGATCTCGTTGGCATGGATCTCCTGCCGGTATTTGCGCATCAAATCTTCCGGTTTGATGATCCCGCTTTGAAACAAGCGGGTGATAAAAGTACCGGTTCCGGTAAACGGATCCAGCAGATGGATGTTTTCGTCGGAAATGGAGCGGCCATACTCTTTCTGAAGGATATGCTCAACCGAATGGATGATAAAATCAACCACCTCCACCGGCGTGTAAACAATCCCCAGCTTCTCCACCATCTTTGGGAAAGCGGTCTTGAAAAACTTGTCGTACAACTCAATGATGATGCGCTGTTTCCCCGCCGCATTGTCAATCCCGGCAGCCCGCATTTTCACCGATTCATAGAATTTCTCCAGGGTCTTGGTATCCTTTTCAATGGCCTGCTCTTCCAGCAAATCGAGCATGGTTTGCATGGACTTTGAAATGGGGTTGTTCTTCACGAAGGAGTAATCCTCGAACAACGCCTCAAATACCGGTTTGGTGATGATGTGCTGCGAAAGCATCTCAATCGCCTCCTGTTCGGTGATGCCGGGGTTGATGTTCTTTTGCAAACCCCGGAGGAACTTTTCAAAAGCAACCTGGTGGTCGCTTTCGTCTTTGATCAAACGGCTGATGCGGATCACCTGCCGTTCGGCAATTTCGGCCACGTTCTTTGCCCACTGTTCCCAATAACGGCGGTCGCCCACCTTTTGGACCATCCGGGCAAAAACCACATGCTGCAACTGTTCAAACTGAATGGCCAATTGTTTGCTGATATCCTTGGCGGTTTCGTAGGTGGCCTGGTTGTCGGAAACGCTCCACGGTGTTCCGTCTGCGTCAAAAGAATACTCCGGACGGCCAACCAGTATCTGTTCCGGTCTCAGTTTGTTGAGTTCGATCTTGTTGACGGTGGCGTTGAACCGGTCGTCGTGGGCGCGTAAGGCGTTGAGCACCGTCCAAACCACTTTGTAGCGTTCATTGTCATCGAGCGCCAGAGCCGCATCCACATCCGAAGGGACCACCACCGGAATGATGATGTAGCCATAATTTTTCCCAGGCGATCTCCGCATGACCCGGCCCACCGATTGCACCACATCCACCTGCGAGTTGCGGGCAGAGAGGAACATCACCGCATCGAGCGACGGAACATCCACACCTTCGCTCAGGCAGCGCACGTTGGTCAGCACCCGGCAGCCGTTTTCATTGCTGTCAGATTTGAGCCAGCCTAACAGTTCATCGCGCTGAGGCG
>CAYNMU010000184.1:0-3098 GCA_964398395.1 uncultured Eubacteriales bacterium
TGTCATTAGCTTCTTATTAGTTAATAATTCTTAGCTAAATAAAAGTATAGATCTTCTTAGTTATTATTAGTTTTCTTCTTCCAAATTTTCTTCCCTAAATAAACAACAAATAAATCTTATTCCGTTTTCTTCTATTGGAAAAAGCGTAGCAAGCTTAAGGCATGAAATTTGGGAATTAAGCCGTAACTCCAGGCAACTGAGGAGGTGCGGTTATGGCGGTGAAAAGGAAGAGAAAATGCAGACATTGCATGGAATTATATGAGCCTGACAGTCGAAACATTTGGCATCAAAGGTACTGCGAAAAGGACGAGTGCCAGGGAGTTAGGAAGAAAGAGAGCAATGCGCGCTGGCTAAGGAAAAAAGAGAACCGAAATTACTTTAGCGGACCGGAGAATGTGCGACGAGTGCAGGAGTGGCGGGCGAAAAATCCTAAATATTGGCAAAGGAAGGGTACGAAGTCGCGCACTGCGTTACAAGATTTCGATGGTGGTCAACCTGTTGAAACCATTGGCGAATCAGGTGAATTTGCGTTACAAGACTTCGTTGACACTAAAAACGGGCATAACCTGCTGATCCTTCTAGGATTAATAGCTCAAATAAGCGGAACTACGTTACAAGACGACATAAACAAAAGTACTAGAATTTTGCTAAAATTGGGGCAAGACATAATTGCAGGAAAAATTGCCCATGATAAACAAAGCAGTACTGGACCAGGCAAGAGTTCGCCGAGTCCCTAAACAATTTAGCTGGATTGACCATAAGCTGGTGCAGGATGGCTACGTAAAACGATGTAACGTTACCTCACTTGCGCTCTACTTGTTTTTAGTCACGGTTTGCGATGCTCAGGGACTTAGTTACTATTCCGACCCAAAGATAGCAGAAAATCTAGCAATTGAAATAAACGCTTTGTACGCTGCGCGGGAGTCATTAATTCAGCAAGGCATGATTGCCTATCAAAAGCCGCTCTACCAAGTCCTAGCCCTGGATGTGGCTACTGCACTAATAAAACCCAAGCCACAAGAAGCGCTCTTATCACAAGGCGGGGAAATGCGCACGCTAGCAGAAGTTTTTGAAACGCTAAGGAATAGAAAAAAAGTATGATCAGTTACGAAACTTATTGTTTGATTAAAAAATACGCCGAGCAGGACAAGCTAAAAGTAGACCAGATTGCAAAGGAATGTCACCTAAGCTGGCTGACTGTGGCTCGCTGGTTAAAGATGGACCACTACGCTAAAGTCAAACAAAAAGCGAGATCTAGCAAGTTAGATCAGTATAAACAGAGCATTAAAGGTTTTCTGGAAAAGCATGCTTACAGTGCTACTCAAATTTATCAAAAAGTGCGCGAGCTTGGTTACCCTGGCTCCTACACGCCAATCTTAAACTATGTCAATTTAGTACGTCCCAGTCCAGCCAAAGCCTACCTTACCCTATCCTTTGCTCCTGGTGAATGCGCGCAAGTGGATTGGGGCAGTTGGAAGTCTGTTAGAGTTGGAAGCACTAATCGCAAATTAAGTTTCTTTGTCATGGTGCTTTGCCATAGCCGCATGCTCTATGTGCAATTTTCGGTATCACAAACTATGGAGCACTTTTTGGATTGCCACCAAAAAGCTTTCGAGTTCTTCGGCGGCGTTCCAGCAAAAATCATGATTGATAACTTAAAATCTGGAGTTCTTAGGCATTTAGTGGGTGAAGCTCCTATTTTTAATCCCCGATATATCGACTTCTCCCGCCACTTTGGCTTTACCCCCGTAGCTTGTGCCCCACGCAAAGGGAATGAAAAGGGGCGAGTTGAACGTGGGGTTGGGTATGTGAAGCACAATTTTCTAAACGGCTTGGAGATTTCCGATTTTGCAGCAATACAGCCAGCCGCCACTTGTTGGATGAATGAGATTGCCAATTGCAGAGTGCATGGGGAAACAAAAAAAGTACCTAATGATGTCTTTGTAGATGAAAAAAAGACTCTCCACCACCTACCAGTTCACACGTATGATGTTGGAATGGCACAAAATTTACGGGTCTCAAGCCGCTTCCGGGTAACCTACCAAACTAATCACTATTCAGTCCCGGCTAAATTTGCTTCTGCCAAATTATTAACTAGAATTTACCCAGATAGACTATGCATTTATAGCGGCACAGACTTAATCACCACTCATCCACGATGCTACGATAGGCAACAAGACTTTGAAAATCCAGATCATGTGAAAGAACTTTTGGCTCAGCGGCACAACGCAAAAGAACAGAGGATCTTCGCCAGGTTCTTGGCTCTCTCTCCCTTAGCGGACGACTATTACAAGCAACTATGCCAAAGGAAGCTAAACCCATCCTTGCATATAAGAAAAATTGTGGCACTGAGCGAGATTTATTCTCCTGACTCGGTGGCGCTGGCAATAGCTGACGCGCTAACCTTCCAGGCGTTTGGCTCGGAATACATTTCCAATATTTTGGAAGCTCGCTCGCACATAAAAGTCGAACCTCAAGGTGCTCTGATCCTAACTCATTCCCAAGATTTATTAGAACTAGAGCTTGAGGAACCTGATTTAACTATTTATGAAAAAAAGGATTAATTATGTCTAACTCTAATTTAGAAATCGCCGAGCTTGAAGCCAACCTAAAATACTTACAATTACAGTTTCTTACGGAAAATTGCCAAGATTTAGCTGCTAGCGCGGCTAAGGATAACCAAGCTCATTTGCTCTACCTGGCTAACTTAATCCAAGGCGAAGCCGACTTGCGCCGTGACCGTGCTGTAGCTAGGCGCATAAAAGAGGCAAAATTTCCGGTCGAAAAAACTCTTGAGCAATTCGACTGGTCTTGGCCCAAAAAAATTAACCAACTCCAAGTAAAAAACCTCTTCCAGCTTCACTTTCTTAAAGCCAAAGCTAATGTCATCTTCTTGGGCGGTGTCGGTATCGGCAAATCTCACCTAAGCACTGCTTTAGCCTATCAAGCCTGCCTTGCAGGTCGCTCGGTCCTTTTTTGCAATGCCATTGACGCTGTTAACACTCTAATCGCGGCAACTCACACGCACCAGTTCGACTCCTCGCTTAAAAAATTCCTCAAACCGGATCTCTTAGTCTTGGACGAACTGGGTTATTTGC
>CAYNMU010000185.1:0-3095 GCA_964398395.1 uncultured Eubacteriales bacterium
ATGAACATTATGAAAAAAATTCTTTTCATTATATTATCCCTGGCGCTGTTTACTGCATGTGAACGAAAGATTGACGAATTCAAGGCCTCAGCCAATGGATTGGACTTCTCTAAATTTGTTTCAGTCGGAAATTCTCTAACGGCCGGTTATGCTGACGGTGCATTGTACCTTTCAGGTCAGGAAAATTCGATCCCGAACATCATGGCCAAACAATTTCAGACTGTTGGTGGCGGCGAATTTAAGCAACCTCTGATCGGCACTAACGACGGTGTAGGGTTTCAGCCAATCCCCGGAGGAATCTATTGTTATACAAAAAGGGTACTTAAACTTGTTGCTGATAAAGACTGTTCAGGTAATCCGGTCGGAACTTACTCTCTGAAGCCTGACTTTATCTCCACTCCGGATCAAGGAACACTTATGGCACAACTGTTTGCGACTCCAACGGTAACAGGTCCATACAACAACATGGGCGTTCCCGGTGCAACCGTGCAGACATTGTTCGCTCCGGGATATGGTTCCTCACTGGGGAATCCATATTTTACGCGTTTTGCTTCTGCGCCAAATGCAACAGTGATGCATGATGCCGTTGTTCAACAACCAACCTTTTTCTATCTCTGGATTGGCAACAATGATGTGCTCGCCTCAGCATTGGCAGGCACTGATGCCCTGCTCACTCCGTTGCCTGTTTTTACTCAATTTTACAATATGGCCGTTGATTCATTGCTGGCTTCAGGGAAATCCCCGAAAGGCATTATTGCAACGATTCCGGATGTTACAGCTATCCCGTTTTTTACAACCATATCAAAACAGCTGCCTTACAATAGCGTCGTACTTGACACAACGCAGGCTGCGGGCTTAACCATCCTTTACGGCATGTATGGTCACCCGGATATCAAATGGCACGTGGGACAGAATCCATTTGTTTATATAAAGACCGATGGAACATGGGCTCAGATGCAGGCCGGAGATCTGTTTTTATTAACGCTGCCTACCGACTCAATCAAATGCAAGGGTATGGGCGTGGGCGATGCCGTAGCGCTGAAGCCTTATCCTATCCCTGGCAAATACGTACTCGATAAATCTGAACAATACAACATCCAGGAACGTGTTATACAATTCAACGCGGTAATCAGTCAGACGGCAGCAAACAATAACCTGGCGCTTGCCGACATGAATGGATACCTCAAACAGTTTGCCAGTGGCATGGTGTTCGACGGAATCAAAATGAGTACAACTTTTGTAACAGGGGGGATGTTCTCAACCGATGGAGTACATCTGAATCCAAGAGGAAATTGCGTTGCCGCCAACTTCTTTATTCAGGCAATTAACGAAAAATACAAAAGCAGCATACCGCAGGCCAATGTAACCAATTATCCGGGATTGGTGTTTCCGTAATCAAATAATGTAATATTTGTAGGGGCACAAAATTTTGTGTCCCTACAAATATTACATTATTTCGCTATTTATCCAATTCACCATCTTTGTCGCAGCCCTGCCACGGTGGCTGATCCCGTTTTTCAGATAGGGCGGCATCTCAGCAAAGGTTTGCTTAAATCCATCGGGTAAAAAAACCGGGTCGTATCCAAACCCATCCCTCCCTGTTCGTTCGGTCGTTATTACGCCGTTGATCCGTCCTTCGAATAGGTGTTCTTTCCCATTCATGATCAAACAGATCATACAGCGGAAACACGCATTGCGGTTGTCAACGCCCTCCAGTTCCTGAAGAATTTTATTGACATTGTCATCAAAAGTGCATCCCTCCCCGGCATAGCGGGCAGCGTACACCCCCGGACGACCATCGAGGGCGTCAATCTCCAACCCGGTATCATCTGCAAAACAGTTCATTCCGGTCCGATTATAGATAAACCAGGCTTTCTGGGCCGCATTACCTTCAATCGTTTCCTGTGTTTCAGGTATATCAATGTCCAGGTTGACATCCTTCAGGCTGAGAATACGATATTCATGGCCCATAATTTCCTGGATCTCACGGAGCTTGTGGCCGTTGTTGGTGGCAAAGAGAAGGTCTGACATAACTAAACAACCTCCGTTATTAGTCGTGTTATGAGTTCCTTAAAGGTCCAGCCCTGGGCACTGGCCATCCTGGGAACTATGCTTGCTTTGCTCAAACCTGGTACCGTGTTGACCTCAAGAAAATAAAAAAAATTTCCGGTGAAAATATAATCAAAACGAACCACTCCTTTACAATTCAACTTTTCATACAGCAATTGTGAGATTTCGCGGCATTGGTCTGAATCAGAGCTGGATATTCGGGCGGGAACTACCTCTTCGGCCAGCCCATTTTTGTATTTAGCTTCAAAATCAAAGTATTCCTTCTTAGATATGATTTCAGTTACCGGCATTGAAATAATCTGACCTTCCGTACGCAGTGCCCCGCATGTGAGTTCTCTTCCCCTGATGAATTCTTCCACAAGGATTTCAGTATCTTCCTGGAAAGCCTTGGTCAAGGCGGCAGGTAAATCCTTTTCCAAATTAACCTTCGACATCCCGACACTGGATCCTCCATTGTTGGGTTTTACAAAAACAGGAAGCGAAAGCTCCTCAAGAATACGTTTTACAGCCTTGTCAGCGTTTTTGAACAAGTGTAACGATTTTGCAGTTTTGACGCCATAAGAGGCGACTACATCCTTGCAGAAACTTTTATTGAAAGTAAGGGCAGAAGTTGTAACATCGCAAGATGTATAAGGTATTCCAAGCATATCGAAATACCCCTGAAGCTTTCCATTTTCACCCGGGGTTCCATGAATTGCATTGAAAACAATTTTAAAGCGTATTTTTTTTCGACCGATCGTAAGACTGAAATCATTTTTATCAATTGGGATTTTTTTCCCTTCGATCAGGCAATTCCAGTTTTTCCCCCTGATGACGATCAGAAACGGGTTGAATTTATCCCGGTCTATATGTAAAAAAACCTGTTTCCCACTATTAATGGAGATTCCGTATTCACCGGAATCTCCACCTGCAACGATGGCTACATTCAACATACGCAACATTTTTAGATGGACAAAAATAGCACATTTTTGTTCCTCCTTGCGTAAAATTTAATTTTTCCGTAAGTTTGTCAACTCTTTAGGAAA
>CAYNMU010000186.1:0-3073 GCA_964398395.1 uncultured Eubacteriales bacterium
TGCTGGTAAGCACAGCGCCAACGGCAGTTACAACCGGGGCAGATGGCAGGGCATTCATTGTTACGTTGAAATCTGCCGAAACAGTACCGGTTCCGCAGGCGTTGGATCCCTTCACGGTGATCACGCCTGTTCCCGCTGCAGTGCCAAAGGTAACCACAATGTTCTTGGTCGTTCCACCGGAGGTAATGGTCGCTCCGGCAGGAACAGTCCAAACATAGGAAGTAGCGTTGGCGATGGTTTGCACGCTGTACGCAACACCGGTTGCTCCGGCGCAAACCGATGCAGGGCCGGAAATGGTTCCGGCGGCAGCAGGCAATGGATTCACCGTTACTGCAAATGCAGGCGAAGCAGCACCATTTCCGCAACTGTTGGTCCCGGCCACGAAGATGTTCCCCGAAACCGCAGTGGCGCCGAAGTTAACCGTGATGCTTTTTGTTCCGACCCCGGTTGCAATTACAGCTCCAACCGGCAATGTCCAGGTATAGGTTGTGGCATTGAGGATGTCGGAACATGAGTAAGCAACCCCGTCCGTCCCGGCACAAAGTGTTGCAGTGCCTGTGATTGAACCTGCCGCATTTGGCAAGGGTTTTACGAAGAGGGTATAAACAGTGGCAGTAGCAGCGGTACATGAGGCGGCATTGGTGTAATTAACGCTCACCCATTGTGAGCCAACACCTGTCCAGGTTACGTTGATGGCGTTGGTTCCTGCACCCGACACAATAGCGCCACCGGCAGAAACAGCCCAAATATAGTTGGTCATTCCGCTTTCGGTGTAGTACATGTTACCCGTCGAACCAGCACACGGTGCGTTGTTGCTACCGATGGTCGGTACAGGGGTTACATTGACGGTCACCGGGAATGAAGAGGCAGTTGCTCCAGTGCATCCATTGGCATTGGAATAATTTACACCGATTGATTGTGCTCCTGAGTTATTCCAGGTCACTGTCACCGTATTGCTTGTGGCAGTACCACCTGCTGTGACAATGCCACCCGGTGAAACAGTCCACACGTAGTTTGTCATCCCGGTCTGGGTCGTATAAACCACACCTGCCGTACCCTCGCATACTGTGCCAGTACCTGTGATGGTCGGCGTTGGCAAAGCATTTACGGTAACAGTGTACGATGTTGGTGTTGTTGCTGTACAAATGGCTGCATTAGTGTAGTTGACAGTTACCGTTTTTGCACCGGCAGTAGACCAGGTCACCGTTATACTGCTGGTTGTTCCGCCAGTGGTGATTGCCCCACCGGAAGATACGGTCCAGGCATAACCTGTCATCCCGGTCTGGGTAGTATAAACATTGTTTGTTGAGTTCACGCATGAGGTGGCAGACCCTGTTATTGTTGGTATCGGTAATGGATTCACAGTTACAGCTAACGAAGTTGGAGTACCATTACCGCAGGCATTCGTTCCCGCTACTGCGACGTTTCCGGATGCAGATCCGAATGTAACCGTAATGCTGGTTGTACCGCCTCCGGCAGTAATGATTGCCCCGGCTGGAACAGTCCATGTATAACTTGTTGCATTCGTAATTAAACCAACCGTATAAACCTGACCCGTACTGTTCGCACAGACACTGTTAGGTCCGGTGATTATTCCTGCGGCAATTGGCGTCTGGCAACCGGCAACAAACGACTGATCCAGTCCGTTTGTTGTTCCTCCTGCATTCACACCAACACAACTGAAATGGTAGGTCTGACCAGTCGTAAGACCGGCAATATTGGCCAACACTGCCGTTGGTACATTTCCGGTAACGGGGCTTGGAGTGGCTGCAGCATTGTTGCCATAAGCAATTGTTAATCCCCAGTTAAAGGTGACCGTAGTATTTGAATTAAATGCCGTAACGGTACCGTTCAACTGAGCAGAAGATACGCCTACGTTGGATGCCGGATTGGTTACAACGGCAGGCGAAGAGGTGCCTGTAGTAAACGTGAGATCCGATCCGTTGGCAGTACCGTTTGTATTGGCGCCATTAACTCTGAAATGATAAAGAGTATTTGGAGAAAGGCCGGTAATTGCGGCTGTGACCGGCGTGACGCTAGTACCGGCGACCGGGGACGGAACACCTGGAACCGTAGTTCCATAAGCAATGGTCAGTCCGTAATCAAAGGTCACAGTTGTTGAGGTGCCATTTGCATTAACAGTTCCATTTAATGAGGCTGTTGTTGCTGTAACTCCTGTAGCAGCAGTGGTCACAACAGTCGGTGCTGCCTGTGTTGTGAAGGTCATATCATTCCCGTTTGCTGTGCCATCTGCATTCACCCCTTTTATTCTGTAGTGATAAAGGGTATTTGCCAATAATCCAGTAATACCGGCGCTGACAGGTGTGACCGTATTTCCGGTAACTGTTCCGGGGACACCGGGAACAACGGTTCCATAAGCGGTGGTTAATCCATATTCAAAAGTAACCGACGTGGAAGCATTATTGGCATTTACTGTTCCGTTCAATGTTGCAGTAGTCCCCGCTACGGCTGTTGCTGCCGTGGTAACAACAGTGGGGCCAACGATTCCGAGAGTAATTCCCAAATGGTATACTGCTGAGTTTTGGCCGGAATAGACAAAAGGACATCCTCCCACCGACCAGTTTCTCCGGTTACCCGTTAAAGTTGTAAAAGCCGAACTAAATCCCGTTGCTCCAGGAACACTGCATTGCCCGACTTCAACAATTAAACTTTGAGTCGGATCATAAGCAAACGGCGTATCGAGTGTGATTGTGAGCCACGTACCCGCTGCTGCTGATAATAAAACTGAGGCTCTTTCATAAACCGTTGTAAGTGTTCCTGCGTAATAGGCGCCGGCGGCGAAAGAGGTAATACCCGATAGTCCCATTTTAATTATAAAGCTGTTATAAGTCCATGGACCCAAACTATAACCGGGACTTACAAAAAAAGAAACACTCGTAATGTTTCCGGCCGGAGCCGACAATGGCTGATTAAAGTCTCCCGGAAGGTAGAGCAATTGAACATTTTTTCCCGCCGGCATATTAAAAGGGAAAGAATTTGACCCCGAACCTGCAGTATTGTAATTGTAATATTGGGGTTGCGCTGTTAATGAACTGCTTAATCCTGCAATTAA
>CAYNMU010000187.1:0-3027 GCA_964398395.1 uncultured Eubacteriales bacterium
ACCGAGGGATTTTAAGTCCCTTGCGTCTGCCGATTTCGCCACACCGGCAAGGTGTGTTTGGTAATTTGAAAGCCATTGCATTATACGATAAGTACTTTCACTTGTCAATAATTAAAATGTGGAATTTTTAAATATTTTATATTTTTTTGAGTTTATTAGACTTAGATAATATTATTTTAATAAATTTATATAATTTATTAAAAGTTTTTGTTGCTATTTATTATAGAATGATATAAAATGTAAAAACTTTCAATTTTAAAATTAGTAATCACTAATATTTCTTTTAAAGATAATTTTAAAAATACAAGCAATTCGAAAGGAGCAGATCAAAATAACTAAACTCTTAATAAAACTATTTGTCAAAGACAGTAAGAATACAAGTTTGCCTATTGTACGTACCCGTTATGGAATACTTAGCGGTTTCGTAGGCATTTGTTTAAACCTAGCTCTTTGCGCAGCAAAGTTTATTACCGGTACAATGACAAACAGTATTGCAATCACAGTTGATGCAGCTAACAATCTTTCCGATGCCGGTTCTTCGGTTATTAACCTTATGGGATTCAAGTTTGCAGACAAACCCGCAGATGAAGAACATCCATTCGGTCATGGGCGACTGGAATATATTGCCGCTCTGGTAGTTTCATTAGTTATTCTATTAATGGGTATCGAACTTGCTAAAAATTCAATTGCAAAAATTATATCTCCGGAACCGGTTATATTTAAATGGATATCAGTATTGATTCTTGTTTTTACTATGTTTGCAAAGCTTTGGTTGGCTTTCTTTTACAGAAATGTTGGCAAGAGGATAAACTCACCTGCTATGAGTGCTGTTGTTGCAGATAGTTTAAGCGATATCGCAGCAACTGGCTCAACTCTTTTTGCTCTATTTGTTTCTAAGTTTACATCAATACCAATAGACGGTTACATAGGTCTAATCGTATCTGTATTTGTTTTTTCGGCCGGGATTGGAATCATAAAAAACACAATCGGTCCACTGCTTGGAGAACCGCCCGAAGAAGAATTTGTTAAGGCAATCGAGAAAAAAATCCTCTCTTACGATGGTGTTGTAGGTATGCATGATTTACTTCTGCACAATTATGGACCAGGCAGAATATTCGGCAGTGTACACGCCGAGGTACCTTCAAGCACAAATATAATGCAAAGTCACGACACTATTGACCTAATTGAGCGTGAAATAAAACAGGAGTTTGGCATAGAACTGGTTATTCACATGGACCCAATTGTTGTCGACGATGAGCATATTGACCTTTTACATGCTTTAGTTCTTGATATGGTTTTAGAAATTGACGACAGCTTATCAATTCATGATTTTAGGGTTGTTGATGGTCCAACACACACAAATTTAGTTTTTGACCTTGTCACGCCACATAATTATCCGATTAAAAGTATAAACTTAATAAATGATGTTAGCAAAAGATTAAGTAAACTGAACGATAAGTATTACGCTGTTATTAACGTTGAGCAAAGTTTTACAAAAAAATCTTAATGATATCTTAACTATTTCGAGTTTAATCAGTGTCATCAAGATGTTTTGTCCATTATCGACAAACATCTTGTCTTTTTATGCAATACTTTTTCTATTTATTTTTATAATTTATGGTTACAATTAGAGAAAAATGTTGTACAATTATATTGTAAAATATAATGCTACAACAAACTGTATGGAGGAAAGAGAATGGATGACATTATCGAAGACTTCAGTAACATGCCTGTTGGACAAATCGGTGTTATCGCAATGCCTGGTTGTGAGGAACTCGCGGCAAAAATCGACAATTATCTTGTGAATTGGAGAACTCAAAGAAAAAGCGAACATATGGAAACGATTGCCTTTGCCGGTTATCAAAAAGATAGTTTTCTAATAAAGACTTCTTTTCCTCGTTTTGGCACAGGTGAAGGCAAAGGAGTCGTAGCGCAATCGGTCAGAGGTTTCGATTTATTTATTATTTGCGATGTTTTCAACTATGGCATTACCTATGATATGTATGGAATGACTATTCCAATGAGTCCTGATGCACATTATGCTAACCTTAAGAGAATAATCAGCGCTATTGGCGGCAAAGCAAGAAGAATTACTGTTATTATGCCTATGCTTTATGAAGGAAGGCAGCATAAACGCTCCGGAAGAGAATCCCTTGATTGCGCAAATTCTCTTCAAGAACTTTGTAATTTTATGGGTGTTGATAATATCATTACTTTCGATGCGCATGATGCGAGAGTACAAAATGCTATTCCGCTTAGTGGCTTTGAGAATGTACAGCCTGTTTATCAAATGATTAAAGCTCTTGTAAATAAAGTAAAAGACCTTAAAATTGATAAAGATCATTTAATGATAATTTCCCCAGATGAAGGTGGCATGAGTCGTTGCATTTATTATTCGACTGTACTTGAAGTTGAACTAGGCATGTTCTACAAACGCCGTGATTATACAAAAATCATTAACGGCCGTAACCCTATAGTCGCCCATGAATTTCTTGGTGATAATGTCGAGGGCAAAGATGTTATTGTGGTTGATGATATGATCTCCTCCGGTGACTCTATAATTGAGGTCGCAAAAAAGCTTAAAGAACTTGGAGCAAAACGTATGTTTGTTTGTGCCGGATTCGGGCTTTTCTGTAATGGGCTTGAAAGCTTTGACAAAGCATTTGGTGAAGGATTAATTGACAGAGTTTTTACAACAAACCTTGTTTATCGGACACCTGAGTTGCTTAAAAGAGAATGGTACACCGAGGTTGACCTTTCAAAATATATATCTTATATCATTGATACCCTTAACCATGATATGTCGGTAAGTAAGTTGCTAAATCCTGCAGACCGTATTAACAGTTTGCTCGTCAGATGCGGTTTTCGAAAGGAAAAATCAACTTGCGATTGTATAGAATTAAAACAAGATGAATTTTAAAAATCAAACTAATTTAGGAGCGATTGGTTTGTAAACCGCTCCTAAATTTACAAAAATCGAGTAGGAGGCTACCCATTAATTGAGTAGCCGACCTCTCACACCACCGT
>CAYNMU010000188.1:0-2919 GCA_964398395.1 uncultured Eubacteriales bacterium
ATTTTGCGAAAGTGGTTGATTTTATTGAGGAAACGGGGGCTTTAATGTGAAACTTTTGAATATTGGTTTTATTTTAAAACCCACTGGAGCTTTTCTTTCCGTAGTCTTCTGCGAAGCTCCTTCTCCGAAAGCTCAATAAAAATTGTACAATGATCAGAAATACTATCTGGTAGATGAGTGCTATTTCTGTTACTAATCTGTACATAATATGAGTCACCGTCGGGTTGAATAGGCGAAAGCTCCTTTGCAAGCCTTTGGCTGGAGCGTTGGCTCGTCCGGGTTTGCAAAGGAGCTTACGACAGTGCATTGGTTAGGAGAATGCTACTTATAAATACCTTCGGTTTGATTAATGAATGGCTCCAGCTCACTTAGAAATTACAGGCCAGGCAACAGGATCAATGATTACCTGCCGAACAACAATAGCTTCCTTTGTAATGTTAAAAACGGTCAAATCCTGAGCAATTGTTACAGGGCCATCATATTGTTCCCTCATTTCGTGATAAGCAGACCCCACAGTTTCATGATCAACAGCAAGATGAAATATAACAGACATTCGAGCTCCGGCTTGCTTAAATATCTTTCCAGCCATGGCAGGACTAGTATGTATCCGGCTCAGCATCATCTTAGCGTGTTCAATGGGTACACTGGCCTTTTTCGCAAACGTTGCTGCATCAGGAAATGTCTCATGAATAAGCAGGTCAACACCGCCCTCGCAAGCTGATTGTAAACTATCGGTAGGGGTGGTATCGCCAGAGTACAGAATAGATCTGCCGTTGTAGTCGAGTCGCAAGCCGACAGCTCCATAAATCATATGTTTTACAGGAAAGGAAGATATTACCACACCGTTGCGTTCATATATTTTGGTTAGTTTGTCGCAGGGGAACTCATTTGCAATAATCTTTGCACCCGACTTGCAAGGATGTTCTTTCATCGCCTCTGTATCCCATGCATGTGCCAGCATTAAATGCTTGGCATATGACTGAGTGCCCAATTCTTTAGTAGCACCTGATGGCCCCCATAGCTCAACAGGAACATTCCTTCCACTCTTAGCAAAGCTCCAGACAAGTGCAGGCATATCGCCAACATGATCGGCATGCAAATGAGTGAGAAACACCTTAGAGGCCGAATTCAAAGGCAATTTTAATCCGGTGAAATTACGTAATGCACCAGAGCCAATATCAAAAAAGAACACATCCTTCTCCTTGTTTCCCACCTCTATTAAAATAGATGCTGATGCCTGACTGGCTTTCACATACGGATCGCCACTGCCTAATATGGTAACTCTTATCTCATCCTGTCCAAGTTCCTCAGCACCCGGAATGAAGGTGGAAGCGTATTGTTTACTTGGATTACCTAATATGGGCGTGGTTGTTAAAGCAAAGGCTGCACCTTCGTAAGCCAGCTTAGTAGTGGAATCAATAACCGATAATGTACGTTGCGCCAGACTATCGGCAGATCCAGATTTCAACTTCGAATCTTTGGCTGTATCATTGCAGGACACAATTAGCAGCATTACAGAAATTAAGAAGCAGTGAAAAAAACTCAGTGATTGTAAAGGTTTCATAATTCAAATTTATTTATGTTTATAAAGACTTTCTATTGCTTTTATTTCAGCTTTATTAGTTCTAAGTTTGTGCACAAATTTATGAAAATTAAAATTAGGCGTCCACAAATTTTTAGCCTGATCGTTTACAAAATTTCTTTTTTTGGTGGGAAGCAAAAAACAAAACAAATTTCCTCAAATCTGCACTGTCCTGTCATGAAGCTAAATCCTATCTTATTTTAATTTTGTCAATATCGTATCCCTTCATCCTTTCTGTTCCTCAACCCGGGCTTCTATTTTACCTTCCTTGATTGCGCGTTTGAGGGAAGCGTAATCTTTCTCATTCTGGTCGGCATAGGCGAAGGAAAAACCGGATATGGCTTTATCGAAGGTATCACTTGTTCCCATATATCCGCTCAGCATCGCAGCATCTCCGGAACGTGCATGGGAGAGCGCCAGCGCCTGTCCGCACCAGTCCGCATAGGCGATCATTTCAGTTTTTCCGAATGTTTCCACCCTTATCGAGATTTTTATATCCCGCAGCTGACGGAAGAAAAAATGCCGTCCCAGTCTCCCTTTGGTCCAGCCCAGGAATGGATCGCTGAACGGCTGAATAAGACGGTAGCCGTTTACAACGCGCTGGCCATGGTTGGGGTATATGCTTTTCCCGGCAAAAGGTTCAAGTACCGATGGCCGTGCCTCTTTTACCTGCAGGAAAAGAGTGTCTCCGTCATTTGTCATTAGCAGCAATACCCAGCATGAAGTACCTACGCTTCCGACACCAACGACTTTTATTGCTGCATCCTTAAGCTCATATCGGTCAAGAAAGAAACTATAGACCGGTGGAAGGGTTTGTTTATAAAGTTCATATACTTCCCTCACTATATCGGCGACCACACCGGGTGTATGTCCTTCGACGTGAAAAATTGAAGGCAGATTATCTTTAATGAATGTCGATTTGCCGGGTCCTCTTTCAAGTTGCGGGAAGATATCTTCAGCTATGCTGCGTCCGCGTTCTTTTTCCACCCGTTTTAAACCGCGGGCGATCATTTTAGGATCCTTTAATTTCGATAGCATCATATCGGCAGTGAGCGAAATATGCCATAATTCCAGGATTTTCATTTCGTTATATGCAGCCATATTCATCCGATAAGAGCGGACACAGGTCATAGCCGCTTCTCTGGCAACGGACTCACTAAGATTGTTGTTTCTGCATGCGACCACGAAGCTGGTGACCAATCGTTTTACATCCCACTCCCAGGGTGCAGGCAACGTTTCGTCAAGATCATTAATAGAGAAAATGACATTTCTTTCCGGGGTGGCAAATCCGCCAAAGTTGCACAAATGAGCATCTCCGCATGCCTGTACAAACATTC
>CAYNMU010000189.1:0-2906 GCA_964398395.1 uncultured Eubacteriales bacterium
ATAGAGGGATTTCCCCGATTTCGGACCACAGCACAACCGCCCGCAGTTGGCCTGACCCGAACCCGAACAACCGTTGGCCAGGTGTTGCACCCCGCTATTTTCCCATCAACTCCACAGTGCTACAATGCTTGGTACCCGTGGGTGCCGGACCGTGGGAACCCGATGGGGGCAAAACCGTTGCCGGTACCGGCCAAAACCCGAAGTGCCCCGAAAAGGGGGTCGGTAAAGAGTGGTCTGGCACGGGGATACCGGCTGACGTTTGCGATGACGGGGCTTCGGGTGGGGCGGGCGGGGGGATTTTGTCACACCATGTTTGTACTAACGATTGACAGATGACTATTTCTGGCAATCGTGCCACTGGTTCAGAGTATGATCAATAATTAACCGTGGTATGAGGTGGCTTAGGGGTTGATACATAAACTATCAGCGACATACTAAAATTACATACAGGTGTGATTGCAGGCATGATTACTGAAGATATCAACAAAAAGAGGGCGGATATTCTCCGAATAGCACAAAGGCACGGTGTATTATCTATCCGGCTATTCGGTTCCTGTGCCAGGGGGGATGCCAGGAAGGATAGTGATGTGGATCTCCTGATTACTGTTGGGCCTGATCATTCCCGATGGTTTCCCGGTGGATTAGTTGCGGATCTTGAGGAATTGATAGGGCGACCTGTTGATATTGTTGAGGAAGAAGTATTATCCGCAGATGTCAGGAGCAATATTATTCAGGGGTCGGTTCCCCTGTGAAAAACGATATATATTATCTTCGTTTTGTCAAAGAGTGTATCGACGATATTTATTCTTTTACTTCCGGTGGTGAAGAGTTTTTCTTCTATGATAAGAAGACACAGTTTGCTGTAATCCGTGCTCTTCAGGTTCTTGCAGAATCTACCCAGAGACTCTCATCGGAAATTAAGACTACATATCCGGAGGTTGACTGGAGAGGTATTGGCGGGTTTCGTAATGTCCTTGTCCATGATTATTTCGGTTTGAATCCTGCAAGAATATGGGAGATTGTTGAGACCGATCTTCCCACCCTTGAGAAATTGATCATCCGGATGATTGAGGCGGATAGCCTGTAATCAGAGATTGTTTAACTCTACTCTCTCTGAAGTCGGTTATTAACAAAATCGAATCATACCTTCATCATTTCACCTGATATGAAATGCCAGTCTCTAACTCTTGTGGGATCGGGCCAATCATTGCTATTCTTGCGTCATTAATCCATTTGGGGAGGTCCAGAACCAGAGATTTATCCCATGGGGATACCCGGACCCTTGGCGAGTGGTGAAAAAACGATTATCTTCCTGCCGGCATTGAAATGTTCGCCGGTACCGGTCAAAACCCAAAGTGCCCCGAAAAGGGGGTCGGCAAAAAGTGGTGGTTTCGGTCCACAGCACAACCGCCCGCAGTTGGCCTGACCCGAACCTGAACAACCGTTGGCTAGGTGTTGCCACCCCGCTATGGGCCATCAACTCCCCAGTGCCGCAACGTTTGGTACCCGTGGGTGCCGGACGTCTGGAACCCGACGGGGGCAAAACCGCTGCCGGTACCGGCCAAAACCCGAAGTGCCCCGAAAAAGGGGGTCGGCAAAGAGTGGTCTGGCACGAAGATACCGGCTGCCGTTTGCGATGACGGGGCTGGGGGCTGTCATGTTTAATGCCGCATTATTCCGCTTCCTTACAGATCCAAAAAAAGGGAAAATGCGTATTTTTCTTTCGTTGGGGTGATACCAATGAATTTGTCTGATATACCAAACTTTTTCTTATCAGCGGACGATACTGTAGCTAGATTATGCCCCCGATTGAAATATCCCGCGCGAAACAGAATGAAGTTATTTTAAAACCCTTAAGGGCAAAGTACGCGGAGGATGGTGAGAAGGGAATGAGAAAACTGGCTCCCGCTTCAGAAAGATTTTATGGTATCCTGAAGATCTCTGATCTGGCATTGATCGAAGAGATAGCTGAACGTGATCAATTTGACTAAGGCTTCCCGCTTACCAGCAGGTAGCCGTGCCATTTTTGACACAAATATATTCGTTTATTTTGCAACTGCCCATCCCATACTTGGACCTCCATGCCAGGAGATTATTCATCGGGTGGAAGAGGGTGAGATTGAAGGGGTCATTCCCGCGGTAGTCATGAACGAACTACTCCATAATCTAATTCTTGTCGAACTGGTGGGAAAAAAATTTGCAGAGACTCGAAACGGTGCAATCAGCCGGGTCAAAAATGATCCAACGGTGATTCAACAACTTACTATTGCATGGGACATTTTTAAGTGTCTCCCGGAAATGGGATTTTCTATACTCGAGGATGAGAGAGGGATTACAGACCGAACATATTTTTTCTCAAAAGAATTATCATTGATGGCGAAAGATGCGGCGATTGTGTCATATGCACATAATTACGAAATATCTCATATTGTTACCAACGACCGTGATTTTGAACGAATTCCATGGTTGACCAGCTGGAGGCCATGACCCAGTCCTACCCGTCGTTTACTCGCCAATTCTTACGTATGGTGTTATCCTTTTATTTTTGAAATCTTATAATTTCAGTTTACAAATCGGGATGCCGATCCATGATAACACCCCCCAACATTCGTTTCTGTCCCTTGTCCTAGGACGTTTTGACAACGGTGGGGTAGAAGGCGACGGCGGTTACAGGATGCATCAGCAGACTGTCGCCGTCGCCGGGGTGCTTCGTGTGTCTATCACCCCGGTTTCCGGGAATCCCTGGTGGTTGACAGGACCGGCTAAGATAAAATCAACGCCATTCCACCCCCCCAACCCGGGTTAAACCGCTGCCGGTACCGGCCAAAACCCGAAGTGCCCCGAAAAGGGGGTCGGCTAAGAGTGGTGGTTTCGGACCACAGCACAACCGCCCGCAGTTGGCCTGA
>CAYNMU010000190.1:0-2888 GCA_964398395.1 uncultured Eubacteriales bacterium
AGATTGTAAATCGTAATTATATCTGTCTTGCTCGACACTTTAATCACCAATAAAACCCGCGTGAAACTGTTGCTCCGGTTCTTCCTGAATCCGGAAGCTACCTCATATCTGCGGGGACTGGAGGAAGAATTCGGGGAGTCGACCAATTCGATCCGAATCGAATTAAACCGGTTCGAATCCGCAGGATTGCTTATAAGTTGGGAAGATAAAAACAAGAAAATGTTCTCTGCCAACCAGGAGCATCCATTATTTCCCGATATACGTAATATTCTGAGAAAACATACCGGAATTGATACCCTTATCAGCAAGGTTATCAATAAGTTAGGGAACATTGAATCAGCGTACCTGAATGGCATGATGGCAAAAGGATTCGATAATTCGTCGCTGGAACTTTTCATTTTCGGCGACCTGATCGATCAGCAAGAACTCTTATCCCTGACAAATAAAGCGACTACCCTCATCAAACGGGACATCAATTGCACCACCCTGCCCGGAAAAGATGAAAAAATATTTCTTAAAAACAACAGATATGCACTGTTGTTGTGGAAAAAAATTTCAAGGGAACCCTGAAATCTGAACCAACTCCAAATCTAAATTCATTAGTTCAAAAATCAATCAGCCTTTTATAGATTAACAAATGATTAAATCCAAAACAGCCCTGATAACCGGGATAACCGGACAAGATGGCGCTTACTTAGCCGAATTTCTTCTTAAAAAAGGATACATCGTTCATGGGTTGAAGAGAAGATCCTCGCTTTTCAATACCGACAGAATTGATCATCTATACCAGGATCCGCATACCCAGAATCAAAATCTTTTTTTACATTACGGCGATCTTACCGATTCATTGAATATTACCAGGATTATTCAGGAAACCCAACCGGATGAGATTTACAACCTGGCTGCGATGAGTCATGTGATGGTAAGTTTTGATACACCTGAATATACCGCCAATGCTGACGGGACTGGTACGTTGAGAATTCTTGAAGCAATCAGGCTTTTAGGATTGGTTGATAAAACCAGAATCTACCAGGCTTCAACTTCAGAATTATATGGCAAGGTTCAGGAAATCCCTCAGACTGAAAAGACCCCTTTCTATCCGAGAAGTCCATATGGAGTAGCTAAACTTTATGCCTACTGGATCACGGTAAACTACCGCGAAGCATACAACCTGTTTGCATGCAACGGAATTCTCTTCAACCATGAATCACCCATCAGGGGCGAAACATTTGTAACGAGAAAAATAACCAGGGCTGTGGCCAGGATTGCACTGGGACTGCAGGATAAACTCTATGTGGGCAATTTATCATCTCAGCGCGATTGGGGACATGCAAAGGATTACATCAGAGCCATGTGGCTGATTTTACAGCACGATAAACCCGATGATTATGTAATTGCCACCGGAATCACCACACCCGTAAGGGAATTCATCAGGAAATCTTTTAAGGAACTTGGGTTTATAATTGAATTTACCGGGACTGGCGCCGACGAGAAAGGAAGGGTCGTTGATAGTGAAAGAGTTGAATTTAAAAATCTGATCGGGAAAGAGGTGATAGCCATTGATCCTAGGTATTTCAGGCCTACCGAGGTCGAATTACTCATCGGCGATGCTTCAAAAGCAAGATCCGTTCTTCATTGGACGCCGGAATATGATCTGGATGCATTAATCAGGGAGATGGTCTTGTCTGATTTCCGGTTAATGCAAAAAGAAAAGTTTCTTAAAGAAAACGGATTCAACACACTCAACTATTTCGAGTAATGAACCACCATTCTAAAATTTACATCGCCGGCCACACCGGGATGGTTGGATCAGCCATCACCCGCAGGCTCCGCGAACAAGGTTTCACGAATATCATCGGTCGCACAATGGAGGAGCTTGACCTGACTAATCAGCTGGCGGTAGCTAACTTCTTTGAGACTGAGAAACCGGAATATGTCGTCCTGGCAGCAGCAAAAGTTGGTGGTATCATGGCCAACAACACCTACCGCGCGCAATTCATCTACGAAAACCTGATGATCGAGACCAACATGATCCACCAGGCCTACCTGCATAGCGTAAAGAAGCTGCTCTTTCTGGGAAGTTCATGTATTTACCCTAAGAATGCCCCGCAGCCTTTGAAAGAAGAGTACCTGCTTACCGGTGAACTGGAACAGACCAACGAGCCTTATGCCATTGCCAAAATTGCCGGTATCAAGTTGTGTGAAAGCTACTACCGCCAATATGGATGCAATTTCATATCGGTGATGCCGACGAATCTGTATGGTCCCAACGACAACTATAATCTCGAAACATCTCATGTCCTGCCGGCCATCATCCGAAAGATGCATCTGGCCCGCTGCCTCGAAACAGCTAATTGGGAAGGGATCCGCAAAGACTTTGACAAACGGCCCATCGAAGGAATCAACGGCGCTGCAAATAATGAAGCAATTCTTGCCATCCTTAGTAAATATGGAATAAATGCTGAAGCCAACCCCGATTACGAATCAACCGTTGATCTGAAAAATCCATTATCAAACCCTTGTTCAGTCCCAATTGTTCATTGTTCACTTGAACTATGGGGCACCGGCATGGTCTTTCGCGAATTCATGCACGTCGACGATATGGCTGATGTTTGTGTAAAAGTCATGGAAAAATTAAATGTCGAAGACCTTGTAAACCCTTCACCCGCGAACCTGCTCACCCGTTTACCCGTTCACCCGTCAACCTTCTTCAACATCGGAACCGGCGAGGACCAGACCATTGCTGAAATCGCAGCGTTGATCAAGTCGGTTGTAGGATTTACCGGCGAAATCCGCTGGGATAATTCCAAACCAGATGGTACGGTGAAAAAACTATTAGATGTTTCATTTCTCAAAAATCTGAACTGGAACCCCTCCTATTCTTTACA
>CAYNMU010000191.1:0-2874 GCA_964398395.1 uncultured Eubacteriales bacterium
TTGAACAGGAAGAGCCGTATGAATCGAGAGGTTAACGTTTGGTTCTGTGGGAACGTGGGGGTGAAATTCCCCAGCGTGACCAGACTATCAACAACCCTATGGCGACAGCGTTTCAAACGAGCTGACAGCAAAATTTCAAATAGTTGTGGACAAATTTGTCTTTCTTTTCGACACAATAAACACGAAACGATGCTTTTAAATATTACCTTAGCGACATCATTTCAAAATAGACAATGAAGCAAAAATTAACTGGAAAGAATCTGATTGAAGAAGCACACTAACAACTCTTGGAAGACTTTAAAAACAAAGTAATAAAATGGATTACTACAGAGAAGTAGAAATTAAAATTGCCGAAAAGCATGGAGCAGTCGCCAAAGGAACTAAAAAATCAATCGGTGATTTCTTACTGAATGATAATATTAAACAGCCTGTGAATGTAAAAAGTAACAATTTGGATAAAAAGAATTACTCGCCAAATATCATTTCTGCAAAGAGGCTTATCCAATGATTAAAACAAGAAGGGAATGAGTTATATTTTATTTTTGTAGATTATAAAATAACTGAAGATAGAATTGAAATTGTCAAAAATTCCGGCTTAGTACCATTTAATAATTTAAGTTGGAATTGCCTGACTATTGAAGCACAAGGTTGGGGGGTTATCCAAATGTGTAAACCCTTAGAGGTAGATATAAATCAGACTGTAAAGGGGTTCTTTGGTGGTATGAGGATAGCTTATGAAAAATATATGCATAAAGAAGCGAGGAAAGTAGAAAAGATAAAAGAAATGATAAAGGATTTTTAGTAGTATCTCCAGGATTATCATTGACAACAAACAATTGTACGGATGAAAATTTTTGAAGCAAATATTTCTCTTCAGGTTGCTGATTTTTTCAATAAAGAATTAAGCAGAACAACAACGCTTTTAACAGCCAATCAAAAAATGTTTGATGCCTGCGGCATCAAACATTTTTTTAATTGTGAGGAAGAGTTTGAAGCATTGAAAGAAATTATTTGCTCCAATGAAAATTTAGTTGAAGAACCCGACAGGGCTGAATATGGTGACTTTCAAACCAATTCAGATTTAGCAGATAAAGTTGCCGGATTTTTAAAGCAATGTTCTTCAAATCCAAGAATTATTGTTGAACCAACTTGCGGAAAAGGAAATTTTATTGTTGCTTGTTTAAACACATTCAAGCGAATTGAAAAAATTGTTGCAGTTGAGATTTACAAACCTTATGTGTGGGAAACTAAATTTAATATTCTTAATTTTTTTATTGACAATCCCGACACAAGAAAACCCCAAATAGAAATCAATCATTTTAATGTTTTTGATTTTGACTTTAGCAAAATTTCAAAAGAACATTCAAAAGAAGAAATTTTAGTTATTGGAAATCCACCCTGGGTTACAAATTCTAAACTTAGCATTTTGGAATCGGGTAACCTTCCGATAAAATCGAACTTCAAAAATCATACTGGTTTTGATGCAATGACAGGCAAAGGAAACTTTGACATTGGCGAATGCATTACGCTAATGATGTTTGATGCTTTCCAGCATTCAAATGGACAATTTGCATTTCTGGTAAAAAATTCTGTGATTAAAAATGTTGTGTTTGACCAACAACAACGCAGCTACAAAATTGCAGACTTGCAGAAACTAATCATTGACAGCAAGAAGGAATTTAATGTTTCAGTTGAAGCATCTTTACTGTATTGCAAACTCAATGAAAGTCCACAATTCGTTTGCAACGAATTTGATTTTTATAATTATTCCAAATTGGTTAACCAATTTGGTTGGGTTAAAGACAAATTTGTTTCAAGCATTGAACTCTACAAACACAGCAACGACATTGACGGGCGTTCTCCTTTCGAGTGGCGACAAGGAATAAAACATGACTGTTCTTCGATAATGGAATTTGACAGAGTGAACGGACATTTTGTGAACGGACTTCAACAGGAAATTAATTTGGAAGAAGATTTAGTTTACGGTTTGCTAAAAAGTTCAGACCTCAAAAAAACTGTTATTGATAAGACAAGAAAATTTACCATTATCACACAGAAAAAAGTTGGACAAGACACTTCGTTTATTAAAAATGATTTTCCAAAAATTTTCAATTATCTTCATAAACACAAAACACAATTTGATTTACGCAAATCAAGTATCTACAACAACAAACCCTACTATTCAATTTTCGGAATCGGTGATTACTCATTTGCTCCTTACAAAATTTCTATTTCGGGGCTGTACAAAAATTATTTTTTCAATTTAGTGTTACCTCAAAATGGAAAGCCGATAATGCTTGACGACACTTGTTATTTCTTAAGCTTCGACAAATTGGAATTTGCTGTTTACACGCTCATACTTTTGAATTGCGACATGTCAAAAGAACTTTTGCAAGCTATAACTTTTTCTGATGCAAAGCGAACTTTTACAAAAGACATTCTAATGCGGATTGACATTCTGAAACTGGCTTTACAGTTTTCTGAACTGAAAATGAAAGATGAACTTACAAACATAAATGAGCAATACAACTTGAATCTCAATCTTGAAAAGTGGAATGATTTTATTAAAGTGATGAAGCCAATTCCTTCAAAACAACTAACATTATTTGAACCTGACGTGAATTACAGAAAGCGAAGAACACAAAATATTTTGCCTGCATAATTATAGACGACACGCCTTCGGACGAAGAGAAGGGCAGCGTTGAGATAGGATTAAATGTTGAAGAAATAGAAGTTTTGCATTTACGAAAAATGTTAAAAAAAAGATTCAGGGAAAAAATAATAATAACAGAAAAATAAAACTCACGGTTGCAAGCAACGCGTGTGTGCCTTGACATATTCCCCTAAACAAGGAATAAACGCTGTACAAATGAT
>CAYNMU010000192.1:0-2813 GCA_964398395.1 uncultured Eubacteriales bacterium
AAATAGGAAAGTTGAAAGCCAGATTAGCTTGAGAACTTGCTGTAAAAGCAACTGAATTAGTGATGCGAACACGACATATCCTTGTTCCCAATTCCGTTGTGCTGATTATAGTTCCATATCCACAACCGGGACCAATTTTAGAAGCTATTTTGATGCATCCATTGGGCGTTCCGGTAACCCAGGAGATAACGGTTGGCTTTTCTAAATCCACCAGCTCTGAAGAACCAGCAATGATAGCAACTGTGATAGTGCCGCCATTGACAATCCCGCTGTTCACTAATATCCCCGACTGAATAGCAGAAAGCTCAAACGGAGTTGATGGATGCGTAGCCAGTAGATAAAGATCAAATTCTAACTTTTTGTCGGAAGTCTGAACATCATTTGCAATGACATACTTAAATGGAATTGCTGGTTGTGTCACGGTTACAACAACCGGTGGCAACCCTGTCACATTCACTGTAATGTTCGCAACACGGGTTGTATACCCGGGATTTTCAGTATAATTTGCAATAATTGTTCCGTTGCCCGAGCCTGATGTGGTAATAGTACACCAGGTTTGATCGCTTGAAGAAGACCAATCCGTGTTGGATGTTACGTCAAATGAAGTGTTTGTTGAATAATAAGGCGCATCCTGGTTATCAGGAGTAACAGAAAGTGTTGGGGCATCCTGGGTTACCGTCACAACAATGGGGGTCAAGCCAGCAACAGTAACCGTTATACTTGCTACACGGATAGAAGCTGTATTGTTGACAAGATAATTTGCCGTTATTGTTCCGCTACCGGTTCCTGATGGAGTAACAGTGCACCAGGTTTGATCGCTGGTGGCAGTCCAGTTTGTGTTGGATGTTACTGCAAATGTTGTATTTCCGGCAACAGGAGTTACAGGCCGGTCAGATGGTGAAACAGACAGTGTGGGTACTAAACCGGCTTGTGTAACAGTTACAACAACCGGTGTCAGGCCGGCAACCGTAACCGTGATATTTGCCACACGTGCTATGTAAGTAGGATTTGCAATATATGTTGCAGTAATTGTTCCGCCACCGGTTCCTGATGGAGTAACAGTACACCAGGCTTGGCTGCTTGAAGCTGTCCATGCGGAATTGGAGGTCACGGAGAAGGCAGTTGTTCCAGCCGCTGCAGTGACCGGTTGATTGGGAGGCGTAACTGAAAGAGTTGGAGCCGCCTGGGTAACTGTAACAACAACGGGGGTCAAACCTACAACAGTAACCGTGATATTTGCAACCCGCTGAGAAGCCGTATTGTTGACAAGATAATTTGCAGTTATTGTTCCACTCCCGCTTCCTGATGGAGTGACAGTACACCAGGTTTGGTTGCTTGAAGCTGTCCATGAGGAAGTGGTGGTGACAGTAAAGGAGGTTGTTCCGGCGGCAGCCGTAACAGGCCGGTCAGAAGGTGTTACTGCGAGAGTTGGTACACCATTGGGATTCCAACCATCCAGTGTGTTTCCGGAAATGTTGGTTGGATCTAACCAATCCTTCAATCGTGTTGCAGATGTTGTCCCATAGTCCCATGACATGGAAAACTTTCCATAAAAATCCCATAAGGATGTCCCACTGCATACAGAAGGGCCACCATGCAACTGACCAATGATGCGATGGTTCTGGTCAAACATGGGGGATCCTGAAGATCCAGGCTCCGTCACTCCGTCACTCCAGACAACTTTCCAATGGGAATCAGCAACTCCACCATATGCATCTGATGTAAACGTAGTAGTTGAATAAGAGATCTTTTTAATATCTCCATCAGGGTGATGAACACAAGCTCCTGAAGTTCCGGCGACGTTCTGCCTGTTCCATCCGGCATAGTAAACAGCATATCCTGAAGGTGGAGTTGAACTCATTTGAACCAGACAAAAATCCGAACTGGCATTTTTTGCTTTTAAAGTGGCGCCTGAAATTGAATTATAAGATGGTGAAGAGCCAGGATTGGTACAAGTGGGGCTTTGCCAATTGAACCAGAAAACCCAAGAAGATGGATCGCTGTAACAATGATTTGCTGTCAAAATATATGGTACCCCATTTTGGCTTGTATTGTTCACAATAGCTCCGGTACAAAACCCGCTTCCACCGGAAACCAGCATACATGTCGATTTAATCTGGTTTTCCCAACCAACAGCTTCGGGGCAGGCAACATTATTGTTACAGGAGCCGGATGTGCCGAATGATTTCGCAAAGTTAAATGCGTCACGGTAGCCATGTGTAACACGGTATAGGTTAAGTTCGCCCGGGAAAGCTGGATTAGATGGTTCATAATATTCAATAGTGATTTCTTCTCCCTGAACAAGTGTCGTTGCAAAGACCTTGTCAGCCTGGTTGTTAAATTCTGTAAAAGCACCAATCACCTGTGATTTGTCGGCATTGTAAACAAATAATGTATCTCCTGGAGGTAAACGATAGGTGTTAAATGTAAGGTTTATGGAATATGCACCTTCACATTTGATCCCAAGTCTCCACAATTTGTCTCCCTGAGGAAGGATATCCCAGGTTCCCGAATTGTTCAGGTTGAAATTCACATAGAGATTCTCTCCGAAACGCCAGGGAACATCTTTAATATTATCATTGATAAGATCTTCTGCCGCCAGTCTGTCGAGGTCTATCTTCGACATTGTTTCAACAGGAACAGCGCTTTTGGTCAGTTGAAGGTTCTGAAAACTGTATGGTATTCCTCCCTGGTTAATCTGAGAATTTACAGTGAGGGATAACAAAGAAAACCAGAATGTAAATAAAATAACGTAGATGTTTTTCATTTCATGAGGGTTTAAGTGAATTGTTGTATCAAAATATAAACCTCAC
>CAYNMU010000193.1:0-2798 GCA_964398395.1 uncultured Eubacteriales bacterium
AAGCATACCACGAACAACAACCAACCCGCCTGTTTTGAAAAGTAAAACATATTGCACTGCACATGCAGGTGCTCATAGAATCACGGAATCAAACACATATACTGCCAATTATTCGGGTACGTTGTCTAAAACTGTGTTTACATCCAATTACACCGGGAATTACTCCGGAACGGTTACCAAACCCGGAAGCAATGTTTATCGTCAAAATTATAGCGGAACTGTCACGGCGTCACCCGTGAATTACTATTCATACAATGTGTTGCTGTTCTATACCACATCTGCACCGGTTGATACTCAGGATCCGACAACCCCTGCCAATCTAGCAAGAACATCTCAAACTCCTTCATCGGTGAGTATGTCGTGGTCTCCGTCAACAGACAATGTGGGAGTAACTGCATATCATGTTTACAGAAACGGTGCGGAAATCGGCACGACACCGTCGACGACCACAAGTTATACCGATTCAACAGCAACTCTGTCGCCGAACACCTATACTTATACAGTGAAAGCGTTTGATGCGGCCGGAAGAAGCTCTATCGCCTCCAACACACTGACCATCGATACCCAGCCTCCTACTGTACCGACAACCTTCGTGAAAAGCGCACAAACAGCCAGTAATGTTACGTTTACTTGGGGAGCAGCAGGAGATAATGTTGGTGTTGCAGGGTATGTGCTTTTCAGAGATGGGTCACAACTCAATTCACAACCCATTACCGGCTTAACCTATACGGACAGCATCACTGCACTGGCTGCCGGAACCTATTCGTACACTCTCAAAGCCATCGACATCGCAGGAAATCTATCACCCGCAACCGCTTATGTACCTGTGGTGGTGACACTGACAACCGATGATTACGGAAATACCTTTGCATCAGCGTTTGATTTGGGAACCATTAGTCAGTCTGGGATTACAAAAACAGGGAAAATCGACATAGTTGGTGACATGGATTTTATTAAATTCAAGGTACCAACAACCGGATCATACACAATAAAGTCAACCGGAACCACGGATGTTATGGGTACGTTGTATGATGGAAATCAATCGCTTATATTCCCGGAAGTTGATGATTACTCATCGACAAATACAAATTTCGAAATAAGGGGTTCATTGTCTGCCGGAGTGACGTATTATATTCGGATTAGAGGGTGGGATACAACCACTGGATCATATAGCCTCAATATTTCTTTATCACCCGCAATCGCTGCAGACGATCATAGCAATACATACAATACGGCGACGACAGTGACTGTTGGTAGCTCGATTAATGCAAATCTAGATTATTCCGGTGATGTCGACTGGTACAAATTTATACCGATGACAACAGATACCTTCAGTTTCACAACGAGTGGTGCAACGGATACATATGGAAATCTTTATGACAGTTATGTGACTCAATTAGCAGCGAATGATGATTTTGAAACTCAAAATGTCAATTTCCGAATATCAAAAACGCTGACGGTGGGTCAAACATATTTTATTAAAGTACGTCACTATAATCTCAACAGTATCGGAAATTATGTTTTTAAAGTTACAAAGCAATCGGACATTGTTGCCCCTTCAACTCCATCGACACCGACTGTAACAAACCAGACAATGACAAATGTAATGCTGTCTTGGAACCCTTCCACGGACAATGTAGGCGTTACTGGATACCGTATCTATCGGAATGCCGCGCAAGTCGATACCTGTTTGACACCAAGCTATACCGCATCATTGGTTGGTTTAGCAGCAGGCACCTACGTATATACAGTTCAAGCGTACGATGTTGCCGGAAATGTGTCTGGACTGAGCAGTTCTGTGAACGTCGTTATTCTATCTGAAACAGAAGAGTATCTGAATGATTTAGCAGTTGAACTTGGGGTTAATCCCGGAATAAACAGCATTACATTTGATGGAAAGACTTTCGTATGTGATAATACCAATAGCCGTTATATCAATGGGAAATATGCAGTGGATGTGCAAAAATTCTCACTGTTCTTTTTCAATGAAGCTGACATAAACAGTAACCTTCTTGCTTTAGAACCCACTGGATTCAGTGATATTGTTATGGCCACTTTGGGAGAAACGGAAGGTGTAACTGCGCTGTCAACGGAAACGTTCCTAGATACAGCATCCTATGGTCAATTCAGTTCGGGTGTAAGAAAAATTCAAGAAGCTTTGAAGCAATTAGGATACTTTAATGGGGCAAAAATTACTGGATTATTTGGAGAAACAACACGATTAGCATTAATAAACTTTGAGAAAAATTATTTAAAACTATCAGATAATGATATAAGATATGTAAATGGCGACTTTTCAGCAACACCCCCAGCAAATGCTCGCGATTTTTTCAAAGGTATTCATAAGTTTATTGCCTATAAACTTGATGAAATAGTCAGTGGACGAGAAGTGTCACCATTGACAATTGCCGCAAACTTCTATTTGGGTGAGATGGATGCTGTTATCGGGTCATTGCAGGGTGTAGCGATGTTTGTTGAACATCCTATCCAGACATCTGCAGGTATTGTTCTATTGGTACGTGCAGCATCTAATCCCGCGTCCGTAGAAGGTATACAGCTTTATGCTGCACTGGGTACATCTATTGTTGTAGCCGGTAACGACTTTGTTGAGGCTAATCCTAATAAAAAAGCAAGGATGATAGGGCGAGTAGTAGGAGAAATAGCATTAGCAGTCATTGCAACAAAAGGCACTGAAGCAGGGTTAGCAGCTATCAAAGCATCTGCAAAATCAGGAAAATTAGGTGTGCTGCTTGGGAATATCGGCAAGGCAACCAACAAGGCAGCTGAAGGATCAAAGG
>CAYNMU010000194.1:0-2752 GCA_964398395.1 uncultured Eubacteriales bacterium
AATACGGCAATTCAACAAAGATGTAGTTATTATTGCACAAACAGCCTTTGGCCTGGCAGGTGACAGGGAAAAAGCAATGGAGGCAGGATGCAATGATTATATTGCAAAACCCATTAACAACGATGAATTACTGTGGTTAATGCAAAGACATTTCAATAAATAGGAAATTTGATATTGAAGCAGAAATATTAACAGGTTTCCGGTAATAGCAGGGTTTTAGCAGATAACATACCGGGAGGAATCAGTAAACTCAGAAACTGAAGTGCCTCTTTTTATACTTTTGCTTTGTAAAACGCAAATTCGTCGGTGATGGTGAAATGATGGTTGGCGTGTCCCCACCGCAAGGCGTGCCATTGTTTGCAGCTTTTGCTGCGTAATGATATTGCCATAAAAAAACCAGTTGTCCCTGCTATCATTTATAATTCATTATCAATAAGTTGACTCATTACAACTTGGTCAAATTCATTGTTGAAAAAAAATTGCTGAAAAAGGACCCAAATGAGTTGATATTTTTTGTATTTTCCACCCGAAAACGTTTATGTTCTCATTTTGTTGGTTTTGTAGCGCGAAGTGATTTGAAATGCCCCGGATTGTTTTATCTTTTTACACCGCTCAAAATAACATGGCAATTCACAGGGCAAATCATTGTGCCTTCGTTATTTAAGAAAAGTTATTAACAACAGTTTTACCTTTTCTGTTTCGCCTGATTAAGCCACAGAATTACTGCACATGATACTTCGCTACTCCGATGATGTAATTATTGAGGGCCTGCGTCAAAAGAAAAGCAGTTATATAGCCTACATGTATCAGGAATTTATACCGATAGTAAGGCACCTTGTTGATAAAAATTCAGGAAATCAGCAGGATATGGAGGATCTTTTTCAGGACGCCATCATCGTTTTGTATTCACGAAGTCAGGTTCAGCCATTTGAACTGAATTGCAGCCTGAAAACCTATTTTATATCAATTTGCAAAAACCTTTGGTTGCAACGTCTGGAGCGTAAATTCAGGTTACTTTACCAGGCCGATTATGGGGTTAATGAGCCCCAGGCAGACTATTCATCGGAAGACCCTGGACTCGGGGAGAAAATTCTGGAGCGTCGGAGGTTGTTTTATAAAAATTTGTTATCATTACCCATTGATTGCCAGCGACTGATTAAACTTTACTGCTTGAAAATCCCGTACAAGGAGATTGCCATGCTCATGAACTTTAAGGATGAAGTTTATGTAAAAACTCGTAAATATTCGTGTAAGAATTTGTTGAGAAAAAAAATAATGAATGATCCTGATTGTTACCAATTATTGAAATATGAAAGATTTTAAAATCACCAGCGATTGGATTGATCGTTACAATGACGATGAACTTGACGAATCTGAGAAGAGTTTCTTTCAGCAGCAGATGCTTCACGATCCATTACTCCGTACGGAAGTTTATATAGATGAATGCGTTAACCGTCTATTCAAGGATGAAGATGTACTTGAACTTATGAGGAAAGTACAATCCATAACCAAAAAAGCTAATAAAAGAAGCGGGTTGATGAACTACCTGTTAATCGCAGCATCCATAATTTCTCTGATCGTTGTGGGAGCAATTCTCCATTTGGTTGAAAAAAAACCAGTGGCGCTGCCGACCTTTGCACGACAGCAAATCACGCTTCCTGAAAAAAAACAGGTACAAAACAATTTTTCAGGCAATTCTTTAAAGGATAAGCAACCGACAAAGGAAATAATCCCTCTTACACCTCGTGAAATGTCCGGGAAATCACTGATAGCTGAAAATTATAAACCTATGGCGGAATTTGAACTTTTAGTAGGTTCTGTAACCCGTTCAACGCAGATAAGATTGATTACACCTGCTGCCAAAATCAAAATCCAGGCAGGCATCCCGGTCAGGTTCAGATGGATTTCGCAAAACGACCAACACCCTGTCACAATTGTTTTAATGAATAACCTTGGGAACCTGATTTTTGAAACGCCATCGCTTCATGCCCATGAATATATTCTAAAAACGAACATGTTATCAAAGGGATTGTATTATTGGAAAATAATTAATGATGATGAATTAGTCATAATGGGGAAGCTGACCATTAATTAATATTTCAAATATGGAAATTATGAGGTCTTTGATTTTCTGGAAAGCACTATTTATGCTATACATTATAATTTTCGTACTTCAGGGAGCTGCCCAAGCACAGCCAGGCCTTTCGCAGAATGGGGCTGAAAATATCCAACAAAATCTGAAACCTGATGAAGTGATGCTGGAGTATTTCCTCACCGATTCATCTGTAGTGGTAAATGCAATCGCAGTTGATTCAACTTTATTTGCCAGCCAATCGCTGAATTCATTGTTCTGGATATCTCTGAAATCTTTCCGGAAAAAACTTAAATCGGCTGATCCAAATGAATTTTCGATATTCGGTCAGGTACTCTATCTGTTTTTAATAAAACCTATTGAAGATTTTCTAATAGGAAAGAGGCGATTGATCATTATTCCGGACGTCAGATTATCGGGACTTCCTTTTGAGGCTTTCGTTTTGAATGATAACTCCTTGCCACCCTATAATGTTTGCAACATTCATTATCTGATCCGTGATTATGAAGTGGTTTACCATTGCTCCCATGGTTTTTGGTCCAATCTGACAGGAGACAATGAGGATGAACATGAACATGAACATGCAGGTTCCCCTGATGACTACCAATTTGCCTTTATGGGTTTTTCACCTGTATTTTCAAATTATCCGGGGTTGAGTGC
>CAYNMU010000195.1:0-2740 GCA_964398395.1 uncultured Eubacteriales bacterium
GATCAATGGATGGTTTTCCGGAACAAGTCGTAATTTACCACCCACCTCTGCCAGGGAAACTGAAGTAACGGTATCTCCCTTAAGTGCAACCATTTCTCCAAATCGTTTCATTGCGATCAGTTCAACGGCATAGGCGCCGTACCGGGTAGCGAGTACACGATCCATAGGGGAAGGGCTGCCTCCGCGCTGGATATAACCGAGTATGGTTTCCCTTGTTTCAAGGCCGGTAAGTTCTTTGATGTTGTTAGCAACATAACGGGCGGCCGATTCGCCTTTGGGCGTTGGAATGCCTTCGGCCACCACTACGATGGAATAAGGTTTTTTATTGATCGCCCTTTTTTTAAGGCATCGGGCCACCATGTTGATGTCGAAACCTATTTCAGGAATCAGGATCACATCCCCTCCGCTGGCCATGCCCGAATAGAGCGCCAGCCATCCGGCATGATGTCCCATTACTTCGATGACCATGATGCGCTTGTGGCTATTGGCAGTAGTATGAAGCCGGTCGATCGCTTCAGTAGCGATCCACAAGGCTGAGTCAAAACCAAAGGTCACATCGGTTCCATAAACATCGTTGTCAATAGTCTTGGGAATTCCGATCACATTGAGCCCGACTTCTGCAAGTTGGGCAGCAGTGCGCTGGGTACCGTTGCCTCCAATGCACACCAGTGCATCCAACCCGAGTTCGTGGTAATGTTTTTTTATGAGTTTTGGCTTATCGATCGCATTGAATGTACTGCTTTTTTTAAAGGGATTTTCTCTGGAAGTTCCGAGGATTGTACCTCCCAGGGTAAGAATTCCTGATAGGATATTTTCATCCAATTGAACATACTCTTCATTGATGAGACCGAGGAACCCTGAAGAAATACCGATCACCTCCATCCCATATTCGAGAATGGCAGTTTTACCAACACCTCTGATGGCTGCATTGATACCAGGGCAATCGCCGCCTGCTGTTAATATGCCAATACGCATAATTAAGAATTATTTCAAATCGAATGAACCTGAGCCGATTTCCTTGTCATCGGCAAATACCGTAACAATATATTTTCCTTTCATCGCAGGCTGGTCTTTATCGCGTTTGTCCCAGACCACACAAACATTCATGGCTTTTCCCTGGTACGCAATGTCTTCACGGAGTGAGAAAGGCAATGTTTGCCCGTTGAACACAAAAGTGTCATATTTACTCTTGATCACAACAACATTATCGGGCCGCTGGATGCGGATGTAAATTATTTTTTTGCCTGAGGCTACCAATGGATTTTCTCCGATAGTAAAACAAACCCTGATCCGTTCCGCGCGGCTGGCTTTATCGGTCAATTCCTCTTTTGTTTTGCCCGATTTCAGTTTGAAAGCACTGGCAGTCACATCGTATGCTTTAATGTAGGCAGCCTGGTTCATTTTCTCTTTCAACTCCTCCTTGTCTTTAATAAGGGTCTGATTCCGGTTTTGTTCGGTTTTCACCTCCTGGCGGATCCGGTCGTTTTCTACTGTCAACTCGCGGTTTACGGTATAAAGCGAATCCATCTGGTGAACATAACCCTGAGCGACTTTCTGAAGCATCTCTAATTTCTTGCGAATCTTGTTATATTCCCATTCAGTATCCAGCAATTTCTTAATCTCAATTGCATTCTTCTGGATAAGACTGTCTTTGGATTTCAATGAATCTGACAGGGCTCCGTAAGAAACCTTGATTTTGTTGTGCTCTGTCATCAATGAATCCAGGTTATGCTGCAACTCAGTTTTCTCAATCTCTTTTTCTTTGACTAATTTCATGAGTTGCGACCGCTGAATAAAGAGCCAAAAGAGGAGTATCAGTAAAAGAAGCGCTAAAACAGAGAGATAAATCTTGTATTTACGGGTCGGGGAGTTTTGTTCTTCCATATTAAAATGAATTTTCCAGAATATATGGTGTAAAGATAAAAAAAAACACGCTCATTCCTGCATTGCCTGCATTACTTGTATTGCAGCGAATCAATGTTTAGTGTCCTGAAGTACCAACCTGTTTAATGACCTCGCCGTGTTGTTTTACGATCTCCTTCAGCCACCATTGCGGATAGCCGGGTTGTGATGGCATTACGGGCATGTTATACGGATTTGTTTCAAATTTTCCATCCTTCTCTTTTTTTATGTTTCCATCCAGATACTTCACAAACAGGTACTGGAACAGTTCCTGCCAGCGTTTCACACAAGCCTGCCCTGTTTTCACGGAATAGGCAGTGATAAAATTGATACCGGCTGCCTTGTCTTTTTTATACATTTCGGCTGCTTTTTTGTCGACACCGATTATTTCCTTAGTGTATTTCTTTTCCAATTCCTGCTGAACAGGCCGGATGTCTTTGATCATGTAGTCATATTTTGTATAGGCCCAATTCGCAACCAGGTTGAATGACCAGAAAGCAGAGGTGGGGGAGAAGTGAAGCATATCGCCATCTCCAACCGCGTAAGCTTTGGGAACTTTTGTCATGCCACAGTACATGGGTGAAAAGACCGTGGTATAGGTATCGTCCAGACCAAACCAGAAAATTCCGCCAATAGGATCGGGTAACCAATTCCTTGACTGGGCAACAAAAACGAATCCTGTTTGTTGGGTGGAGGTGGCACGTTCGTGAACGTAAGGAATACTGTCAACCTGCCAGGTCATGGGACGCCAGCGATAGGGACACTGGAAAGGACCGGCGCCAATGTCGTTGGTCATGTCCATCTTGCTTCCTTCATAGTGGTCGCGCATCAGGTTCAT
>CAYNMU010000196.1:0-2722 GCA_964398395.1 uncultured Eubacteriales bacterium
AAGTCTCTTAAGTCACGTTTCTATATTTTGTAGAGAAGCAAACATTCCTTGTAAATTAATACATAATGCTACAAAGATATATAAGGATGGAGAAACAATAAGGATTGATTAGAGGATATTTACTTAATATAGTGAAAAAGATGTATTTTTAAATCATTTGATGATAATATCTATAATTGTCTTTTAGTTATTTATTTCTAATTAATAATGGGAGGGATATTATGAAAGTAATATTAAAACCAAAATTTAAATTAGTTACTAATTGTGATAAAGGGTGTTCTCAAAAATATGGTTGTGATTATTGTGGTCACGATTGTCGTAATGATTGCGGCTGTGATAATGCTAAAGAGTAATTATGGCATTAAAAATATTTCCATTAACTATTAAACAAACTAAAAATACAATAATTATCAAAGTAACTTATAATTATAATAAAATTGGATATTGTATTTTACAACAATTACATTCTAAATGGATTATTAAAAAAATATATGTCCACAAAGATTTTAGAAATTTTAAGATTGGAACTAAATTAATACATGCATCTTTATTTATTACAAAATATAAACTTGCTTATGAATTTAACTCAAAATCCAACCAAAATATTATCTCTTTTCTTCTTAAACTTGGTTTTATTAAACAAAAACACAAATTAATTCCTGATTTAAATAAAATTGAATTTAAAAAAAATCCATATTTATATAATTATAAAAAATATTATTATAATTTACTAAATGGTTCTATTTTAGAAGTAAATTCAATAGATTGGATAAACAATAATAAATATTTAATTAAATATGAATTTTTAATCCCAATTCTTTGTGATTTTAATGATTTAATGAAATATTTCATTCAATATAAATATCAAGATTCATCGGGAATAACTATAGTTACAACTTATAATTGTAATTTGAATTGTTCATATTGTTATGAAAAAGAAAATAAAAATTCAATCATAATTACAGATAAAAATAAATTTAATTTGATTTGGAAACAAATAGATAAATTAATTAAAAAAGAATTTAGTTTATCTTTTTTTGGAGGAGAACCAACTTTAAATAAAGATGCTATATATTATTTTGTAGATAAATTACGAAAAAAAAAGGTTAAATATTCTTTGAAAATGATTACAAATGGAACATTAATAGATTATGCATTTGTTAAATTTTTTAAAAAGAATGAATTTACTCATATTCAATTTACTTTTGATGGGCCTAAATTTTTACATGAAAAAGATAGAGGTTATTTTGATGATATAATTAATTCAATTAATTTAGTAAAAGATATAACTAAAACAATCGGAATAAGATACAATGTTACCACAAAGAATTATAAATATACAACCTTATTTGTAAAAGAATTAAATAATTTACTTAGTTCAGATTTAAAAAAGAAAATATTAATATCTGTAGGTTATGTTGATGCAAAAAATATTGAATTAAACTATAATCAAACTAAAGAAGTAATTAAATTAATGGATAATAGTTGTAGAAAATATAAATTTAACTTTTTATCAAAACCAACATTAAGAATAAATAAATGTCCTGCAAATACATTTTCTCCTGCTTGGATTGATTTATTTGGAAATAGATATTTTTGTGAACGTGTAATTGGAATGGAAAAATTTATTTACAAAAATCAAAAAGGAGTATTTATGACTAATTGTGTGTCTTGTAATTTATATCCAGTTTGTGGTGGGGCTTGTTGGGCTCAAAAGTATTTTAAACAAAATTATTTTTTTAATTGTATAATGACAGAATATGCTATTAAATACTATTTATTAAAAATGATAAAATATGAAATTAAAAATAAGTAAAGATCCAGGGAAATATAATTGGAAAAAAATACATCAACTAATTGTTAAGGATACACCTTTATCTTCATTTTGTGGATTTTCTGAGAATAGTATAGATCTTACTAATTTCTATATTTTTGATTTAATAACTAATAAACCAATTGGATATTTTATACTTGGATTTACAACAGAATATCATAGATTTTTTGGTCTTGAATTTATGGGGGTACTACCAAAATATAGATGTAAAGGAATTGGTAATGAAATTATTAAATTTTCGAAAAAATATGCAAAAAAACAAGGATACAAAAGATTATTTGCTGTATTTATAAAATCAGAAGATCATATAAAAAGATTAAATGAAAGGAATGGTTTTATTTATGAAAATACGTATGTAGATCTTACTCTAGAAAATAATCAAGGATATGGTTTTTGTCCTATTGCTTATTATAATAAACATATTAAAGATAAACAAAAAGTAAAGAGGATATCTATTTTTGATATTATGTATTCTTATGTTTAATTTAGTGTTTTAGAACATATTCACACATTTCTTTAACTAAATTTTCAAAGTTTTTGTCTTTCTTCCAGATGCTTTCTATCTTTTTTCTAAGTTCTTTGTGAATAACATATCCTTTATCTTTTTTTTCAACAATATCTTTGAATTCAGAGTTTATTATAATTGTTGCTGCTTCTTTAAGATCTTGGGTTTGTTCTTTGCTTAATCCTTCTTTTTTACATATCTTATCAAAGTAGGTGTGAAAGAATAAGTGCATAAGCTCATGAACAAATACATTTAGTTCCATTTCTAATTCAAGTACTTCCTTTGAAAAAAATATTCCAAACCATTCTTTGTTTTCTCTATATTGATATGGACAACAATTAAATGTTGTGTATTTGTTTATAATATAGGTAACAGGAAACTTT
>CAYNMU010000197.1:0-2709 GCA_964398395.1 uncultured Eubacteriales bacterium
ATTTCCGAAAATCAGCGGGTGCTGAATGCTGTTGCCTGCCTTCATAAGGGAGATATCGGGCAGTTCGGCGCTCTTATGAATGCTTCGCATGAATCGCTGCGCGATAATTATGAAGTTACCGGGTTTGAGTTGGACACCCTGGTGGAAGAGGCACAAAAAATCAATGGCGTGGTTGGGGCACGCATGACCGGCGCTGGTTTTGGAGGTTGTACCGTCAACCTGATACGCGAAAATGCCGTTGATACTTTCATTGAACAGGTGGGCAGGGAATATCAGGCAAAAACAGGATTCAAAGCCGATTTTTACCTCGCGGAAGTTTCTGACGGGGTCAGGGAAATTAACAATTTAGTCACCTTATCCTGATTCCGCTTCCTGAAGAAGTAGTTTAGGGTGAGGTCATTTTGAGTTTGATTTTCGGAACAGGTTCAAGTTTCATATATAAATCGTAATTATAAAATCTGAGTTATGGGACACAAAAAAGAAAAATCAAAGGAAAAAGTGAAGAAATCGAAGGTAGTGGAGGAATCTCCGGCAATGCCGGATAATCTGCCTTCGAGTAACGAAGAGGATGGAGCAGATAAATTTCCGAAACACATGTATGAGGATGAGATCGTAAAACTGCAGGTCGAACTCGTCAGGTTGCAGGAATGGATCAAATACAAGGGTCTGCGTGGTTGTACTTTTCGAAGGCCGCGATGCTGCCGGAAAGGGAGGCTCCATCAAACGAATTACCGAAAGTCTGAATCCCCGTGTTTGCCGCGTGGTTGCTCTTGGCGTTCCGACTGAAAAAGAGAAAACTCAATGGTATTTTCAACGGTACGTATCGCATTTGCCTGCTGCAGGCGAAATGGTACTCTTCGACCGCAGTTGGTATAACCGGGCAGGGGTTGAGCGGGTGATGGGTTTCTGCACTGAGGCCGAGTACTGGGACTTCCTGCGATCCTGTCCGAACTTTGAAGGTATGCTCATCCGGTCGGGTATAATCCTGATCAAATACTGGTTTTCGGTTAGTGATAAAGAACAGGAAAAACGTTTCAAGCAGCGGATCAGCGACCCCACACGCAGGTGGAAGATTAGCCCCATGGATGTAGAATCGCGCACAAAGTGGGTTGACTATTCCAAGGCAAAGGATGAAATGTTCGCCTATACCGACACCAAACTATCCCCCTGGTATGTTGTGGAAGCCGATGATAAACGCAGGGCACGCCTGAATTGTATCAGCCACCTTCTCAGCCTGGTGCCTCACGACGATGTCCCACGGGAAACCATCATCCTGCCCCCGCTTGAAAAAGACAAATCCTACGTCCGCCCACCAATGTCGGAGCAAACCTTCGTGCCGCAGAAATATTAATGAACAATGAGCAATGAACAATGAACAATAAAAATAAACCGTGAATCCTTAAAAACCACTATTGCTCACTGCTCATTGCTCATTGCTCATTGTTTACCGAAAACCTATAGACAGTCTTTTCTGAGAATTTTTTTCCCGGTTTTAATATAGTGTTCGGAAATGCAGGCTGGTTGGGAGAATCCGGGAAATGCTGGGTTTCAAGACAGAGTGCGTAGTGTTGTTTATATGCCTTGCCTCCCTTTCCCACGATGGTGCCGTCAAGGAAATTGCCTGAATAGAACTGAACGCCGGGTTGCGTGGTAAGTATTTCAACCTGACGTCCTGTGCGGGGATCGTATAATTGAGCGGCCATAGAGAGTTCTCCTGCCTTTTTCTTTAAAATATAATTGTGGTCATATCCTCCTTTCACCAATGCAATGCGCTCCCCGACTGCAACCGAATAGTTGAAATCCATTGCAGTCCCTCTCACATCAGGCAATGCACCCGTTGGGATCAATTCACTGTTGACCTGCGTAAACTGATCGGCATAGAGCGTAAGAATATGCCCAAGAATATTAGTATCGGCTTCGCTCAGGTTAAAATAGGTGTGGTTGCAGAGATTCACAGGGGTAGCCTTATCGGTTTCGGCTTCAATCAGGGTAGTCAACTGGTTTTTTTCATCCAGAGTATAAGTGACCTTAACCCGGAGATTCCCGGGATAGCCCTCTTCGCCATCTTTACTCAGATATGTAAGTTCTAATCCGGCGGATGTTGAATCGGAAATTTCATGGGCATCCCATACCACCTTGTCAAACCCTTTCAGCCCACCATGCAAACTGTTATGCCCATTGTTGATGGCTAATTTGTATTGCTTTCCATCGAGGTTGAAGCTGCCTTTGGCAATGCGGTTTGCATAGCGGCCCACAATTGCTCCGAAATAGGGACTGTTGGCAATATATTGCTTAAGGCTGTCATAGCCCAGAACGATGTCACCTGTTTTCTCGTTTTTATCCGGCATCAGGATGGAGGTGATGATGCCTCCGTAGTTGGATATTTTTACTGTGATTCCATTGCCGTTGGTGAGGGTGTAAAGAAAAACCTCCTTCTGATCTGCATTTCCAAAAGGTTCTTTCATGATTTTCAGTGTTGTGGGTTTTGTACGATTGAAGTTGAGTTTAATATTTATTGTGGAGTCAATATCCACGGTATCATTGATAGTAATATTTTCATTGCATGAAATACATGTCAGGGTCAGCAAAGCTGGGAAAATTAAACCGATGATGATTTTCATGGTGTTTACATTTAGTTTTATTACAATTTTATGACAAACTTATGAAATTAATGCCAAACAATCAACATTCTTTTTACTTTTGGCTTTT
>CAYNMU010000198.1:0-2690 GCA_964398395.1 uncultured Eubacteriales bacterium
AATCCCTATCCTTTTGGCATATCATCCGATGATTGTGGAAAAATGGAACGATAACCGGAAAAAAGAGGCAATAAAACTCATCCGGGAAGGGTTGAAATATTGTTTTATGATTGCGGTTGTTGTGTTTATTTTTTTTATGGTTTTTCAGAATGTATTTTATGCCAGGATTTTGCATCTGCAGGTAATTCACCAGTTTCTTGTATCAGCAGCCCTGATCGGTTCTGCCTTCTTATGGCAGGCTGCCCTTTTGCTGCATAAACCTCTGGAATTATTGTTGAAGCCCAGGCTGATGCTGGTTGCCATTTTTGTTGCACTGACGGTTAATGCTTTGGCTAACCTGGTTTTTGTCCCGGTTTATGGATATCCGGCATCTGCTCTCATATCTCTGGTTTCGGTTCTTATTTATATTATCGTTATTTTCGCTTTTTTATTCCGGTTCCGTAAACAGGGATTATTTAAATAAATGCAATGAACACGCTGGAATCATTGGTTTATCATATTGTAAAACGCAATCCAAAGATCAAAAACGTAGTCAGGGATGTTTATCAGACACTTTTTTCTCTTATCCCGGGTCCGCGTGAACAATCGTTATACCCGGTTACTGTAAGGGAAGGATTTTTTTTCGGGTTCCATGATAAAAATCCCTGGTCATCCGGTAATTTGTATCTTCTGGCCCATGGCTATAATCGAATTGCCAATAAAATACCAAAAACCGGGGATAAGATTGACATTGGGTTTTTTAAAGGCGATGATTTTTCTTCGTTTCAGAAAATCACTTCCACCTCCTGCTTCAACTGGCAACAGGGAAGCATGTTACAATGGCTGGGGAAGAGCAATAAATTTATTTTCAATGATTCGGGCGGGGCAGACAATGTCGCTAAAATTTTCGACACCGAAGGATTAGCTGCCGGAGTTTTACCAAAAGCCATCGCTGCAGTTGATCGGGATGGGAACAAGGCTTTATCTTACAATTTTGCACGGCTTCAACGACATTTCGCCGGTTATGGTTATGTACCGGGAAGCGATCCTGAAATTGAAAAAGAGTCACCTTCTTCGCATGGCATCAGCATCATTGATATACAGAACAACCTTGTAACTAAATTATTTTCGGTGAATGATATTGCCTCTTTCCATCCCGAAAAAAGTATGAACGGCGCTTTTCATTTTCTAACGCATTGTCTGTTCTCTCCTTCAGGTCAGCGGTTTCTTTTTCTTCACCGGTGGATAAAAAATGGAAATTTCACCTATACCCGCATGTTTTCGAGCGATGTGAGCGGACAGCATCTTCATTTATTTCCGACGCATGATATGGTCTCTCATATTGCATGGCAGGATGAATCGCATGTTCTTGCCTATAGCCGTTCGCCGGAAAATAAAGATGCGTACATCCTTTTTCAGGATATGAGTGAAGAATACAGATTGATCGGGACGGATGTTTTTAACTCTGACGGTCATCCGTCGTTTCCGGAAAAAATTCCTGAATGGTTTATTACCGATACATACCCTGACCGGTTGCACCGGAGTTACCTCATCCTGTATAATCTATTGAAAGAAAAACGCTTTGATTTGGGTTATTTCCGCCAGCCTCTTCGATTTAAGGAGGCAGTCAGGTGCGACCTGCATCCCCGGTGGAACCACGATGGCACTATGATTTGTTTTGATTCAGCCCACAGCGGGAAAAGATCGCTGTGCACCATGAATATCGGAGATTTTCTTTCAACCGGCAATATCAATCCCCGCTGAAAAATGAATCAGACCAACATATTGATCATTGGCGTAATTTACAACACATACCAGGAAACACTTAGGTATCTGGATAGTCTTATACCTGTTACAAACGAAAATTTCTTACTTATTCTGGTGGATAACAGCGACACTGTGAAACCCCCGGATTTCCTGAAAAAAATCAAATGCCTTTCATTTCTGCATTACATCGAAACCGGGAAAAATTCCGGGTACTTTGGTGGCGCACGAGAAGGGTTGAAGTGCTATCTGCGAAAATATTCTACATATCCACGATGGGTCCTTGTGACCAATGTTGACATCGTTTTTACACCTCAATTCTTTCAAAAGCTAAATGAATTAAATGATCTGCAGAACTTAGGCATTGTTGCCCCGTCTATCATTTCCCGGAAATGGAATACAGACTATAATCCGAAAATTTTAGTGCGGTATCCCAAAGGAAAGCTCCTGTTTTTCCGGTTCATTTATTCATGTTTTCTTCTTCAAAATTTGTACCTTCTGGCTGCTTATGCTAAAAAATGGAGACGAGGTTTGCGGAGGGGAAAAAAAAGTATAGCTGAACATACCGTGATGAAGGGGAGAAAAATTTATGCTCCTCATGGCTCCTGCCTCGTTTTTAAGAACACCTATTTTACTTCCGGCGGGACACTGGATCTTCCTAATTTTCTTTTTGGCGAGGAGATCTTTGTGGCTGAGACCACGGCGCGATTAGGCCTTGATGTGATCTATGATCCCGGAATGGTCATCAATGATTATGAACACGCTTCCATCGGATTTTTTGTAACCCCGCTGATCAATAAGTATTACAGGGAGTCTGTTAAGGCGATTCTGGAACGGTACTATCCTTAAAATGAGACAGGGGGATACCGTTTGAATTTTATTCTATAATATTGCAAATAAATATTGAAATGGAACTTTTACGTCATGCCATTCGCGGCATTATCAAA
>CAYNMU010000199.1:0-2658 GCA_964398395.1 uncultured Eubacteriales bacterium
GCTTCGCTGAAGATACCGGGAATTCTTGCATATCCCAGGCCATTCGGCGAAGGGGAAACGCCTTCGGTTATGATTAAACCGGCACTGGCACGCTGTTCGTAATACTTAGCAATCAGATCATTCGGGATGTTCCCGATGGCACGGCAACGGGTCATAGGCGCCATAACAACCCTGTTTTTTAATTCGATGCCGGCGAGCATATATGGACTGAATAGTTTTAACATTTTGAAATTTTAATTAGATAAATAGAATTTTTTTGCAAAATTACAGTTTTTATTTAGAATTAATATAAATTTGTTGAATTATAAAATACATCGTCAAATCAGAACCAAAGAATATTTAATCTGATTTATTCATGAAAATTCTCTCTGTGGTTCTCTGTGCCGTTTCTCTGTGGTTCTTCTCTGTGAAATAAAATTACACTGAGGTTCACAGAGAAAACACTGAGGTTCACAGAGTAAAAGGTAAAAGGTTAATTTTGTGAATTAATCAGGTTAACATTTACTATACACTATCGTGTTGCTAAAAACAATAAAAAAAACAAAACGCTGAGTCCAAGTTCCAATTTATAAATTAACGACAATTCATCGTAAATCGTAAATTGATAAGCCCTTCTCTTAAATATAATAAAGGATCTATGAATAAGATAGTTAAAAACGCAGCCGAAGCCATAAAGGGGATTGAAAGCAACATGACCCTCATGCTGGGTGGTTTTGGTTTATGCGGGATTCCCGAAAATTGCATAGCTGCATTGGCCGCGACCGATATTACAGGCCTGACCTGTATTTCGAACAATGCCGGTGTTGATGGGTTCGGATTAGGTATGCTGCTTCGCCGTCGCCAGATTCACAAGATGATCTCTTCTTATGTAGGAGAGAACAAGGAATTTGAACGACAGTTGCTGAGCGGGGAACTGGAGGTGGAGCTCATCCCTCAGGGAACCCTCGCAGAGCGTATCAGGGCAGGTGGCGCCGGAATACCTGCATTTTTTGTCCCTGCCGGCTATGGCACTGAGGTGGCGGAGGGAAAACCGGTGCGTGAATTTGATGGTAAAATGTATCTCGAGGAACAGTGGCTAAAAGCCGAATTTGCGATTGTCAAAGCGTGGAAAGGCGACGCACACGGCAACCTGATCTATAAATATACTGCCAACAATTTCAACCAGGCTATGGCGATGGCCGGAAAAATCACCATTGCGGAAGTTGAGGAACTGGTTCCGGCCGGTACACTTGATCCGAATCATATCCATACACCCGGTGTATTTGTGCAGCGGATCTTCCAGGGAACGAATTATGAAAAACGGATCGAATTTGCAACGACCCGCCCTGAATAAAACCCGTTAATTTGAAAATCCAAAATCTGAAATCCGAAATAATTATGGCTCTTGATAAAAATGGAATAGCAAAAAGGATCGCCCGCGAGTTGCAGGATGGTTTTTATGTCAACCTGGGAATTGGAATTCCAACCCTCGTAGCCAATTACATTCCTGCGGGGATGCAAATCGTGCTGCAATCGGAAAACGGACTGCTGGGTATCGGGCCTTTCCCGGGTAAAAACGAAGTTGATCCCGACCTTATCAATGCCGGAAAACAAACAATTACGGCAGTCAGGGGAGCTGCTTTTTTCGATTCATCCATGAGTTTTGCCATGATCCGGGGCGGGCATATTGATCTCACGGTACTGGGAGCTTTTGAAGTTTCGGAAACCGGCGACATCGCATCCTGGAAAATTCCGGGCAAACTCGTTAAGGGAATGGGGGGGGCAATGGATCTGGTAGCATCGGCCAAAAATATCATTGTTGCCATGATGCATACCAATCCGCAGGGCGAGTCGAAATTACTGAAAAAATGCACCTTGCCGCTGACAGGCGTAGGTGTTGTAAAACGGATCGTTTCCGATCTGGCCGTTCTCGACGTCACCCCGCAGGGTTTTAAACTCCTGGAACGGGCACCCGGCGTTTCGGTGCAGGAAATCATCAATGCCACGGAAGGAAAACTGATTGTCGAAGGGGAAATCCCGGAGATTGATGTTTGATGGTTTTGAATATCGAATAATGATTATTGAATTTTACCATTAAAATATGACCCATTATTTTTCCCTCGGCCAGATACCCCGCAAACGGCATGTCGTATTCCGCAAACCCGATGGAGGACTTTATGCCGAACAGTTAGTTTCGACGGAAGGATTTTCGGATGTATATTCCTTAGTGTATCATTGTCATCCACCCACGATGGTCACAAAAATTGACGAGGCTTACTCCGTAGCCCCGAAAATAGACGATCCTAAGAATATGCAGCACCGCCTGTTCCGTAGTTTTGATGTTGCTCCTGCCAGTGATTACCTCGAAAGCAGGGTTCCGGTGTTGGTTAACAACGACTGCCATATCAGTGTCGCCGCCCCGCTCACATCAATGAAAGATTACTTTTATAAAAATTCCGGGGCCGATGAACTGATCTTCATTCACCGGGGCAAAGGAATCCTGAAGACCATGTATGGCGAAATTCCTTTCGGCTACGGCGACCACCTTATCGTACCACGCGGGGTTATCTATCAGATGGAGTTCAATACAGCAGATAACCGCCTCTTTATCGTCGAATCTTTTACTCCGCTTCGTTTTCCAAAACGGTATGTCAACAAATCCGGGCAATTGCTTGAACA
>CAYNMU010000200.1:0-2637 GCA_964398395.1 uncultured Eubacteriales bacterium
CTGGAGTTCAGACGTGTGCTCTTCCGATCTTCCCCAAAAATTCTCGATCCCAATTAATACCGATAGCCAACTTACTGACCAGACCGTTGGATATCCTACACTTCCTGTTGGATCTTTGTCTGTCGGGCGTTGTTGTTCACTCGGTCAGAGAGCGCTGGGGCTATCTTTCCTCGCTCACGCCTAGCCAGCCAAACAAATCTCTCACCATGAATTGTAGTCTATCCAGCGGTCTGATCAGTAGGTTGAGACTTTGGTATGCTCAGTGGTGTTTGGCATTTTTTGGCACAAAATGGCATGGTTTTAAGAAGTTTCAATTTCGTGCCAATTGTGCCATTTACTGCCAAACTGAGAATTAGCTGAGAGTTGATGGTGGCGAAAATCGGTCCAAAATCGGTATGGTTTTCGGTATGGTCAGTGGTGAATGGCACGTAGTTAAGATCTAACTCATCGAACGCCAACTACTTACGTTTTTTAACTCCCGACACTTTCTTCAAGATGGTTTTCATGGTTAGGCTTTGCATTTGTTCGATAATATTCTGCATTTGTCGGTTGTTTTCAATGGCCTCTTTAATCAAATCGTATTGGGCTTTCGAAAGCGAAACGCAGACGGTTTTGCCTTGGACCTTGCATGTCCATAAATAATAGGGACCTTTCTCGACCTGCTTTCCATTGATCTGACGTAACAGCGAACGGCATACCACCGTTCCCTGGCATATCCAACCCGTTTGAGAGAGTGCCTGGCGCATTCGCTCATAAGCTTCGGGCATCTCCAGATCCGATATAGCGCATTCCTTCGTATCGGCTGTTTTTTTCATATCAGCAAAAATATTGCAGGAAAACGCTGGCATGTCAACCAAAGTATCTGTATATATACTGATATGTATGTGCAAACTGAACTTTTTGGAAAAATACAATCCTTAAAGGCGCCATTAAAGACGGCTGCCCAGCGGGTTGCAAAGGCCTCCCTCAATGAAATTCATGATCTGTTCCAACAGAACATCCCCGAACTTCGCCAGTCCAATGAAGGGCCAAATAGCCGCGACCGGATTTATAGCCTGCAAGTGACCTTCTGGACATTCCTCTGGCAATGCCTCAATCCAGGGGCTTCTTGCCGGGAGGCCGTGCTCAAGGTCATGGCGTGGTTTGTGCGGATGGACAAGCCGTCGGTCAGCGGGGACGACGCACCTTACTGCCAGGCCCGCAAGCGCCTGCCTGATGATTTGCTCGAACGCCTTCTCAAAGAAAGTGCCTTAACGGCAGAGCGAAAAGCCAACTCCCAAGGATATCTGCACGGACGAGAGATATTCGTGGTCGATGGAACCACGGTGCAGATGCCCGACACCATCGAAAATCAACGCGTCTATCCCCAGCTCTCGAACCAGAAACGTGGATGCGGATTCCCCATGCTCAAGATGGTTGCCATCTTCAGCCTGAGCAGCGGCGCGCTGGTGGATTGGGCTTATGGCAACAAACATCGCCACGAGTTGTCGCTCTTCCGCCGGATATGGCGTCGAGTCAAAACCAACGCCATTATGGTCATGGACCGTGGATTCAGCGACTTTGTTACTATGGCCGGATTCTTTATTCGTGGGGTAGACTCTGTTGCGCGTTATCAACAGGCTCGGCGAAAGGACTTTCGCCAAGGCAAACACCTCTGCAAAAATCAACGCCTTATAACCATTCAGAAACCCAAAGCGAAGACCCTCACGGCCAGCAAACGCCTCTGGCGCTCTCTTCCAGACACCCTCACACTGCGTCTGATCCGCGTGCGGGTTAATATTAAAGGCTTCCGTTCTCCGGAGATTATCCTGTCAACCACCTTGCTTGATTTCAAAGTGTTTACCGCCGCGGACATCGCCGGGTTGTATCTGCGACGATGGCGCGTAGAACTGTTTTTCCGCGACATCAAAACCACGATGAAAATGGAAATGCTACGCTGTAAAACTCCGGCCATGATTAAGAAGGAAATCCTTATGCACTTGATTTCCTACAACCTGATCCGTTGCATGATGGCCGAGGCTTCCAATACCTATGCGGTGCCCATTGATCGCATCAGCTTCAAAGGCACTCTGGACACTCTGCGGCAGTTCAGTCCCCTGATTCCCGCTTCAAATCGCAAATTGCGCCGCGAACTCATCGAGGAAATGTTTCGCGCCCTCGCTGCCGACATGTTGCCTCATCGTCCCAATCGTGTCGAACCCCGCGCTGTTAAACGCAGACCTAAACCGTATTCGTTGTTAAATAAACCACGCCATCAAATGAAAGTCATTCCGCACCGCAGCAGGCACTGCAAAAATAGGGGGTCTTAACTACGTGCCATTCAGGTCAGAGGTCAGGGGCGCAAAGAGCCAAGAGCTAAGAGCGAAGGATCTGTAGGCCGGGTGCCCTCACCCGGCGTGAGTCGGTAAGTTCGGAGTTCCGCATTTATGCGGTCCTCATCGGGCTAAGTTAGTTAAAGCACTGTTTTTGTGACTTTTGAGCCTTTTTTCGGCCAAACGGAATGAATCGGTAGCCACAAACACTAGATGATTGTTCTGTGTATAAACATATACACTGGAAAGTTCCGGCTTCACACTAGAAACTGATGAGCTGTACCAGACCGATTTTAAGCCTTTGACGAACATGTTTGTGGGGATC
>CAYNMU010000201.1:0-2572 GCA_964398395.1 uncultured Eubacteriales bacterium
GGAGCCTCACGTTCTTCTAACCACTATCCACTAACCACTAACCACTAATCGCCGTCCCCTACCCCATCGCCTCAATCAAAGATTTCAGGTTGCCTTCCATAATATTCATGTAACTATCATATGCGCTGCTGTCCGAATTGCCGGTAACGGCAGGGTCAAGCGTATATATTTTCGCCCCAGTCTCAGCGGCAATCGTCTCTGCGGCGCTCAGCGAATACTGAGGTTCCGCAAAAAGAGCTTTTACCCTTGAATGGTTTATTGTATCAATAATACCGGCAAGTTCTTTCGGGGTCGGCGCTGTACCGGGTTCCCTTTCGATTACAGCAACAATTTTCAAATTGAATTCCTGAGCAAAATATGGGAAGGCTTCGTGGAAGGTTATGATATTCCTGCTTCTTAATCCCTCTAAAGAAGTGTGCATTTTTGTTCTCAATGTCTCCAATTTTATTATATATGCATTGGCATTGCTTTCGTATTTTACAGCGTTTATTGAATCAATTAAAGCCAGTTGGTCGGCAATATTGCGGACCTGCTTAATGACATTCGTAATACTGACCCAAACATGAGGATTTTCTTCGCCCGACGGATTTTTTAGGATGTTTATCCCTTTACTTGCCTCAACGATTTTTAAATTTTGCTGCTGCACTATCACTTCGCTTAAGAAGGTTTCCATCCCCGCGCCGTTTACAACAAAAGCATCGGCAGTCTCAAGCGTTATCAAATCCTGCGGTGTGAGCTGATAATCATGCAGACAGCCGGTCTGCGGTTTTGTCATGTTGATTACCTTAACGGAATCAATGCCCTTTGTTATATTAATTGTTGCAACATACATCGGGAAAAATGATGTCACGATGGTAAAGCCTTTTTTTTCTGTGCTTTCAACGGCAGTTGTTCCGTTGCCGTTCGCAGTATAGACGCAACCGCCTAGAACGAAGACAGCAAGTAAAAGCAGAATGGATAATTTGATTTTTTTTGTACGCATAATTTCACCCTAAACAATAATGATTTGCATTTGCGTTTGTATTATATCATATTTATACGATTTTGCAATATAAATTTAGCAGAAATATACGAATTCGCATAATCACTAATAATAAAGTCAAGATTTTAATATTTCTCTTGCTTTGCTCTTGTAAAAAAAAATGAATGTGATAAAATACAATGGACAGTTGGTTTTCAGCGGTGAAACAGCATATATTGTGTATTTAACAATCGCCTTGCCAACTTTGCATTGATATTATTCAAACAAAACAATTTACTTTTTGGAGGAATACAGATGAAAAAAACGGTATGCGCTTTTATTGGATGCGGAAGCATGGCGGGCGCTCATGTACGCGACCTCATCAAGCTTTGGAATGCGGGTTGTCATGATTTTGATATTGCGGCATGCTGCGATATTATTATTGAACGGGCGGAAGATTTTGCAACGAGATTTGAGACTATTTTAGGGCATAAGCCGAGGGTTTATAATGATCTCGCCGTCATGCTTCAAAACGAAAAAGAGCTTGACAGCGTTGCGATTTTTACCCCGCATATCAATCACCACACCTCAGCAATTATGGCTCTTGAAGCCGGGCTAAATGTAATCACTGAAAAGCCGCTTGGTTTTACCATGAGAGCCGCTAAAATGATTATGGACAAGGCTGAGGAAACGGGCAAGCTTTTGCATGTTTTTGAAAACTATCGCCTTTCCCCGCAGGAAAGGTCGCTTAACTGGGCAATAAAAAGCGGCATGATCGGCAAACCCCGCTTGCTTTTATGGATGGATGTCGGCGAAAGAAAATGGTATTGGGACTGGCGCGACCATTTGGATATTGCCGGGGGCGCATGGACATTTGACGGCGGCGTGCATCATTCCGACCTTTTCCAGTATAACCTTGGTGATGTTCGCAAGGTCAGCGCAGTGATGGCAAGTTACGATAATACACGCTATCAGGAATATGCGGATATGGAAGACTACGAGCAGGCTGTTCTTGAAAAGCGTTACGCCCACTTCCGCAAGACCCGTTCGCTTAAAACAATTGACCCTGACACACTCAAGGAGCCAATTGAAGTGACGGTTGAGGATACCACCTCCGCTATACTTGAGTTTGAAAACGGCGTTATCGGTACTTGGTTGGTCACCCGCGCTGCTCCGGGCAAAGTTGACCGCTCCAATGTTATTTACGGCTCCGAGGGCGCTGCGTTCTGGGGTGAGGGCATCTATAACAGCAAGCAGGAACTTATTTATCCGCTCAATGACCTTTATACAGAGTATATGGACCAGTTAACACCCGAAGAGCAGGAGATTTTATTCCCGTATGGTTTGCATGATACGCTCGCCATCGAGTGGAAGCAGCATTTTGACGCCGTGCAGGGTATTCGACCGGTTGAAGTTGATGCAATGACCGGCTACAAGGCAATGGCAATCCCAATGGCAATTTATGAAGCTGCAACCATCGGCGCGCCTGTTTTAGTACAGGATATTTTGGACCTAAAAGTGGAAGTTTACCAAGGACCGCTGAATAAAATAGCAGGCATCGTTTAATCCTAACCCATAGTTTTAAGGCAGCACCAAAACGGTGCTGCCTTA
>CAYNMU010000202.1:0-2530 GCA_964398395.1 uncultured Eubacteriales bacterium
CCAGCCGTGTCCTCTTCCGACTCCCGGCCCCAATTTTTCCTTCCCCCTTTTTGTTTCCCCTTTCCGCGGCATTTATCCGGCCCCCACCCATCCCTCCCTCCCCCCCACCTTTGGAGGGAGGGGTGAAACAGTAACCATCACCGGAACCAATTTCACAGGAGCAACCGCCGTGAGCTTTGGCGGCACGGCAGCAACATCATTTACCGTGGTTGATGCTACCAGCATCACAGCGGTAGTGGCAGCCGGAACATCAGGAAGTGTAAGCGTAACTACTCCGGGAGGTTCCGCAACATTAGCCGGCTTCACATATTTGACTGCGCCCACTTTGCAAGCGAGCAATATCGCCTTTACAGATATGACTGCCACCCAAATGACCCTTAACTGGACCAATGGAGACGGAGCCAACAGAGCCGTTTTCGTAAAACTAGGCACAGGCGCCATCACCAATCCTACAAATAATATCACCTATACTGCAAGCGCCGACTGGGCTTCAAAAGGAACACAATTGGGGTCATCAGGGTATTATTGTGTTTATAACGGGAACAGCAATGCCGTTATCCTGACAGGAATAGCCACAGGTACGCAATATACGGTTCAGGTATTTGAGTACAATGGCAGTTCAGGTACAGAAAAATACAATACCACCACAGCAACCAATAATCCCCTTACCCAAACCACTTCATGGATCAGTACTACAACAGGTGGAGTATGGAACGTGGCAGCAACCTGGCTTAAAGGATCAGGGACTCCAGGAACAACTGATAATGTAATCATTGACGGGCCTGTATCAATAAGCACTACTCCATCTTGCGTCAATTTAACAATTAATGCAGCCAAAACACTTACAATAAATCCGACTAAACAGTTAACTGTTGACGGGCTTCTTACTGATAACGGAACAATCAGCCTGACAGCAGGAACAAGTAGTGCTTATACTTCTTTGAATCTTAAAAAAGATTTTAGTATAAGCGGAACCGGAACCTTAACAGGGTCAGCATCCTATGCAAGGGTTTCTTTTCAAGGGACAACTGCACAAACCTTTACCAACAATGGTACAGTTACCTCCCAATTATACAGATTAGATTTTGGCAATGTTGCAGGGTTTACGCTGTCGGGGAGCAATCAGGTAACTTGCCGGAGGGTTAATTTATTTTGGGGCACCCTTATCAATTCCAATAAAGTAACCTTGGGGATTGGTGGAACCGGGTATGTAGTTGTGCAAATCGGAATGCAAGGATCTTCTGATCTTGCAGGAGCTTTTGATCAGGCACCAACCTTTAATGCAGGTACAGGAGGATACCAACTAATATACGAGCCTGCATTAAATGATTATGCTACTTCTTATGAAGTACCTGCTGATGGTAATATTTCTGACTTGGTAGTTGAATGTGGCCCGCGAACTCTGACACTGAGCAGGGATCTAAGAGTTCTTCATATAGATACCGGGATTGAGTTATTTTCTGGTAATTTTAATATCGGCGCACATACCTTAACCGTTGACGATGTTATTACGGTAACTTCAGGCACTTTAACCGGAGGAACATCATCTAATATTATATTTTCGGGAAGCGTTCCCACTTCCCTGCCTGCTGTTTCGGGTGGTCTCAACAACTTAACCATTAACAATGCTGCCGGAATTACGCTCAACAGCGATCTGACTGTAAATGGAAGCTTAACCCTGACCAACGGCTTACTTACCACTGGAAGCAATACCCTCGTTGCAGCCGGAACTGTCAATAGTGCAAGCAGTGCATCTTACATCGACGGAAAACTTGCAAGGGTATATAGCGGAACAGGTCCAAAAAGCTTTGCCATTGGAAAAGGAGGTAACTACCGGCCACTAACTTTAAATTATACTTCATTAACTGGTACAAGTACGGTAACGGCAGTGCAAATCGAAAGTGCGATTTCGGGAACCATACCTGCAACAGTCTCCCTGCTTACCACAGGGCGGCATTGGATTATCAGCCAAACAGGAGGAAGTGCATTCGGATATAATGTTACGCTCGATGCCACTGGTTACACCCCAACGAAGCCGGTGGTGATGCTTAAAGCCGATGCAGGAACAGTTCTTGCTTATGCCACCACAACGCCAAATTATACCAATGCTGCAGCATTTAACTCTTTCAGCGATTTTGCCCTGGGGGAAACATCTTGTGTAGAACCGGCTATTTCGAGCCAGTCAACCGCCACACAAACACAATGTGTTGGCGGAACATTCGGCGCAATTTCGGTAACAGCAACAGGCGATGGCCTAAGCTACCAATGGTTCAGCAATACTACCGCAAGTACCAGTGGTGCCGGCGTAACAGATCTTGGCCCTGCAAACGGAGCACAAACCTATAGTTATACCCCTCAGTCAGCCACCTCAGGAACACTCTATTATTATTGTGTTGTAACAGGCACATGCGGCACGGCAACGAGTGAGGTTTCTGGGGCATTTTTGGTTAATCCGCTTCCTCAACCCACCATCTACTCGGCAGGCAGTACCACTTTTTGCCAGGGCAGTTCTGCCACGCTTAATGTAAGC
>CAYNMU010000203.1:0-2510 GCA_964398395.1 uncultured Eubacteriales bacterium
AGAGCGGCCTCGAGCCGACGTGCCTGCTCCCCCTCGCATTTCAGGCGCGGGGTGATGACCTCGTGGCCGAAATTGGAGAACAGCAGCCGGACGGGCGGAGCTTCGCGTCGTCCCTCCGCCTGGGCCTGCCACTTCTTCAGAATGATGTTATTCTGCGGAGAATTCGCGTAGTCGAGCTGGATCTGCGCACGCAGCCTCAAAATCTCGCGATCGTGTGCTGAAATGAATTCCATGTAGTTATCCTTTCCTTAATTCCGTGAAGGCCTTTTCAGGCCTTCACTTTTTTGTTAATTCTTAATCTTAAAACGTGCAATAGGGCCCCCTACACTATAAACTACCATTCCGCTTAATTTGCGCCCCCAATATTCTATTGCACTTGGACATCTTTTCAAGTGTATGGTTTTGAGTCCAGAACCTCTCTCCCCCGAAGCGGCCCGTCGATTGCAAGAGACAGAAGACCTGAGTTTGAAAATTGAATTATGTACATTCAGCAACTTTGAAATTCCTTAACGTTAAAGTAGCACAGGCGGTTCGCCTGTCTGTAGATTCAAATTTCATTTTCAATCACAGACAGTAATGTCTGTGTCCCCCCCTTTCGAGTAGGCTGGACTTAACCGGCTTCGCCGGGATTCTTAAAGGATCGCCTAACTCCAGCCCGGCTCTTTTTTAGTTTATCATTAAAGGAATTATACATTTCAACCTTGAAAGATGTAGTCACATATGCGACTATATTGAAGAAAAATGCTCGGAGGTATAAATATGAACGATATAGGGATCAGAAATCTGAAATCCCATGCTTCGTCAATCATGCGAAATGTCTGGAAGAAAAAAAACAGCTATCTCGTTACATGCCGTGGCCGCCCTGTTGGATTACTGAGGCCGATCGAGACTACAATGCCTAAAGTGCGGGCAACAGGTTCCGGGGCAAGCTGGGAAAAACTCGAACTGCTGAGTTCAAAAATAGCTTCCGACTGGAAGCCCGGTGAGTCCGCCGTAAAGATTCTATCTGACATGAGGCGCTGAACATTATGCTTTTTACGATAGATGCAAGCGTATTTGTAAGTTCCTGCAATAAAAATGAAACCAGCCACGATGACAGCAATGCCTTCCTCGGACTGGTAAAAAGAACCGAAACCCTGATTGTGGAGCCGTCTTTGATGCCAGTTGAAGTCGCAGCCGCAATCCGAAGAGGTTGCGGCAATAATCAGCTCGCTGTTGAATACTCCGAGCATCTATTCAAACTTCCACATGCAATTTTCATATCGCTTGACAATGATTTTTCACTGAAAGCGATAAAAATCGCATCCGAATACAGTCTTCGGGGAGCTGATGCCATCTATGTGGCTACCGCAATTCAATATGGCTCCATCCTTGTGAGCCTTGACAAAGAACAATTGAACCGCGCGCCTTCCTCCCTTAAAACATGTTCTCCGAAAGAGGCCAGGAAATATTTTCCGAAATAATTCCATGTTCTTCTGATCGAACAAAACTCAGGAAACCTCTAAAATAAAAGTTTATGCGAGAGGTATTTGCTTTAAGAGCCATATATTAATTGCAAAAGATTTGTTAGCAATTGGATTACTACAAGATGTGTAATTTGAAAAGATCTGACCCTTTTGCTATCCCGGAATCGCCGATCTCCAGATCGGCTCTTATGTAATTCCATTAAAGCCGGTCAGGAGACCAGCGTTCCTCAGCAACATAGCCGCGGAAATCGCAGCGGGGCGTCGGGAATTCAAGCAAGGTTAATTTTTGGAGCTGACCACGTTTTTTAAGATTACCCCAAATTTCAAACACCCTTTTTGAGGCTAATGCATTCCCAATCCGGACGCTCGTTAGTTGATAGTGCAGGGTTTGACCCGAATGCCACACATGATTGACTTGATAATTTGAATTCAATAAATCCTGAAAATCCTGCCTGCTCGCCATAGTTGATGAAGGAGGGTAATCCTGTCTGATTATTTCTAACGTTTTATATAACTCCCAGAATTCTCAGTTTGCCAAAGTTGTTAGCAAAAGCATTTCCCAGAGTTCTTCACATCTTCCAAAATGATCCAAAACAGCCTGTTAGAAGAGAAGTTTAAGCGAGAGGTATTGGCTGTAAGAGGCATATATGAATTACAAATTATTTGTTAGTAATTGAAATACAATAAGATATGTAATATGAAAAGGGTCAGATCCTTTTGCAGCATAGAAAAAGGCGTAAAAGAAATGTTTGAGCATTTCGAAGGTTTCCTGATTTTTAAAAACTATGGTGATCTCAAGGGGATTGGTGTTGACCCCGAATGGGACAACTGGGCGTATAAGGCGATAACGAAGCATATCAAGCAGTCGATGGATTGACCGCCGCTTTATCCGCTATGGTTTTTCAGGGGAGGCAATTTTAAAATTGCCTCTGGAGAGCTGATTGCTAAAGTTGGAGTTCACAGCTTTAGATGTGCCTCTTACTGATGATAAGACACAACTGAAGTTGTGAACTCCAACTGGAGACATTGCCATAGCAACATTTT